>JAGHSZ010000003.1 GCA_018065565.1 Candidatus Colivivens caballi
GACCGAATGACTGAATGTCATGAGGTTTGCGACGACTCGGTGTTTATGCCGACAAAGGAGTTCCTTCAAAGCGTTTATGCCGACAAAGGAGTTCCCTCCCCTACGAATCGATATTTCGCGAAGCTCAATATCTACAAAGATACCCGTAGGTTCTGAGTGTGCGAAGAACCGATAAGTAGCGAAGCGATAAGTAACGCAGTGATAAGTAGCCCGCAAGGGTGATTCGTCAACTGAGCAAGAACTTGCGAAAGTTGAATTAAGATATAAATCGGAACAAGAAATAACTCCTTATATTATTTATATGGATAATTATATCGTATCAGCGAGAAAGTACCGTCCAATGACATTTGACACCGTTGTGGGTCAAAGTGCGTTGACAGATACTCTTAAAAACTCGGTTAAAAGTGGGCATCTTGCACATGCTTATCTTTTCTGCGGTCCTCGTGGCGTCGGCAAGACTACATGTGCCCGCATCTTCGCTAAAACCATCAATTGCATGAACCCAGGGCCAGATGGGGAGGCATGTGGCGAATGTGAATCTTGCAAAGCATTTAACGAGCAGCGTTCACTGAACATTCATGAACTCGATGCCGCTTCCAATAATGGTATTGAGGAAATGAAGGCACTTATTGAACAGACACGCATTCCACCGCAAGTGGGTAAATACAAGGTGTTTATCATCGACGAGGTTCACATGCTGTCAACTGCTGCCTTCAATGCTTTTCTCAAGACGCTGGAAGAACCACCTCATTATGTGGTGTTCATCCTTGCTACAACCGAAAAACATAAATTGCTGCCTACAATACTCAGCCGTTGTCAGATATATGACTTCAACCGAATGAATGTGAACGACATCGTTCGGCATTTGACTGGCGTTGCCGAGAAAGAGGGCATACAGGTTGAGCCTGCTGCTCTGAATGTGATTGCTGAGAAGGCCGATGGTGGTATGCGTGATGCCTTGTCGATATTCGATCAGGTGGCTGCTTTCTGCAACGGCAACATCACATACGAACAGACAATAAAGAACCTGAATGTCCTTGACTATGAGTATTATTTCCACTTGGTTGACTATTTCCTTGAAGGAAATATACCAAAGGTGATGACAACACTCAATGATATATTGAACAAGGGATTTGAGGCAAGTCATTTTATCGGTGGACTCAACAGCCATCTGCGTAACTTGATGATGAGCCGCGACCCTCAGACATTGCCTTTGATTGAAGCCAGCGACTCAGTTCGGCAGAAGTTTGGTGAGCAGGCTAAGAAATGCAAACCTCAGTTCCTGTATGCTGCAATACGCAGATGTACTGACTGCGATATAAACTATAAAGCCAGTCAGAACAAGCGCCTTCTTGTGGAAATCACATTGATTGAGATTGCGCAGATGGCGACTGAAGACATACCTTATTCCGGGCGTAGCCCTAAGAGGATACTAAAACAACTGTTTAAGAGTGCTGCCGGTGCGGAAGTAGCGGCAAGCACTGCGGCTACCAATCAGGCGGCTGCTTCAAGTGCCAATGGAACTGCTGCTGTTAAAAGCAATGTGGCTAATCAGCCTGCGGGCAGACCTGCTCCGGCTGCAGTGGCTAATCCGTTGACTGCAAAACCTGTACAAGAACAAGCAACTGCTACGGTGGTCTCAAAACCACGCATGCAGGGATTCTCAATATCGCAACTGAGCCAGACCATGAATGCTGTGAAGGGTGCTCCGGCTGCGAATGAAAATGCTGCTGATGGTGCGACTCTGTCTGCTGAAACATCCGGTGCGGATGTGGCAATGTCAGACCAAGCTGTCAGACCTGATGACTTCATTGCTGCCTGGAGAGCATTTGCTGCTCAGTTGCCGCGAGAGGAAGCCACCATGGCCACGCGTCTTGAAAACATTGTTCCAACAGCGGTTGATGACTATCACTACGAAGTGATGACTGAAAATCCTTTGTTCTTTGAACAAGTCAAACAATTGCTGCCCGACATTCTTGTTTTCGTCCGTAAGAAATTGCATTCCGACAGGGTCGAAATTGATGTTAAGCAGCGCCTTATTGAAGACCGCGCAGCTCTGCTGACTCGTTCAGAGCAATTTGCAAAAATGAAGGAAATGAATGCCGCATTCAAAAAACTTGTAGAAGAATTAAATCTTGACCTCGTATAATTTGGAAGATATTAAATAAATTACTAACTTCGCACCCAAATAAGCATCTCTCACTTCATGAAACATAATGTAGTAAAGCAATTGCTCTTGAAATACCGTTATATTATTGCCTTTGCAGTGTTCGCAATTGTGATAGGGTTTGTCGGTGATCATTCACTGATTAAGCGATATGCCCAAAAGCAGGAAATTGCCGAGCTCAAAGAACAGATACAAGAGGAGATTGAAGAGTATAACAAGGATAAAAAGTCGCTTGAGCAATTAAAAAGCAGCCCAGATGCGGTCAAACGAATTGCTCATGAAAAGTACTATATGAAGAGTGGGGATGAAGATGTTTTTGTAATAGAAGACTAATGATGGTTGTTTGTTTTTAACAAATTTCGTTTAATTGATAATTCGACACAAATAAAGTGAATAAAGCAAGACTGGCTGAGATAGTCATCATCACAGGGGAATTACTAATTCTCGTAGGAGCTGCAACATGGATTACAGGCTGGGAAATGTCAAGATACATTTTTACACTCGGGGCATTGAGCTATGCCAGTGGACGCCTGTTTGTCCAGCATGATTATACTAACACAACATTGCGACGCTTGTATGCACAGCAGGGAATCGGAGCTGTGTGTGCCGTGATATCAGCATTATTGATGTTTTTCTATGATAAGATAAATGGTCTGGAGATTTCTGACTATGTGGTCAGGTCAACTGCTTCTGCATGGCTGTTACCATTTGTGATATATGTCGTGTTTGAGGTATATACCACATTCCGCATCTCGTCAGAATTAAAGAAACTGGACAATAAGACACTGAATAAGAAATAAATCAAGTTTTGCCAGCTCCACTTGCACGAAAGACGACGAAGATTGAGTATCTTCGTTTGCGACGACCGAATGACTGAATGTCATGAGGTTTGCGACGACTCGGTGTTTATGCCGACAAAGGAGTT
>JAGHSZ010000030.1 GCA_018065565.1 Candidatus Colivivens caballi
GCAAACCTCATGACATTCAGTCATTCGGTCGTCGCAAACCTCATGACATTCAGTCATTCGGTCGTCGCAAGCAGAATGACATTCAGTCATTCCGCCGTGCATGTTGGACATTGAAACTTGCGTTATGATAGGTACTGGCGCAGATGCTGGCCTGTGTAGCTGTCTTTGCACTGAGCCACTTCTTCCGGCGTGCCTGCACATACAAGGTAGCCACCTTCGGCTCCACCTTCCGGACCGAGGTCGATGATGTGGTCGGCACATTTGATTATCTCCATGTTGTGCTCAATGATGAGGACTGTGTGGCCACAGGCAATCAGTGCGTTGAATGCTGCGAGCAGTTTCTTTATGTCATGGAAGTGCAAGCCTGTGGTTGGCTCGTCGAAGATGAACATTGTGGAGTCGGTGCCCGTTGATGTGGTCTTGCTCTTTGACAAGTAGTATGCAAGTTTGACTCGCTGGTTTTCACCTCCTGACAGTGTTGATGAACTCTGACCTAACTTTATGTAGCCGAGACCGACATCCTGCAATGGTTTGAGTTTCTTGACGATGGCACGGCAAAGGCGCACTTCGAGTTGTGACAGAGGTGGCTGGGTTGCTGAACTGGTGTCGTCGGTGTGCTGATGGCATCCGTATGCATCGTAGCCCTTGGCCAATGGGGTGCCAGTGGCGTGGCTTCCGAAGAAGTCGATGGCGATGTTGACTGTCATGTTGAGAATGTCGTGGATGCATTTACCACGGAAGAGCACATCGAGCACATCCTGCTTGAAGCGTTTGCCGTGGCACGACTCACAGGTGAGCACGAGGTCGTTCATAAACTGCATCTCCACCGTAACCGTGCCTTCGCCTTTGCATTCCTCGCAGCGTCCGCCGTCGGCATTGAATGAAAAGTGCTGTGGGCGCAGGTCGAGTTGCTTGGCAAGTTGTTGCTCAGCCATGAGCTTGCGTATGTCGTCGTATGCACCAATGTATGTCACAGGGTTGCTGCGCGATGATGTGCCGATTGGGTTCTGGTCAACAAACTCGATGTTCTTTACGAGCGAGGTGTCGCCTTCGAGTCCGAGGAACTGGCCTGGGCGTTCGCATGGCTTGTCCATCTGTCGCATCATGGTGCGGTAGAATATGTCGCGGATGAGTGTTGACTTGCCGCTGCCGCTGACACCGGTGACAACGGTCATGATGTTGAGCGGAATCTTCACATCGATGCCTTTGAGGTTGTTCTCGCGGGCACTGCGAATGAGGATGTAGTTGTTCCATGGGCGGCGCGACAGGGGAACAGGTATTGTGTCCTTGTGAGTGAGGAAGTCGATGGTGTGGGAGTGTGTCTCCATGGATGACAGACCAGTAACCTGCTTGTTATTCGCGTTTGCAGCATCAGTGGCTGTCGTTGCGGCATTGATGGTCTCCATCGAACCCGTCCATACGATGCAACCACCGAGGCGTCCGGCGTCAGGGCCGATGTCGATGATGTAGTCGGCGGCACGCATGATTTCTTCATCGTGTTCAACGACAACTACGGTGTTGCCGAGGTCGCGCAGTTCTTTCAGTACATTGATGAGGCGACCAGTGTCGCGGCTGTGTAGCCCGATGCTGGGTTCGTCAAGAATGTAGAGCGAACCGACCAGGCTGCTTCCGAGACTTGTGGCGAGGTTGATGCGCTGGCTTTCACCTCCCGACAGTGTGTTTGACAATCGGTTGAGAGTGAGATAGGACAGACCGACATCAATGAGAAATTGCAATCGGCTGTTGATTTCTATGAGCAGCCGCTGGGCAATATGTGTGTCGTGCTCGTCGAGCGACAGGTTGTCGAAGAATGTTTTGAGGGCGCTGATTGGCATTTCCACCAGTTCGGTGATGCTCTTGCCGCCAACTTTCACATAAGTGGCCTCCTTTTTCAGACGGGAACCGTGACATGCCGGGCATGTGGTCTTGCCCCGATAGCGTGCCAGCATCACCCGGTACTGAATCTTATACTGGTTTTCTCGCAGCATGTCGAAGAACCGGTCGATGCAGATGTTGTCGTTCTTGGCTGCCATCTCGTCTGCTGCGGCCACTGGAGTCGTTGAATATGCGTCAGCGGTGCCGTGCCACAAGAAGTCTTTTTGTTGTTGAGTCAGTTGGAAATAAGGGGTGTGTATCGGGAAATCGTGCCTTGCTGCTCGCCGGCAGAACTCGTTCTTCCATGCACTCATCTTCTCGCCGCGCCAGCAAAGCACAGCACCTTCGAATACACTCATCTCCTGATTCGGAATGACCAGCGACTCGTCGATGCCCATGGTCTTGCCAAAGCCTTCGCATACAGGGCAGGCTCCGACGGGGGAATTGAATGAGAAAAGATGTTCGGTCGGCTCTTCAAAGGTGATGCCGTCGGCTTCAAATGCCAGTGAGAAACGGGCAATATGCGGCTCTTTGTCTTGTGAGGTTGCAGTGGGGACGGTCTTGATGACACATTCGCCACCACCTTCGTAGAGTGCGGTCTCGCATGAATCGACAAGATGCGTGATGGTGCTCTTGTCATCGTGGCTGACGATTCGGGCAATGACGATGTAGTTCCTGCCCTCAATCGTTTCGGTGCGGTCCAGTCCCTGTGAAGCATAAACGCTGAGTTGCTCCTTTTCGCTTCTGCCGCTGTGGCAGATGAGTGGGCAGAGCACCATGAGGCGTGTGCCGTCGGGCAGCGACTTCATAAACTCTACTACATCCTCAGTCGAGTCCTTTTTCACTTCCTTGCCACTGATAGGCGAGAATGTGTGACCGACGCGTGCAAAGAGCATACGCAGGTAGTCGTATATTTCGGTTGATGTGCCGACAGTGCTTCGTGGGTTGCGGCTGATGACTTTCTGCTCGATGGCAATGGCAGGAGGGATGCCCTCGATGGCATCACATTCGGGTTTGCCCATGCGCCCCATGAACTGGCGTGCATAGGTGCTCAGGCTTTCGACATATCGCCGTTGACCTTCTGCATAGAGTGTGTCGAATGCCAGCGACGACTTGCCGCTGCCACTGACACCAGTCACTACCACCAGTTTGCCTCGTGGAATATCTACATCAACATTCTTCAAATTGTTGACTTTGGCGCCTTTGATTCTTATAACATCGTCATTTTCCATAATTGCGCACAAAGTTACGAAATAAATGTGAGTTGAGAACAATGGGTTGTGAATAATTTCGTAACTTTGTGCGCAAATGTGGTTTAGAACGATTATTCACATAAAAACTTAATTAGAATGAATGTTTACATATTTCTTGCAACAGGATTTCAGGAAACTGAAATGATTGCACCGCTCACCATCTGCCGCAGAACTGCGCTCAACACTGTAACTGTGTCGATTACTGGTGACCTTTTCGTTCAGAGTGCTTCGGGTGTGACAATCAAGGCTGATGCGCTCTTTGAGGACATTGATTTCAGCGATGCCACAATGCTTGTGATGCCGGGAGGCATGCCTGGCTCGACCAATCTGCGTGACTGCAAAAAACTTGATGCCGTTATCCGTGCACATTATGCTGCTGGAAAACCACTCGCAGCAATATGTGCAGCACCGATTGTTTATGGATCGAAGGGTTTGCTGCGCGGTGTGCGTGCCACTTGTTATCCTGGAAACGAGGGCGAACTCGAAGGTGCTGTCTATACAGGTGTTCCGGTTGAGGTCGATGGACAGTTCATCACAAGCAAGGGTCCTGGCACATCACTGATGTTTGGCTATGCCATTGTTGAATACCTGCTGGGCAAGGCTGTTGCCGATCAGGTGAAGTCAACCATGATGTATCAGGGTTAATCTATATCCTTGAATTAAATTAAGTTTGAATATGTCAGAAATAAAAAAAGCCGTCGTGATTGTGGCAGGCGGAAAAGGACTGCGGATGGGATGCGATGTGCCGAAGCAATTTCTTGTGGTGGATGGCAAACCCATACTGATGCACACGATTGAACGCTTCCATGATTACGATCCTTCGATGCAGATTGTGGTTGTGCTGCCGAAAGAGCAGATTGACTATTGGACCGCCCTTTGCCGCGATTATGCGTTCGACATCTGTGTCGATGTGGCTGAGGGTGGGGCAGAGCGGTTCCACTCTGTGCTCAACGGACTGGAAACCGTGCATGAGGATGTGCAGTTAGTCGGGGTCCACGATGGTGTACGGCCCTATGTGAGTCTGCCTGTCATCGATGCGTGCTATGTCGCAGCGGCAGAGCGTGGCGCAGCCATCCCTGTGGTCGATGTGTTTGAAACTCTGCGCCATCTGACGGCAGATGGTGGCAGCCGTACTGTGCCTCGGTCGGAATACCGGCTGGTGCAGACTCCGCAGGTGTTTTCGGCATCGCTGCTGAGAGAGGCTTATATGCAGAACTATACTCCCGCCTTTACCGACGATGCATCGGTGGTTGAGGCGCTTGGCCATGAAGTGACTCTTGTTCCTGGCAACCGTGAGAACATAAAGATTACGACAAGGGCAGACTTGAAATAAACGGATAAGATGATGAGCTTTTTGCAAAAAATGTCGGCATGGATTGCAGGTCACATGTCGTTGCTGGTGGTACTGATTGCGGCATTGGCGCTGTTTCTGCCTGCCTCTTTCGTGTGGATTGCTCCGTCTGCCATCACTCCGATGCTTGGAATCGTGATGTTTGGGATGGGACTGACATTGAAACCGACTGACTTCAAACTCGTGTTGATGCGTCCGAAGGATATAATAGTCGGTGAACTGGCTCAGTTCTTGATTATGCCGACGCTGGCGTGGCTGCTTTGCCGATTGCTCAGTCTTCCGCAGGAAATTGCGCTTGGCGTCATCCTTGTTGGCTGTTGTCCGGGCGGAACTGCCTCCAATGTCATCTGTTATCTCGCAAAGGGTGATGTGGCATTGTCGGTTGCAATGACCACCGTCTCCACTTTGTTAGCACCGATAGTCACTCCCGCTTTGGTGCTGCTGCTTGCCGGCAAGTCGGTGGAGGTCAATGTGTCGGGCATGTTTCTGAGCATCGTTCAGGTCGTCATTCTTCCCATCACTGTGGGTTTCGTCATAAACCATTTCTTCGGTAAGTTCACTCAAAAGATTGTGTCGTTGCTCCCAATGTTCTCCACATTGGCTGTTGCTGCGATTATCGGTATTGTGGTGTCACACAATGCAGTCAGCATCTTGCAGTGCAGTCTGCTTGTTGCGGCAGCTGTCGTGCTTCACAATCTCTGCGGATTCGGATTGGGATATGTGGCTGCCCGTTTGCTGGGACTCAACATGTCCAAGCGTGCTGCCGTCTCGATTGAGGTGGGCATGCAGAATTCCGCTCTTGCCACTTCTCTGGCTGCTACTCATTTTGCGATGTTTCCGATGGCTGCTGTGCCGGGAGCCATCTTCTCCGTTTGGCACAATTTCTCGGGAAGCATCGTTGCACACCTGCTGAGAAATAAGAACCATGCGGCAATCTTATCAGTACGAAATCATTAACAAACCATAATTCACTCTTTAAAAACAATAAATGTATGAAACAAATGAAATCTGTATTGCTGTTTTTGTCACTATGCATCTGCATTAACATAAATGCCGAAGTCTATACCGGCTACTGTGGAGTATATGGTAGTGGAAATGTGAAATGGACACTCGACACCGAAACTGGTCTGCTTGAAATCTATGGTAGCGGGGACATGGAGGATTATATTTATTATGATTATTATGATTATCCTACTTCTCGATGGCATAATTATCTCGGCAGTGTCAAATCATGTATCATTGGCGATGGGGTTACAAGCATCGGGGACAATTCATTCTGTTTATGTACCAGCCTCACTTCTGTAACAATTCCCAACTCTGTTACAAGCATCGGGGACTATTCATTCTATCGTTGTTCCAGCCTCACTTCCGTGGCAATTCCAAACTCGGTTACAAGTATCGGGGATTATGCATTCACAGGATGTTATTTCACAATTAATAATTTCATCAACAATAGTTCGCTTGATGCAAAATCAAACAACTATTGGGGAGCAACAATCTGTGATGAAAGAACAGATGATGGATTATGCATAACCGCTGGCGTTGTGGTGAAATATGTCGGCAACGGCACTTCCGTGGCAATTCCAAACTCAGTTACAAGCATCGGGGATTATACATTCAGAAATTGTTCCAACCTCACTTCGATAACAATTCCTAACTCGGTTACAAGCATCGGTTATTATGCATTCGCAGGATGTTCCAGTCTCCCTTCTGTTGCAATTCCTAACTCAGTTACAAGCATCGAATATTCGGCATTCTCTGGTTGTTCCCGCCTCACTTCTGTAACAATTCCCAACTCTGTTACAAGCATTGAGGGTAATGTATTCTCCGGCTGCTCCAGCCTCACTTCTGTTACAATTCCTAACTCTGTTACAAGCATCGAATCTTCGGCATTCAGGGGATGTATTTAGAACCCATAAAGCAACCATAAACAACGAATAACAACCATACATAAAACATTGATAATCAAGGCTGATTGAATTTTAACACTTCGTGGATGCTATTTGGTGGTTCCCGATTTTCCGTATAATTTTGCAACGTATTTCTACCGCGGAGAATCTTGGGAGCTTTTATTTTGCCATTTCGTGGACAGGGTTTACATCGGTTTACATACGTTGACGATGGAGGACAACCTGAGAAACGGCATTTAGCAAGCAAGCTACTGGATTTGAAAGGTGTCACAACGTGGAATCCGTTGACATACGTGGTCAATGGTAGACAAGTGAGGACATTGCGGTGGAATACACGGAAATGAAGTATTCACACTCAAAATTACGCGAGTTCGGGATAAGAAAGTTGTCTAAAAATTTGGTAATCTCGCTATTATTTCGTAACTTTACAGTGTAAAAATCAAATAGTTAAAACCAATAAC
>JAGHSZ010000043.1 GCA_018065565.1 Candidatus Colivivens caballi
GGACTGGAAAACGGACAGTACAAGGTGACTCTCGACTTTGCAGCCATCTCGCAATACGCGACTGCGGACAACATCAGCGGATGTGGATTCTACTGCAACAATCAGAATATCGGTGTGTCGGGCGTTGGTTTCCTGTGCAACTACTACTGGACAGACGACAACAACCAGGGCCATGACGGCACGATGCGAACAGGCACCGTTGAGTTCTATGTCAATGTCACCGACGGCAAGATTGAGTACACGATTGAATTCGCAAACCCTAACTTCAACTGGTTCCTCTTCAACAACTTCAACTACGAGAAGCAGGGCAACCAGAACGGAGTGTTCATCCACTATCAAGGTAGGGCATCAGAGATGACCAACCCACCGGCAGGACTGAAGACCGACTTCAAGACTCACGACGATGACCCACGAATAGCAGAAGGAGCCACCATCCAGCGTGCGCACGAATACACCCATGATGTCTATGTCATGCCTGGAGGCAACATCACCCTTGAGCCATTCAGTGACTTCCACGAACGCGGAGAATACCACAATGCTTATCAGCGCTGGTACGACTACAAGACCGACAAGACAACAAGCCGACTGACAGTCAACGGTGCAACGGTGTATAAGGATGCCAACAATGTGGAGCGAGGTTTCTTCGGAGGTTCGGCATTCAATCAGGACCGTGCCATAGGTACGTCGGCAGTATATAATGCACCAAACACGAATGACGAAATCTTCGATGTTATTGCCATCGATGTATCAAACGAACATCCCGATTACAGAATCAGCACCAACCCGCTGACAGAGCCAACACTGTCGTTCCGACATATCTTCGTCGTTCACAACGCAAAGAAACTCGCCGAGGACATGACCGGCAGCAGCGATAAAAACAAGGAATACATCAACGCCCACCGCATCAAGTTGACCTGTCCAGAAGGAACTCCGTTCCAGTACCGACTCGACAACTACGAATTCCGTGGATGGTACGGCAATGACAAGCCTACAGGCTATTACTACAAGAGCGGAAGCGACAGTTACTCACCTGTATATCATTACCGCATTGAACTGAGAAAGATCGATAATGGAGGAATGAGCCCAGACATCGTCGGAAGTACGGCAGGCAACTATTCATACGACAGCGATGGCAAGAAAATAGGCAACTATCTGAACAAGCAGGTGATGTCACATCCTATCCATTCTGAAGAAGAGACTGTGTGCAACAACATGCAGGACAACCTCGTCTATACATATAAGTGTACTCAGGGATATGACCGTATGCTCTATTGGAAAAAACCAACCGTAGGCAATTACAAAATCATCATATATGCCTTGGACGCAACGAATCCCGACGCTGATACTTATAAAGACATATCTATCTATAATGATCCCTACTCGCCGGTTGTCCTGATGGAATACGAACTTGAAGTATTGCCTAAGAGTAAGGCAAGCCTGGTGGACGAAAACACATTAAAGTACGACTCCAACTACAGCCATCAGAGTTCACAGTTCCTGCATGACCTATACGGCAAGCCTACGGCAGAAGTGAATT
>JAGHSZ010000033.1 GCA_018065565.1 Candidatus Colivivens caballi
GGACTGGAAAACGGACAGTACAAGGTGACTCTCGACTTTGCAGCCATCTCGCAATACGCGACTGCGGACAACATCAGCGGATGTGGATTCTACTGCAACAACCAGAATATCGGTGTGTCGGGCGTTGGTTTCCTTTGCAACTACTACTGGACAGACGATAACAATCAGGGCCATGACGGCACGATGCGAACAGGCACTGTTGAGTTCTATGTCAATGTCACCGATGGCAAGATTGAGTACAAGATTGATTTCGCAAATCCAAACTTCAACTGGTTCCTCTTCAACAACTTCAAATACGAGAAGCAGGGCAACCAGAACGGAGTGTTCATCCATTATCAGGGTAGGGCATCAGAAATGACGAACCCACCGGCAGGACTGAAAACCGACTTCAAGACTCACGACGATGACCCACGAATAGCAGAGGGAGCCACCATCCAGCGTGCGCACGAATACACCCACGATGTCTATGTCATGCCTGGCGGAAAAGTTACCCTTGAACCATTCAGCGACTTCCACGACCGTTCTGAATACCACGATGTCTATCAGCGTTGGTACAACTACAAGACCGACATGACCACAAGCCGACTGACAGTCAACGGTGCCACAGTGTATAAGGATGCCAATAATGTGGAACGAGGTTTCTTCGGAGGTTCGGCATTCAATCAGGATCGTATCGTAGGTACTACGGCCGAATATACAGCACCAAACTCGAATGACGACATTTTCGATGTGATTGCCGTCGATGTGGCAAACGAAACCACAGATTACAGAATCAGCACCAACCCACTGACTGAACCTACACTGTCGTTCCGCCATATCTTCGTCGTTCACAACGCAAAGAAACTCGCCGAGGACATGACCGGCAGCAGCGATAAAAACAAGGACTACATCAATGCCCACCGCATCAAGTTGACCTGTCCAGAAGGAACTCCGTTCCAGTACCGACTCGACAACTATGAATACCGTGGATGGTATGGCAATGAAAAGCCTACAGGCTATTACTACAAAAGCGGAAGCGACAGTTACTCACCTGTATATCATTACCGCATCGAACTGAGAAAGATGAATAATGGAGGAATGGGGTCGGACATCGTCGGAAGTACGGCAGGCAACTATTCATACGACAGCGATGGCAAGAAAATAGGAAATTATCTGAACAAGCAGGTGATGTCACATCCTATCCATTCTGAAGAAGAGACTGTGTGCAACAATATGCAGGACAACCTCGTCTATACATATAAGTGTACTCAGGGATATGACCGTATGCTCTATTGGAAAAAACCAACCGTAGGCAATTACAAAATAATCATATATGCCTTGGACGCAACGAATCCCGACGCTGATACTTATAAAGACATATCTATCTATAATGATACCTACTCGCCGGTTGTCTTGATGGAATACGAACTTGAAGTATTGCCTAAGAGCAAGGCAAGTCTGGTGGACGAAAACACATTAAAGTACGACTCCAACTACAGCCATCAGAGTTCACAGTTCCTGCATGACCTATACGGCAAGCCTACGGCAGAAGTGAATTTCGACAACATCACCACCGA
>JAGHSZ010000122.1 GCA_018065565.1 Candidatus Colivivens caballi
AATGTCATGAGGTTTGCGACAACTCGGCGTTTATGCCGACAAAGGAGTTTTTTGAACAGATGTATTGTCGATTTGAGGGCGCAATGGGGTTCCATTGTAACTGAAAAGCGACAAGACAGATGACAAAAAGCAGGCTTGTTAGCGCGTAACAGCCTAATGGACGATTTGGGTTTAACCCTCGCTTGGCACACAATTTATCTCACGCATGTATTCATCGGCAACATAAAGGTCACCATAGAGGTAAAGTCCTGTGCTACGGTCGTGTAAAGCAGCACATGTTTGACTTTCATAGAAACGCATCAGTGCCTCCGTGGGTGTTATGCCAAGTCGGCGTGAGAGTTCCATACTGATGTTTCCTATTCGATTGCTGATGATAATCTCCTGTATGATGGGAGACTTCACAGGGTCGTCATACTGTTTCTGTTCCATGAAACTCCAAATATTTATCGATGAGTTGCTGTGACAGCAAGCACATCTGATTGTTTGGCCTATGTTCAGACAGCCGTTCAAGTGCTTTTTCACGCGACATCAAGTCTGCCATGTACAAGTTGATTGTATCAACCACACGGTCATCAGCCACGCCACCTTCTATATAATCATATTCCGCCCAAGGTTTCTGTCCAAGGCGGCTGGCAACAATAAAGTCGAGCCATTCAGCATCGTATTCAGGAAACACTTTGCATCTGAATTCCGCCAGTATTGCATCACGCTTCAACACATACGAGTTGACTATGGCAGGCAAATGGCGGTGGTCAGCAACTTTCTTTGCCCAGTCAATGGCTTGTTTGCGTACATCTGTAACATAAAAGCCAAGGCCGAAGTCCAGATTTGCCCTTCCCACATCCACTTTCGGGCATTCTATCCGGTCCGTACCACCATGAAACACAGTTACATTCGTTACACTCATACCCTTGCCTCCCAATTTTCCATACATTGAATCATGTCAAGGACTATGTTGTCACGGCTTTCCGTATGTAGCACTCCATAATTAGGGCAGATGTAGTTTTCAATCATACCCAAACGCTTCATACGCATAAACACATCACGGTATGACACGCCCAACTTCCGTGCCGTAGCCTCGATACATGTCGAGACAAAAGCAAGTACGACTTGGTTGTGTGGTATTTTAATCTCTACATTCATTCCTGTCATCAATGTTATGTTGTTAATACTTTTATTTGCGAATGCAAAAATAATGTTTTTCCATGAAATAATCTAATGTATCGCACGAGAACGAACGATATTGTCTGTATTTTATTGTTTTTTGTGGTTTTGATGTGCCAAACATCTATCTTTATTCCCTTTTCTTCGGTTCTTTGTTCAGCCTCCATACAACATGCAGGAGAGCGTATGACGGAATTACATTGTAGAATGTCTCGGTCTTGCCCTGAGCGTCGATGTATCGGGTGACATTGCTGAGGTTGCCCAGGAGGTCAAAGCCATCGAGTTGTATGAGAAGGTTGCCATGCATAAGCCGCTTGGTAAGTCGGGCATTCCATACCAATTCATTGGTATTCATTGACTCGTCGGAATATCCACGGCGTGAGTACATGGTTATGTCTGTGGCAAGCTGCATGTTCCACGGAAGTTCTATCTGTGCAGTCGCTCCGTAATTAAAGGTGAATGCATCAATGGTATTGAAACCCATACGAGGACTTGTTGAATGCTGATAATTAATGTTTGCCTTTGCCGAGAACTCCATCCGGTCATCAGGACGGAACGATAGTTCAAGTCCGTCAGCAATATTATGCGTCTTGACAACAGAGCGAGTCGCAACCGTGTCATTATCTACGCC
>JAGHSZ010000156.1 GCA_018065565.1 Candidatus Colivivens caballi
ACTAACCAGCACAGGCAGATGCAGAACGGTAAGGACGTTACTATACTTTTCATTTTCGGGCACAAAGGTAATAAATAAATGCGATATACCAGATATCCCTGAACTTATTTTTATAGGCATGCCGACAAATCCCTATGTACGGATATTCTTTTTCCTCACTCCACAAAAAAACACTCGCTGCCAACCAATGATGATTGACAGCGAGTGATTTGTCTATGTGGTTCCGTTTTGTTACTTTATCATATCGACGCTTCGCTTAATGAAGTTGCAGAGAGCCTCACCTTGCAGCATTCCGTTTTGCAGGAGTGCGAGGTCGATGAGCTGGTGAACGGTGTCGTTGGTCTTGGCATACTCGGCGATGACGGCAGTCTTCTTTGCCTTTTCAGCATCGATGTCCTTGCGTGTCTGGTCGAGGTTGTCCTTGCTTTCCTGACTGATTTCGTCCCATTTCTTGTCCTTCTGATCCTGCTCGATGACCTGACGGCGGGCATCAAGACCTTTCAACTCTTGGTTGATTGGTTTCAGTGCCTCGGCAGTAGCGGCGTCACCGTCGGCGATGACACGCTTGATGAGCGGGTGGTCGGTGTTGAGCACGATGTTCATCATTGTTGGCATTTCACCATAGAACGACATGCCTGGCTGGAAACGCGACATCTCCTTCATGCGGCGCATGTATTCGCTCTGGGTGATGATGACTGGGGCAGCATCGGCACCCATTGCCTGTGATTCAACATGGAACTCGGTCTTGTCGAGTTTTGGCATCTGTGTCTGGAAAATCTCGTTGATGACAGCATCGTCATCTGCCTTTTCCTCCTTGTCGTTGCCCTTGTTGATGAGGCGGTTGATGGTGTCGGAGTCAACGCGCACGAAACGTGCCTTCTCTTGCTTTTCTTCAAGCAGTCCGAGCATTGCGGCATCGAGTTCTCCGTCCATGAGCAGGACATTGTAGCCCTTGTCCTGTGCAGCCTTGATGTAGGTGTATTGAGCTTCGCGGTTCTGTGCATAGAGATAGATGACATTGCCGTCCTTGTCGGTCTGCTCACCCTTGATGAGGTCGCGGTATTCATCGTAGGTGAAGTACTTGCCTTCTGTGTCCTTCAACAGGGCATAAGCCTTTGCCTTGTCATAATAGTCCTGCTGTGAGAGCATTCCGTAGTGGATGAATATCTTGATGTCGTCCCACTTCTCTTCAAACTGCTTGCGGTCTTGCTTGAAGATGGACTGCAAGCGGTCGCTGACCTTCTTGGTGATGTATGTGGAAATCTTCTTGACATTGCTGTCGCTTTGCAGGTAACTGCGGCTGACATTCAACGGAATGTCTGGTGAGTCGATGACTCCGTGGAGCAGTGTGAGGAAGTCAGGCACGATGCCTTCGACTGAATCGGTCACGAACACCTGGTTGCAGTAGAGCTGAATCTTGTTCTTTTGCAGTTCAATCTGGTTGTTGACCTTAGGGAAGTAGAGCACACCGGTGAGGTTGAATGGATAATCGACATTGAGGTGAATCCAGAACAATGGCTCGTTTGACATAGGGTAGAGTTCACGGTAGAACTGCTTGTAGTCTTCGTCTTTCAGGTCGGCAGGCTTCTTTGTCCAGAGTGGGGTGGTGTTGTTGATGACATTGTCTTCGTCGGTCTCAACCTGCTTGCCGTCCTTCCAGTCCTTCTTCTTGCCAAAGGCAATGCTGACAGGGAGGAAGTGGCAGTACTTGGTGAGAAGTTCCTGTACCTTGTTCTCTTCCAGGAATTCCTTGCATTCGTCGTCGATATACATCACGATGTCGGTACCACGGTCCTGCTTGTCAGCATCTTCGATGGTGTATTCAGGACTGCCGTCGCAACTCCATTTCACAGCCTTTGAACCCTCTGTCCAACTCTTTGTGATGATTTCCACCTTCTTGCTTACCATGAACGCAGAATAGAATCCGAGTCCGAAGTGGCCAATGATGGCGTTGGCGTCTTCCTTGTACTTGTCGAGGAAGTCGTTTGCACTTGAAAATGCAATCTGGTTGATGTATTTGTCGATTTCTTCTTCTGTCATACCGATGCCTCGGTCGCTGACAGTCAGAGTGCCTGCATCTTTGTTGAGAGACACATGGACTGTGATGTCGCCCATGTCCTCCTTCATCTCGCCGCGCTGTGCGAGAGTTTTGAGTTTCTGTGTGGCATCGCAGGCATTACTTACGATTTCGCGAAGAAAAATGTCATGATCGCTGTACAAGAACTTTTTGATGACGGGGAAGATGTTCTCGGTCGTAACCCCAATGTTTCCTTTTGACATATTATTTATGTTTTAATGATGTGATATTCCGAAAGTGTGGGGCGCAAACAATGTGCCAATATGTCCTTGCTGACAATTTGGCATAAATGACATAAATTATGGTGCTGGATGCCGTCGCCTTGTGCTTTTGAGCTTGTCCGTCACAGGGACCGTCCATCACAGCGTCAGGCTGATGCCCGCCATAAATGTGGCAAGAGGCATAGGATGGCCGAGGTTGATCTGATATTTCTGGCACAAGAGGTTGTCGCCGCGAACCCATAGACTTGCTTTGGACGACAACAAGTAGGCGACCGATGCATTTACGAGTGTGAAGTCCTCGGTGCTGTCGGAATTGCTTGCCGAGGGATTTGAGTTGTTGACACCCGACGATGTGGTTACAGCTGTGAATAACCGGTTGATTTGTTGCAGACCTATGTTGAGGGTCAATCTGCCTAAACCGGTTCTTGCTCCTAAATAACCTTGATATTCAGGCGCACCCACGATGTGGTGGTCCATGTGGAGGAACGAGTGGTTGGTGGTGAGGCTGATGTGTGAGTTTACTTTCCATGCTGCATTGACCTCGATGCCACGGTTGCTTATCTCGCCGGTGTTCACATTGTGCTTGTTGATGGTTGTGATGATGTTATCTCCACGGATGATGTAAAGGTTCAGTCCATAGGTGAGGCGGTCGGCAATGATGCTGTGCTGGAATGACAGTTCGTAGTTCCACAGACGCTCGGGCATGAGGTCTTCGTTGCTTGGTGGGTAGAGGTACATTTCACGCATGGTAGGATTGCGGAAACCCTTGCCTGCTGTCAGTTTCAGTGTGATGTCTTCGGCTGGTTTGGCGACAATGCCCAACTGTGGAATCCACTCGCTGCCAGCAACTGAATGGTGGTCGAGGCGGACTCCTGCGTCGGCAGTGAGCCAATTGGTGAATCTTTGACTCATAAGGATGTAGCCTGCCACTTCGTTCATGTGAGCACGGCCGCTCTGCTTGTTGGGCGTGTCGAGAGTTTCGCCAGTGGAACGGCTGGTGTACCATGCCCGCCCGTAGATGTGCTGCCAGTCAATACCTTCGGTGATGTGTGTCCTGCCGTTCCACAGTATCTGGCTCTGGCATAAGGCAAAACCTGTGATGGCATCGCGTGAACGGAAGTAGCGTGTCTGTGGAGCTGCATCGACGGCATGACCATCGTTGACCTTGTTGCGTCCGAAACTGTGGAATACATTGAGTCTTCCGCTGGTTTGTCCATAGTTGTTGATAAGGCTGACGGATGCCATTCCGCGAGTGATCCACTGGTCGGCTTCAAGCATAGGCACATCGGTCGTGCCTGGATATGAGGCGTTGAAGTGGGTGAGTGTCAGGTCGGCAGAGGCGTTCCAGTGGTGACTGATGTCGTATGCCAGCTTTGCTGTTCCTCCATATTGTTCGAATCCCATGTCGCGACGATGGTTGTCAGTGCGTACATACTGTGCGCTGATGGCAGAAGAGAAGCGACCGTTGCGGGTCAGGTTGCTTGCATCGGCTTGGAGAGTGCCCCACGAACCAGCACCGATGCTGACCTCTGTCCGTCTGCCGTCGGATGGCATCTTGCGTGTCACGATGTTGACAACTCCACCCATGGCGTTGCTGCCATAGATTGCCGACAGAGGACCACGCACTATCTCGACAGATTCTGCCATGCTGGTCATACAGGCGTCGGCGATGGAGTGCCCATAGATACCGCTGTATTGTGGACAGCCGTCAACCAGCACCAGCAGTTGTCCGCTTGTCGAAGAAACCCCTCGCAGACTGATGCCGCCTGCTGCACCGTTGCTCGCTCCGAATCCATACATGCCACGCTGGGTGACAAACAGGCCCGGAACTTGTTCTGACAGTGTGTTCAGGATGTTTGGCTGATGACTTTCTGTGAGTGTGCCGCGGTCGATGGTGCTTACAGTGGTGGACTGAATGTCGGTTGATGTCCGCATCCCTGTGATGGTGACATCGGCAATCGTCTGGGATATGAGTGTGTCATTGTCGTTTGCATTGGCAAGTGGGGCATATATGAATAATGAGAGCAGTGCCAATGTGTGCAATAATGATGTTCTGTTCATGGTGTGATAAACAATGTGAGATGATGATTTCCTGTCGATGGTGTGATAGACAATGCAAAATGACATTGCCATTAGAAATTGAATGAAAGTTGTGAGTCGCCTAACAAGTTGAAACTTTTGCGGTGATAAGGCGACAGTCCATGCTGAATGATGCCGTTGCGATGTTCGGGGGTAGGGTAGCCGGCATTGTGATCCCATCCGTAATATGGGTATTGCTCGTGCAGACGCATCATGTAGTCGTCGCGGTAAGTCTTTGCTAAAATTGATGCAGCAGCAATGGACAGATATTTGCCATCACCTTTTACGATGGTGGTGTGAGGTGTGTCGTGATATGGATAGAAACGGTTGCCGTCGATGATGAGAGCCTCGGGACGCAGCGACAACTGGTCGATGGCACGGTGCATGGCGGTGATGCTTGCGCGGAGTATGTTCATCTGGTCGATTTCCTCGGCTGTGACCTCACCCACCGCCCATGCGAGGGCATCCTGCTCAATCTGTTCGCGCAACTTGTAACGGCGGCGTGCTGTCAGTTGCTTGGAGTCGTTGAGCATGTCGTTCTTATAGTCTTTCGGAAAGATGACGGCAGCAGCAAAGACACTGCCTGCAAGGCAACCGCGTCCGGCTTCGTCGCATCCTGCCTCGATGACATCTGGGTTGAAAAATGGTAAAAGCATATTATGTGATTTTGCGACAAAGGTAGGTATTCTTTGTGAGAATGAATGCATCCTTTATAAATATAATGTGTGTAAGTAGTTAAAATGTCTTAAAATAGCGTTATTTTAATTTAAAGGGAGAAGAAAGTATTGCAGAAAACACTATTTTTGCATCTTGAAACAGACCGCAGATCTGTGCTTGAAGATGATATGAATCTAAACAAATATAAATTATGGAAACAGTAGATATTCGTGAACTAAACGAACGAATTGAACGCCAGAGTGCGTTTGTTACCAATCTGATGGCTGGAATGGACCAGGTCATCGTGGGACAGAAACATCTTGTGGAATCACTCATTATCGGACTTTTGAGCGATGGACATGTTCTGCTTGAAGGTGTGCCAGGTCTGGCAAAGACCAAGGCCATTCGCACTCTTTCATCACTGATTGATGCGCAGTTCAGCCGTATTCAGTTCACACCCGACCTCCTGCCTGCCGATGTCATCGGTACAATGATTTACAGCCAGAAAGATGGTGAATTTAAGGCAAAGAAGGGTCCTGTGTTTGCCAACTTCGTGCTTGCCGATGAAATCAACCGTGCACCAGCCAAAGTGCAGAGTGCTCTGCTTGAAGCCATGCAGGAACGCCAGGTGACCATAAGCACCAATACATTTGAGTTGCCAAAACCATTCCTCGTACTCGCTACTCAGAACCCAATCGAACAGGAAGGTACATACCCATTGCCAGAGGCACAGGTTGACCGTTTCATGTTGAAAGTGGTGATTGACTATCCAAAACTTGAAGAGGAAAAGAAAATCATCCGTCAGAACATCTGCGGCGACAGTCAGGAAGTGCGTCCAATCATGGGTACAAAGGAAATAGAAGAGGCTCGCAAGGTGGTGCGTGATGTTTATCTTGATGAGAAAATCGAACAGTATATTGCTGACATCGTCTTTGCAACCCGTTTCCCTGATAAGTACGGACTGAAAGACTTGAAGGGACTCATTGCGTTTGGTGGTTCACCTCGTGCAAGTATTAATCTGGCACTGGCAAGCCGTGCTTATGCATTCATCAAGCACCGTGGCTATGTCATTCCAGAGGATGTACGCGCTGTGGCACACGATGTTCTCCGTCATCGTATCGGACTCACTTACGAAGCCGAGGCAAGCAATGTGACAAGCGAGGAAATCGTAAGCAAGATTCTGAATAAGGTTGAGGTGCCATAACCTTCAACCTGATTTGCACCGTGGAGAGTGAAAACGAGATGAAGACAGCATCTGCGTCCCCTTTTGTAAGACAAAGTCGGTTGGCTGCTTGATGTAGGTCTGCATCTTAATTCAATACATTTTTAATTCTTTGTTAAAAGTTGGACACATCTGAATTGCTGGGTCAAGTGCGTAAGATAGAAATTAAGACGCGAGGACTCTCCAATAACATATTTGCAGGTGAATACCATTCAGCCTTCAAGGGTAGGGGAATGGCATTCAGTGAAGTGCGCGAATACCAGTATGGCGATGATGTGCGCGACATCGACTGGAATGTGACCGCTCGCTTTGGCCGTCCTTATGTCAAGGTCTTCGAGGAGGAGCGTGAACTGACTGTGATACTGATGGTCGATGTGTCGGGCAGTCTTGACTTTGGTACGATTAACCAGACGAAACGCCAGATGGTAACGGAAATAGCCGCCACTCTTGCTTTTTCAGCCATTCAGAACAATGACAAGATAGGTGTTATCTTTTTCAGCGACCATGTGGAGAAATTCATTCCACCGAAAAAGGGCCGCAAGCACATCTTGCTCATCATACGCGAACTGCTCACCTTCCAGCCTGAAAGCCGCAAGACTGACATCGGAGGCGCAGTAGAGTTTATGACAAATGCCATTAAGAAACGCTGCACAGTATTCTTGCTGAGCGATTTCTATAATCAGAAGGACTTCCAGCAGCAACTGACCATTGCGAACCGTCGCCATGACATGGTGGCTCTGCAAGTGTATGACATGCGTATGACTGAAATGCCAAATGTGGGACTGATTCGTCTGCGTGATGCTGAAACGGGCGAAGACATATTTGTCGATACCTCTTCCTCCGCAGTTCGACGGGCGCATCACGAATGGTGGATTAATCACCAGAACAAAGTCAGGTATGCTCTCACGCACTCCAATGTTGACAATGTTTCGGTCCGTACAGACGAGGACTATGTGAAGGCTTTGATGAATTTGTTCCGTCGAAGGAGTTAATGCCGTGTAGTTCACTGATGTCGTTGCCAGAATGCGGCGTTGAGGTGTCGTGACAGAGCGTTTAGTTCCTGTGACACAGCATGTAACTCCATTGACCGTGCGTCGAATTTCCCCTTGACAGCGAATAAACAATAAAGTAATCGATAATGAATAAGATCATAACATATCTGTTGTTGCAGTTCGGCTTTCTGATGCTTCATGCTCAGGTTACGGTCGATGCCACAATTGACTCCACACAAATCTTCATAGGTGAACAGACTGGTATCACACTGCAAGTGAGCGCCGATGCCGGCAAGTCGGTCGTATTTCCAAAGTATGACTCACTTGCACAGATTGTTCCCGGAATAGAAGTGGTCAGTGCATTGCCTGTGGACACGGAACGGGTCAATGATGGCAAACGCATGGTACTGACACAGAAACTCATTGTCACTTCATTTGATTCAGCACTCTACTATCTTCCTCCAATGAAGGTGAAGGTGGATGGCAAGGAGTATCAGTCAAAGAACCTGGCTCTGAAAGTCTATACCGTAGATGTTGACACACTGCACACCGACAGCATTTGTGGTATGAAGGCAGAACTTGCTCCACCATTCACATGGGACGACTGGAAACCTGTCATCTGGCTCACTTTGCTGTTTCTCTTGATTGTCTCTGCTCTGATTTATGTGTCAATCCGACTGGCAAAGAATAAACCGATTCTCCGTCACATTCATCTTCGTCAGCGCATTGCACCTCACAAGCTTGCCATGCAGAAGATTGAACAGATTCGTGAGGACAAACTGGTGCAGAGCGAGGACTCAAAGGAATACTATACTCAGCTGACCGAAACCCTCCGCCAGTACATCAGCGAACGGTTCAGCTTCAATGCAATGGAGATGACTTCAACTGAAATCATCGAACATCTTCAACGTGACAATGATAAGGAGGCAATTGATGAACTGCGTGAATTGTTCCAGACTGCCGACCTCGTCAAGTTTGCTAAATACACAACTCTCATCAACGAAAACGACCGCAATCTTCTCACAGCAGTGGAATATATCAACAAGACGAAGATTGAGGAAGAAAGCAAACCACAGCCAAAGGAAATTGTGGTTGAGGAAAAACGCTCGAAAATGGCAAAAGCAGTCTTGATTGGAGTAATAGCACTGCTTGCAGTGGCAAATCTCGGTGTAATCATTTACTTGATTTACAGGTTATATTATCTGTGTATATAAATCACTGTTGTCAAAAACAGTGATGTTCATAATGGTATAATACAATGACATTCAAAAATCCATATTTCTTCTTACTTCTGTTAGCGCTCGTCCCATACATCGTGTGGTATGTGATGCGTTATATGAAGAGTCTTCCGACATTGAAAATGCCAGAGACAAGCAAGTTCAGGACACTGCCGAAGACATTCCGTCAGTATCTGATTCATGTCCCATTCTTGCTTCGCTGCATTCTCATCGCACTTGTAGTCGTCATCCTTGCCCGTCCACAGAGCAAGCATTCGTGGAGCGACACCGATGTCGAGGGCATTGACATCATGTTGTCGGTCGATGTGTCAACCAGTATGCTGGCGCAGGACTTCCGTCCAAACCGTGTCGAGGCACTCCGCGAAATCGCACAGAGGTTTGTGGAGAAGCGCATGAACGACAACATCGGTCTTACTTTCTTTGCCGGAGAAGCATATACCCAGTGTCCGCTTACAACCGACCATGCTGCACTGATGAATCTGTACAACAGTACCGACACGCGAATGGCTGCTAATGGCACCCTTGAAGATGGTACTGCCATTGGTGACGGCATCATGAATGCCCTGCTCCGTCTGCGTGAGAGTGAGGCCAAGTCGAAAGTCATTATTCTTCTTACCGATGGCGTCAACAACGCAGGTAACATCTCCCCGGTCACTGCCGCAGAAATTGCAAAGAAACAGGGTGTCCGCATCTACACGGTCGGCATCGGCACAAATGGACTTGCACCTTATCCGCTGCCTACGGGAGGCACAATTCAGTTGCCTGTGGAAATCGACGAGGCTACAATGTCGAAAATATCGAAAGAGACTGGTGGCCAGTATTTCCGTGCCAAGAAGAATGCCGAACTGGAGGCTATATATAACGATATAGACCAGATGGAACGAACAAAATTCAATGTGCGGCAGTACAGTCGCCGTACCGATCTGTTCGAACCATTTGCCTTGATGGCATTGGCAGTGTTCCTGCTGGAACTCTTCTTGCGGCTCGTCGTCTTGAAGCGCTTGCCGTGATAAGTGAAACAATTTGAAAGAACAAACTCAATTCCGAAAAACCGTCATCCTGACAGCACGATGCAAATAGGATATGAACTCGATTGACACCGCTGCCGCAGATGACATATAGACATACTTTTCAATTATGCTGTTTCGATTCGCACATCCATTATATTTATATTTGCTGCTGCTCATACCCGTGTTCACGGCGATATTTGTGTTTCTGCGCTATCAGCGTAAGCGCAATCTGAAAAAGTTTGGCGATCCCGACCTTCTCCGGCACCTTATGCCAGATGTGTCATCTACACGACCAGTTGTGAAGTTCTCGCTGCTGATGCTTGCATTGGCACTGATTGCCTTCATTCTGGCTCGTCCACAGTATGGCATGCGCAGTGAGGAGTATAAACGCCAGGGAATTGAGGCTATCATTGCAGTCGATGTGTCCAACTCGATGCTGTGTGAGGACATCTCGCCGAGCCGACTCATCAAGTCGAAGATGATTGTGTCGAAACTCATTGAGCAACTTGACGATGACAAACTCGGACTGGTGGCATTTGCCGGTACGGCTGTGAC
Organism: Candidatus Colivivens caballi; assembly: GCA_018065565.1. Classification (GTDB taxonomy): domain Bacteria; phylum Bacteroidota; class Bacteroidia; order Bacteroidales; family Bacteroidaceae; genus Colivivens; species Colivivens caballi. The sequence continues at coordinate 10,052 of JAGHSZ010000156.1, forward strand.
TTTGCTGCCTATCACTTCCGACTATGTCTCTGCAAAGATGTTTCTCGACCAACTGACTCCGCAGACCATCACATTGCAGGGAACCGACCTTGGTGAAGCCATCAATCGTGCCGTGGCTGGTTTTTCAGAAAAGAAAACCGTCGGTCGCGCCTTGATATTGATAACTGATGCCGAGGACAACGAAGATGGCGCTATCGAGGCAGCCAAGTTGGCAAAGGAACGCGGCATACGCATTTTCGTACTCTCTGTCGGAACACCTGAGGGCGGACTGATTCCAATCGGAAACGGCAACTTCAAGAAAGATGCAGAGGGCAATGTGGTTACCACCCGCCTGAATGAGTCTGTGGGTAAGCAGATAGCACAGGCTTGCAATGGCGTCTATATCCATGTTGACCGCACCGATGATGCCCAGGCCATGCTTGAAGCAGAAATCGGAAAGATGCAGAAGGACGACTTCACCACATCGGCATATTCTGAATATGACGAACAGTTTGTGGGAGTGGCTATTCTGCTTTTCATCGTGCTTATCATTGAATTATGTATTATGGACCGTAAAAACAATGTTTTCAAGCGTTTCCGTTTGTTCAAGACAACGATGATTCTGCTGGCATTACAATCCACCCTGTTTGCTGTCGATGCTAATGCCCAGTTGAACAACCGTGACTACATCCGTCTGGGCAACAAGTATTTCCGCGAGAAAAACTATGTGCAGGCAGAGACCAACTACCGTAAGGCACTTGAAAAACTGCCAACCCTTGAAGCCTATTATAATCTTGCCAATTCCGTCGCTTTCCAAGGCAACGACTCCATTGCATTTGAAAACTACAAGAAAGCCCTTGGCGAACAGGCAGAATCGAAGGAACGCAAGGCATATATCTTTCACAATATGGGTAACCTCAGTTATGCTTCGGGCATAATGCAGATGAAGTCAAATGGACAGGATGCTGGCAAGTCGTTCCAGCAGGCTGTCGAATTGTATAAGAGTGCATTACGCTGCAATCCTTCTGACAATGAGACACGCTACAACCTTGCAATGGCACAGTTCATGTTGAAGAAAAACCAGAACAATGGTGGCGGCAACAACAATCAGGACAACAAGGATAACAAAGACAACAAGGATAACAAAGATAATAAGGACAATAAAGACAACAAGAATCAAGATAAGAACAAGGACCAGAACAAGGATAAAAACAAAGATCAGAATAAAGACCAGGACAAGGAAAACAAAGACAAACAGAAACAGGACAATCAGGATAAACAGAACCAACAGCAGAAACCACAGCCAAACCAGATTGACGACAAGACTGTCGAACAGCTGCTCAACTCTGCACAGCAGGATGAGAAAGCCGTGCAGCGAAAAGTGCAGAAGGGTGAAAAGGCTCACCGCCGTGGACTTGAAAAGGACTGGTAACCGTTTGCTGATGCGTTAACAACCTCTTATTATAATATGTAATAAAGATGAAACGAATATTCTTAACATCCATCATACTCTTGCTTGCAATGGTGCAGGCAATGGCCGACAATGTGACACTTAGGGCGCAGGCTCCTTCTATGGTCGAAACAGGGGAGAAGTTCCGCATTCAATACAGTGTCAACACCCAGAATGTGTCAAGTTTTGACTATCCGTCATTCGACGGACTTCAAGTGCTCTATGGTCCGAGCACATCGTCGAGCAGCAGCATCCAGATCATTAACGGTCAGATGAGCCAGAGCAGTTCTTATACCTACACTTTCACTGTAATGGCTGAAAAGGAAGGAACTGTGACCGTTCCACCGGCAAGTATTGTGGCTGATGGCAAGACCATCAAGTCGCAGGCCCTCAAAATTAAAGTTGTAAAAGGTTCGGGACAAAGTCAGAACCAGGGAGGTCAGGGTGGCTACTATTCACAGCGTCAGCAACAACAGCGTCAGTATGCCGATCGCGACAATGCCCGTCAGCAGCAAAGTCATGCCCAAAGCATTTCAGGCAGCGACCTTTTTATGACTGCCACAGCCTCACGCACCAGTGTCTATGAACAGGAGGCTATTCTTGTGACATATAAGGTCTATACACTTGTCAACCTGACACAGCTGGATGGCAAACTGCCAACGCTCGACGGCTTCCAGATTCAGGAAATACCGCTGCCACGCAACAAGGAATTCTCAATAGAACAATATAACGGACGCAACTATCACACAGTGGTATGGACCCAGTATGTGCTGTTCCCACAGCGGTCGGGCAACTTGACCATACCTGCCATCACCTATGAGGGTGTTGTAGTACAGCAGAACCGTGCCATCGACCCTATTGAGGCATTTTTCAATGGCACAGGTGGACTGATTGAGGTGAAGAAGAAGATAACAACTCCTGCATTGACCATTCATGTGAATCCACTGCCAGCAAAACCTGACAACTTTTCAAGTGCAGTCGGACAGTTCTCGGTTTCTTCATCGATAAGCAGTCAGGAGGTCACCGCAAACGATGCCGTCACACTGAAAGTCAAGGTTACTGGTACGGGTAACATGAAATTGATTGAAACACCAGAAGTCAAGTTCCCGAAAGACTTTGAGACATACGATGCAAAGGTCAACGACCACTTCTCACTGTCGCGTAATGGATTGAATGGCTCAAAGGAATTTGAATATCTCTTCGTACCACGCCATGCAGGCAAATATACTATCCCGAGTGTGGAATTCGTGTATTTCGATACTTCGACACACACATACAAGACTGCCAAGACCGAACCTTACGACATTGTAGTCAAGAAGGGTGCAGGAAGCAACAGCAGTGTGGCTGCTTATACCAATCAGCAAGATGTGCAGGAACTGGCACAGGACATCCGCTACATCAAGACTGGCAATGTGACGCTGCGTACGCCTGACGATTCGCTGATAGGCTCGTGGAAGTACTGGCTGATCTATCTTGTGGCATTCGCTGCATTCGTCACAGTCGCAGTACTGGGTCGCAAACGCATAAAGGACAATGCCAATGTTGCCAAGACCCGTGGCAAGAAAGCAAACAAGGTGGCTCTCCGCCGAATGAAGGTGGCTGCGCGTCTGCTCGAACAGAAGAACCAGGCACAGTTCTACGATGAGGTCATGCGTGCTCTCTATGGCTATGTCGCTGATAAACTCAACATACCTCTCGCCGTGCTGAATAAGGACAACATCAATGCTCAACTTTCAGAAAAACAAGTGCCACAGGAACTCACCGACCAGTTGATGCAATCGCTCAACGACTGCGAATTTGCTCGCTATGCCCCTGGTGATGCCAATCAGAATATGGAAAATGTTTATAATAGTGCCATCAACTCGATTACCAAGATGGAGGAGAGCCTTGCTTCTTTTGGACATAAGAAGGAAAGCAAGCACATGGGTGTCAATGCCTTCTCCCTCCTGATGTTTCTGATGCTGTCGGTGGCATCAATGGCAAAAGCCGGTGCTGCTCCTGATGCCGATTCACAGGCATTGCTCGACAAGGCTGCCGCACTCTATGCCGAAGAACGCTATGCCGATGCTGCCTGCGTCTATCAGCAGATCATCGCCGAAGAGGGTGTGGCTGCTGAGGTTTACTACAATCTGGGCAACTGCTACTACAAACTCGACAACATAGCCCTAAGTATTCTCAGTTATGAGCGTGCCCTGCGTCTTGACCCAAGTGACAGTGACACTAAGACCAATCTTGCCCTTGCCCGTGGCAAGACACAGGATAAGGTTGCTCCTGCCAGCGAGATGTTCTTTGTGTCGTGGTGGAAGCAGCTCACCAATGCCATGAGCCTTGCCGCCTGGATGACTATCAGTGTCATTGCTTTCATATTGTTGCTTGCTGGCATACTGGTCTATGCATTTATGTCTGACATACGCCTGCGCAAAGCCGGTGTGTGCGTGTCGCTGGTATGCCTTGTAGTGACGATTGTCGGTCTGCTGTGCTCACTCACTCAGCACAATCTTGCCGTTGACCATCATTTTGGCATCATCACCACAGCCGCCGTATCAGTCAAGAGTTCTCCATCGGAGACATCGACTGACCTCTTTATCATTCATGAGGGTTCGAAGGTGGAAATTATTGATGACTCAATGAAGGGATGGCGCGAGGTGAAACTCGAAGAAGGCAAGCAGGGATGGATTGAGAAGGAAATGATGCAGGTCATTTGACAACGAACGAAATCAAACATAGATTTATTATATAATGGACATATTACATCTTGACCAGCAAGCTACATTGGCACTTAATGGAAGCGACTCGCTTTTCTGGGACAATGTGATGTCAACCGTAACCAGCACATGGTCGTGGTCGCTGTTGATGCTGACCCTGCTGTATGTCATCTTTCATAACAACAACCTGCGCGATGGCATTGTCATACTCCTGGTGGCAGGACTGATGATATTCGTGGCTGACCGTCTGTGCTCAGGAGTCGTAAAACCGATGGTGGCACGCTGGCGACCGACCCGCGACCCACAGATCATGTATTTGCTCGATGTGGTCAACGGTTATCGTGGCGGTAGTTTCGGATTCTTTTCTGGACATGCGTGCAACACATTCAGCATGGCAACCTTCCTCGCATTGTTGTTCCGCCACCGTGGCATGACTCTGACCCTGTTCTTCTGGTGCATAACGACCACTTTCACTCGCCTGTATCTTGGAGTACACTACCTTGGCGATGTGACAGTCGGAGCCATAGTCGGAATACTCATTGGCTGCCTGTTTGCGTGGTTGTTGCGCAAAATCTTAGAGCGTATCAGCACAGGCTCCCGTATGTCATATAGCGGCTACACATCGACCGGGTATCTGCTTTCCGACATGAATGTCTTTCTCACCATGATATTCCTCAATTATATACTTGTGATAATCGTCAGCATGATGATAAACTGAGGCTGATGAACGGACTCACTAATATGTCTTGACACTATTTCATCCGGCTACTTCCAGATGATGAACAAATACACCATAGATAATAGATATGAATGCTCTGATATTTGCCGCAGGACTCGGCACACGCCTCAAACCCCTGACCGACACCATGCCCAAGGCACTTGTGCCAGTTAGTGGAAAACCTTTGCTCCATCACCTTATCGACCGACTGAAATCGTCGGTTGACGATGCCGAACAACTCAGCGTCGTGTGCAACATCCATCACTTTGGTCAGCAAATTATCGACTATGCTGCCGCCAATGACAACTTTGGCATAGACCTTCGGTTCAGCGATGAACGGGAACTACTGCTTGAAACGGGTGGGGGGATGAAACGCGCATTGCCGCTTTTCCGCAACTCTGATCCAGTCCTTGTCCACAATGTCGATATACTGAGCAACATTGATTTGCGCCAGTTCTACGAGAGCCATTCCGCTTCGACCGATGCAGTTGCCACTATGCTTGTCAGTCAGCGCGACACGAATCGCTACCTCCTGTTCTCGCCTGCTACACATCGCCTTGTGGGGTGGACCAATATCGCGACAAATGAAGTGCGCTCGCCATATCCAGGACTCAATCCCGACGACTGCCTCCGCTATGCCTTCTCTGGCATTCAGATAGTGTCACCACAGATACTGCCACTGATGAACGACTGGCATGGCAAGTTCTCCATTATCGACTTCTATCTCAGCATCTGCGACAAAGTTCCGATTTACTGCGATTTCCGTTCCGACCTTCGTCTGCTCGATGTGGGTAAGATTGATGTTCTTGCGCAGGCAGAAGAGTTTGTTGCGACATACATTCGCTGACTGTTCGGTTTTATGCCGATATGCGTTGAACAATTGTCTGACGAGCGCTCGTAAATCCTCGCACGAGCGGAGGATAATACAAAAAGGTGTACACCTTCCTGAGAAAAGGTGTACAGCAAACCGGAATAAGGTGTACACCAAAATCCAATAAGGTGTACACCTTTTTTAATTTATGAGCGCTCGTGAAGGAAAACATGAACGCTCGTGAGAGGATTTACGAGCGCTCGTTAGGACATCCGTCGTTGCGAAGGTTGAAACAGATGCCTATGGAACAGTTGCAGATGTGGATGATGGAACTGTTGCTTTCGGCACATTTGATTGGGATGCAAAAAGAGACAAACCGCAATGGCGGATTGCCTCTTTTTTAGTAATCAGTTTGTCCCGTCGTTCGTCATCTTAACCTGTGTCGGCAAATGCCTACGGACGAAAAAACGATGTGAGTCGAAATAGTTAGAACTGGATGTCGAATGTGCTGTCCTCATCCTGCACATTGTCGGTTTCTTCGGCTTTAATGCCTGTAACCGGTGTCTCGGACTTGGAGGTCAGCGGAGTCTCTTCGCCGCTTGCCACTCTGATGACCTTGTTCAGGGCATCAGCAAACTTTTCGTAGTCTTCCTTGTAGAGAAACAACTTGTGTTTCTCGTAAGTGAAGCGTGGGTTGTCGGCTGGACCGTCAGCGATGCGCTTGCTTTCAGTGATTGCTACATACTTTTCCCCATTCCGGCTCTGCTTCACATCGAAGTAGTAGATTCTTTTTCCTGCCTTCACCGCTTCGGAGAAGCACAGGTCTTTTTCTGCATCACTCATCATAATACCAAATTTAAGATAACAAATATTACTATAAAGTTGAAATAGTTCTGCAAATGTGCTCTTTTTTTTTGATACTTGCAAGTTTTTTGAGATATTTTTACTAAATTTGCACTCTGATAATTCAAAAAAAGTGTTTTTTGTATGATTAATAGGACTATTATTCGATTAAAGATTGTGCAGCTCATCTATGCGTACTACCAAAATAGTGACCGTGGGATGGTGGCTGTGGAGAAGGAACTTATGTACAGCTTGTCGAAGGCATACGACCTGTATAATTTCCTACTTTGTCTGGTGGTTGATCTCACCGACTATGTGGAACGAGTCATTACCGAGCAAGAAGAAGTGAACCGAGTTGCTCACATTGATACGGTCATCAGTCACCGTCTCATCGACAACAAGTTCGCAAATGTGCTGAGCCGTAACGAAATGCTTCAAAATTTCCGTGATAATCAGCACCTCACATGGAAGAACGAAACAGAATATCTGCGCCATTTGTATGACAAGATTCTGAATTCAGACTACTATGCTGACTACATGGCACTGCCGACTGTGGAATTTGACAATGACCGTGAGTTCTGGCGTCTTATCTATAAGAACATCATTATGAAGGACGAGGAAATCGACGCTATCATTGAAGACATGAGCCTTTATTGGAATGACGACAAGGAAACTGTTGATACATTTGTCCTCAAAACAATCAAGCGATTCACTGCCGAGAGTACAGCCGAACAGCCACTTATGCCGCAGTTCCGCGATGATGATGACATCGAATTTGCTAAGCGACTTCTCACACGCACCATCAGCAATTCTGGCTACTACCAGTCACTCATTAGCGGCAGCACACGCAACTGGGAACTAAACCGCATTGCATTCATGGACCTTGTCATCATGCAGGTTGCACTGGCTGAAATGCTTAGCTTCCCAGAGATTCCAATCTCTGTGACACTCAACGAATACATCGAACTTGCCAAGTGCTACAGCACTCCAAAGAGTCACATCTACATCAACGGCATTCTCGACAACATTGCAAAGCAGCTGCGTGCCGACGGCAAACTTATCAAGGGATAGACCGCGCCGCCATTAGCAGCTAACATAAAAAAAGCGCATATAAAATAAATCCAAAAAACAAATACTTAAACTATGTTTATATTATTACAAGAAGCAGGTGGAGCCGGATTCCTCGGCAGTTCAGGTGGTTCAATACTTATGATCGTCCTGATGTTCGTCATCCTTTATTTCTTTATGATCCGTCCACAGCAGAAGCGACAGAAGGAAATCCAGAAGTTCCGCAATAGCCTCACTGTTGGTAGCAAAGTGCTTACAGCAGGTGGCGTATATGGTACAGTGAAATCACTCAACGAGGGCGAAACCTACCTCACTGTGGAAATTGCAAAGGGTGTAACTATCCAGATTGAGCGTTCAAGCGTGTTTGCCGACACCACTCAGCAGCCACAGCAGCAGTAAGTGCCAGTCTTCCCGATACCTTTTCTTTGGTGTAAGAAATGCCAGAAACAACAATGAATTCACACGATAATGTCATCAAGCGTACATTTCGGCGTATGCGGATAATGAAGATAAACCGTGAACTGTGGATCTTCATCCTTTTCGTGTGTGTTGCAGTGGGTTTCTGGTTCATTCAGGTCCTCAAGGACCAGACCACGCTGACCGTGGAATACAAACTCGAACTGAAAGATGTGCCGGGCAGTGCCATCATCACTTCGAATGTGCCATCGTCGGTCAGCGCCACCCTTCAAGGGCGAGGCTATTCCATGCTTGAGTACATCACAAAGCACAAGAGCCAGACTCTCCAGGTGGACTATTCCGACCTGCCAAAGGTGAACGGTATGCTGACCATCGACTATTTCGTCTGGAAGAAAGTTTTCTCCAAGGAACTTAACCAGGGAGTGTCGCTCGTCAACATCAACCCTTCCAACATCGAAATCTACACTTCGGCAGGCAACCACAAGCAGGTGCCAGTCATCTTCAACGGACAGGTGAAACCACAGAAACAATATCTTCTGTGCGACATCAAAATGCAACCGCAGTATGTTGACATCTATGCACCCGAGGGAAGGTTTGACACCATCAAGACTGTGAGCACACAGCCAGTCACACTCAACGACATAAAGGACACCACAGTCGTGCGTCTGGCACTCAAGACTGCCAACGGCGTGAAATGCGTGCCCGACTCCGTTACAGCAACAATCTGCATAGACCTTTACACCACTAAAACCGTTAAGGTGCCAATCTATTGTGAGAACATACCCGAGGACAGAATCCTGCGTACATTCCCACTGATGGCCACCGTCACATTCAATGTCAGCGCAACGAAGTATCCTACAATTACATCCGACGACTTTGTGGCGATTGTAGATTATGCAACCATAAAACCTGACGACCGCAAGTGTCGCCTCATCCTGAAAGGACATCCCGAAGGCGTCAGCAACATCAAGTTGTCACCGGAATATCTGGATTATGTCATCGAACAAGACGAGTAAATCAACCATAAAAACCGATAAATAATAACACTATCATCATTTTTATAACCCTAAAAAACCTTAAAACAATAATCAACAAACTAACTGCTAACGCATGATAAAGATTGGAATAACAGGAGGAATAGGCAGTGGAAAGACCTATGTATCTGACCTAATAAAAAAACAAGGGTTGCCAGTGTTCAACTGCGACCAAGCGGCTAAATTCATAATGGCCAACGAAGAAAGTGTAAGGACACAGCTCATTGCTCTCATAGGTGATGAACTGTTTGCTGCCGACGGAAAAATGAACAAAGATGTGATGAGCGCATTCATCTTTGCCAATGAGGAAAACCGCCAGAAAGTGAATGACATCGTACACCCAGCTGTCAAGGAACAATACCTGCGCTGGTTGAGCGTACAGTACACACCGATGGTGTTCATGGAGAGTGCCATACTCTTTGAGTCTGGTTTCAGTGAACTGGTGGACAAAATCATACATGTCTATGCGGCTGAGGATGTGCGTTTGCATCGCATCATCCAACGCGACCATCTGACACGCATACAGGCAACCGAACGGATGAAGTCGCAGATGAGCGAAGCAGTCAAGATGAAACTCTCCGACTTCTGCATCCTCAACAACGGAAATCTCAGCCTCACATCGCAGGTCAACCGCATCTTGAGCCAGCTCGACAACCAGACAGGGTATTAAACTCTGTTCACACATAACGACGCAAATAACAATTAACATAATAAATACATTAGTAAAATCACTTAAACAAAAATTCATAAACAATGGTTAAGGAAATATTAGCAATCTCTGGTAAGCCAGGACTTTACCGACTTCTCAAGAGAGGAGCAAATATGCTCATCGTAGAAACACTTGATGCCACACACAAGCGCATCCCAGCATACGCAGCCGACCGTGTTGTCTCTGTTGCCGACATCTCGATTTACACTGATGATGGCGAGGACACACCACTGGTCAATGTCTTCCAGTCAATCAGCGACAAGAACGAAGGCAAACCTGTGGAAATCAATCATAAAAAGGCTTCCAATGAAGATGTCATCGCATTCTTCAAGGATGCACTGCCAAACTACGACCCTGACCGCGTTCGCATCAGCGACATGCGCAAGGTCATTGCCTGGTACAACATCCTCGCAAACGAAGGCATCTCACAGTTTGTTGAAGAAGAACCAGCTGACGAAGGTGCTGACGAAAACAGTGCCGAAGCAAACGCATAACACCGAGTTGCTCAAATAAAGGAACACAAGTTTCGCAAACTCAACTTGCACGAAAGACGAAAGACGCATCGGGACTTCGTCCCTACGAATCGATATTTCGCGAGGCTCAATATCTACAAAGATACCCGTAGGTTCTGAGTATGCGAAGGACCGATAAGTAGCGAAGCGATAGGTGACGAAGTGATTCGTAGCCCGTAAGGGCGATTGGTCAACTGAGCAATGACTTGCGAAAGTTGAATAAAGGAAAAGGAAGATTCTAAAAAAGATGAACATATTCACCAAACTCTTCAAGAAGCAGGAACAGGACAATGTGGGTGGCATGGAGGACTATATGACCCTCATCCGTGTTTACTTTCAGTGTGTGATTGCTTCGAATACCGGAATATCAAACCTTGGACAACTGCCCGACCTGGCAATGTTCAAGCGCTCTCTGCATGTCCCTACCGCAAACAACCGACTTGGTGCGGGCGAGAAAAATGTCTGCAAGAAAATGTTGCAGGACCTCTATGGCATCAGCGACAATTTCTTTAAGGAAATCGACAGCAGCATCCGTAAGGGATGCCGTACACAGAGAGAGGTTACCCCATACCTCATACAGTTCCAGGGATTCACTCAGGAACTGATGATGCTCGTCAGCAACGAAATGAAATGGAAGTTCCGCATCCCTAATTTCCTAAAAGGGGCATTGCGGACAATGACCGAAAAGACCATACACGACATCCTCACAAAGGTCAACTGGAAGGACGAGGCTGAACGCAAGTCGGCATTTGCCGTACGCCGCTATCAGCAGACACTCGGATTCACCGAACCATGGATGAGCGAGTTCGTGTTCAATGTCATCACTCTTGCTAAAAAAGAGCGTAAACCTTCACAAGAAGAACTCGACAAAGCCGAAAACAAACTCAAAAAGTAATTTTAGAGTGGAATAATTGGTCAAGTCGTAAGTTTTCCATATATTTGCAGAGCAAAATGCGCATGGCAATGCAAACATTCATGACGCATTTGTGCAATCAGACAATTGTAGCCAAACAATGACCGACAGCGAGAAACAGCAACTTCGACAGTTTGAGGCCAGAGTCCGTCAACTCCTTTTGCAGTACAAGACCCTGCAAGATGAAAACCTGGCGCTCCGACAGACCATCGAAAGGCAACAGACGAATATCGATTCGCTTGCACAGCAACTCCAACAGGCCCAGCTCGACTACAAAACCCTTAAAACAGCACGGATGATTGAGGTCAGCGATGGCGACCTGAAAAATGCAAAACAGACAATCACCCGGCTGGTGCGCGAAGTAAACAAATGCATCGGACTGCTCAGTGCAGAACAGTTCACTGCGCCAGATGCGTCAACCCAGAAAGGGGATGCTGAACCACAAATCCCAGTTCAGGACATCAGCGACGCATTGGAGGTGACGGATGTGAACAATTCTACAAGTGCTCCTGCCATAACTGAATCAACCGGCAAACCACAGGAACCAGAGGTTGCAGCAGAACCAATGTCCCTGATGGACCTCTTCTCGACAGTATGACCCGATTGATGAATATGGCGACAAACAAGGCACGATGCACAGCAGCAAGTCGCTCCCAACGATGATACAATGGATGGCAACAAAATAACAGTCAATCTGCACATCGGCAAAATCACACTGCCGATGACAGTCAGCAACATAGAGCAGGAAAAGACCGTGCGTGATGCTGCCGACATGGTACAGGCGAAACTCAATCTGATTTACGACCGTTTCCCTACACTGCCGTCCGAAGAATACTACTATGCAATGGCTTCTCTCAATGTCGCAATAGAAGCGGTCTCGGCTGCTGAAAAGGCAAGTGCGGCACCAGTGATGGATGTGCTTGCACAACTGCAAAGCGAAATTGACGAAGTCATTAAGAAATGAAACCAACCAACAATGGCGCACAGGGTTTCAGGTTGCAGACAATAATGCAATCTGACGCTTTGTGCGCTTTCAGTTTTAATAATTAGTTTAACATTTAATCAATCAACAAAACTATGGATTTAGCAATAATAATTGCATCGATTTCGGCTCTTGCCATTGGACTGCTTACGGGCTATTTCTTGTTTCGCTATGTGGTGAAGCAGAGGTACAATCAGGCGATTATCGAGGCAGAGAAAGAGGCCGAGAACATCAAAAACAAGAAACTGCTTGAAGTAAAGGAAAAGTTCTTAAATAAGAAAGCTGAACTTGAAAAGGAAGTAAACCAGCGCAATTCAAAGTTCCAGCAGATGGAGAACAAACTCAAGCAGCGTGAACTGTCACTCAATCAGCGCCACGACGAACTCCAGAAGGACAAGCAGCGCATCGAAAGCCTTCAGCAGAGTCTTGATGCCAAGATTGCCAATGTTGAACGCAAGCAGAATGAACTGGAAGAACTCCAGTCGCAGGAGCGTGTAAAACTTGAAGCCATCAGCGGACTTTCTGCCGACCAGGCTCGCGAGCGCCTTGTTGAAAGCTTGAAGGACGAGGCCCGCACACAGGCTCAGCAGTACATCAACGAAATCGTTGACGATGCCAAGATGACTGCAAACAAGGAGGCAAAGCGTATTGTAGTACAGAGCATACAGCGTGTCGCAACTGAAACGGCTATTGAAAATTCCGTATCAGTGTTCCACCTCGACAGCGACGAAATCAAGGGACGCGTCATCGGTCGTGAAGGACGAAACATCCGTGCTCTCGAAGCAGCAACAGGTACCGAACTTGTTGTTGACGACACACCTGAGGCAATCGTCATCAGTGCCTTCGACCCAGTACGCCGTGAGGTCTGCCGTCTTGCCCTCCACCAACTCGTTGCCGATGGCCGTATCCATCCAGCACGCATCGAAGAGGTCGTAGCAAAAGTTAAGAAGCAGATTGAGGATGAAATCATCGAAACCGGTAAGCGCACCGCCATTGATATGGGAATCCACGGACTTCATCCAGAACTCATCCGCATCATTGGTAAGATGAAATACCGTTCTTCTTACGGACAGAACCTCTTGCAGCATGCCCGCGAAACTGCCAACCTCTGTGCTGTTATGGCAGCTGAACTTGGACTGAATCCAAAGAAAGCCCGTCGTGCCGGACTTCTTCACGATATTGGTAAGGTGCCAGATGAAGATCCAGAGACTCCACACGCACTCTATGGTGCCAAGTTGGCTGAGCAGTGCAAGGAAAAACCAGACATTTGCAATGCCATCGGTGCTCACCACGACGAAATGGAAATGACCACATTGCTGGCTCCAATCGTTCAGGTCTGCGATGCCATCAGTGGCGCACGTCCTGGTGCCCGTCGTGAGATTGTCGAGGCATACATCAAGCGCCTGCACGACCTTGAAGAACTTGCAATGAGCTACCCTGGCGTCACAAAGACTTATGCAATTCAGGCTGGTCGTGAACTTCGCGTCATTGTTGGTGCCGACAAGATTTCGGATGCCGATACTGAAATCCTCAGTGCAGACATCGCAAAGAAGATTCAGGACGAGATGACATATCCAGGTCAGGTGAAGATCACAGTCATCCGTGAGACCCGTGCCATCAGTTTCGCAAAGTAACTCCGCAGTATGTCGGTCGGTCCCGGTCGGGGCAGAACATCACTGACGACCTGCCACACAGATTTTACCATCCCATGTGCCATTGTGCGCATGGGATGTTTTTGTTTCTGTTTGTTTCGCGTCTTTATTTCGCTTATGTTTTCCCATTTGCAAAAAAAAACTTATCTTTGCACATAAATTCAATCCATTAGCAAAATAAAACATGAACAAATTATCCACTATCATCCTTTCAAGCCTGTTGTCATTGGCAGGCATTAGTGCCAATGCACAGACCTTTCATCCATGTGACACTGACCATGACGGAGTGGTCAATGTGGCCGACCTTGCAGTCGCAGCGAGTTACATTCTGACTGGTGAGTATCAGCCAGCCCAATCGCCATCATCAGAATGCGGAGCCAAGACACAGGCATTCCATCCTTGTGATGCCAATCACGACGGAGTGGTCGATGTGACTGACCTTGCAGTTGTGGCAAATTACATCCTTACTGGTGAATATCAGCAAGCAGAACAATTGTATAATGGCTACGAATATGTTGACCTCGGTTTGCCTTCTGGCTTGAAGTGGGCAACTTGTAATGTGGGTGCAGATGCTCCCGAAGACAATGGTGGCTATTTCGCATGGGGCGAGTTTGAATCCAAAGACAATTACGACTGGGGTACTTACATGTGGTACAACAGCTCAAAAAAATCCATAACCAAATACAACAATAGTGCGTTTAGTGACAAAAAAACTGTTCTCGATTTAGAGGACGATGCTGCCAATGTGAACTGGGGCGGCGAATGGCGTATGCCGACAAGGATAGAACTAGACGAACTCATCGTCAACTGTACATGGACATGGACCACAGTGAATGGTGCCAATGGCTATATTGTGACCAGCAACATCAATGGCAACAGCATCTTCCTTCCAGCCTCAGGGTATTTCTACGGCAGTGAATTTGCCGACGAAGGTTTGCGCAGTTTCTACTGGTCATCGTCGCTCAACTCGAGCAGTCCGACCAGTTCGACCAACTCATACTGCCTGTCCATTAGTTCCAGTGCAGCGAAGCGTAGTGATTACAACCGCTACTATGGCTTCTCTGTGCGCCCCGTCTTTTGCCTTGTCGATTCAATAGCCCTGTCTGCATGTGCTGCAACACTGGATGTTGACGAAACTCTCAAACTAACGGTGACGGTTACCCCTTCACATGCCATCCAGACTGTGACATGGACATCGAGCAACCCATCTGTTGCAACAGTTTCCAAGTCGGGAACTGTCACTGCTGTAAGTCCAGGTAATACTGTAATCACGGCGACAACAGCAAGCGGCATGACTGCAACCTGCAAAGTGAATGTTGTGGCGTCGTATAATGGTCACGGATATGTTGACCTCGGTCTGCCGTCTGGCTTGAAGTGGGCAACTTGTAATGTAGGTGCAAATGTTCCTGAAGACTTTGGCGACTATTACGCATGGGGCGAGACTGAGACGAAGAACACTGAATACGACTGGAGCACTTACAAGTGGTGCAACGGTACATCACGCAGCATGACCAAATACTGCACAATGGCATACTATGGCACAGTTGACAACAAGACCGTCCTCGAGCCAGAGGACGATGCAGCTCATGTAAACTGGGGCGGTGACTGGCGTATGCCGACACAGGCGGAATTTGCTGAACTCCTCAATAACTGTACAATAGGATGGACGACACAGAACGGTGTCAATGGCTACGGGGTGACCAGTAATATCAATGGCAACTCAATTTTCCTTCCTACTGCTGGCTATTTCCGCGATAACAGTGTTGTCGCTGGCTATGGCTTCTATTGGTCGTCGTCGCTTGACACTTCTGTCTCGAACTGGGCTTGTTACTACTTTTTCAGCTCGAAAGTTGGGGAATGGATTAACTGGAACCGCTACTTCGGTGGGTCGGTTCGCGCTGTTTGCCAGTTGCCTTAGTATTATGGTGGGTTCTATAAATTCACCGTCACGATAATAAATGTAACTGATGGGCTTAAATAAACTTTTCGCCATACTGGCTGAAAGCGTTCTTTTTTTGTTGTCGGTTCTACATGAATGTCTGTTGAAAAAAATAAATGTACACAGGTCGGTAATGGAAAGGACGACACCATCAAGAAAAATCATGGTATTGCATCATGAAATGGTCGTATCAAGTCACAATATCGTCATTTCATGCCATGATACCACCATTTCATGCTGCGATGCATTTACAATGTGTTAGTGATAACATCATGATGACTGTACGATTGTGCGATAACGCATACAGACACAAATGTGAATCTGCCCACACAAAATCTCATGTGACCATGTTATCTGTGCTGTCGCTTCTCGGTTGAAATGAAACTTCATTGCGCCTCAAACCGCTAATGAACGATTTGTGGTAAATCAAAAATCAGGGAACCATCCTCGTGAAGTGTAGGATGGTTCCCTGATTTATTTATTGCGTGGCCGGTTACGGACCACAGGTTGAACCCAAATCGGTCATTAGGCTGTTACGCGCTGACAAGCCTTCTTTTCGTCATCTGTAATGTCGCTTTTCAGTTACAATGGAACCCCATTGCGCCCTCAAA
>JAGHSZ010000079.1 GCA_018065565.1 Candidatus Colivivens caballi
GACGGAACGATTGAGCAGACAACTCACTACTACCCATACGGAGGCATTCTCTCCCAGAGCACGAACCAGGGAGTTCAGAAATTCAAGTACAACGGCAAGGAATATGACACCATGCACGGACTGAACATGTACGACTACGGAGCACGTCAGCAAGACCCAGCAGTCGGAATGTTCACGAGCAAAAAAAGCTTTTCATAATTGTTAGTCCTTGGGAACAATATGGTATCATCGGAATTGAATGAATTATAGAACGGTGTTATTTCTTCGTTTCCATAATTATTATTATCTTTGCGCCATGATACATTTTATAGACCTTATCAATGAATATCTATGGACACTGGTGATACTGGTGTTGGTTGGTTGTGCGATCTATTTCACGATACGCTCACGAGGCGTACAGTTCTGTAATCTGCGCGATATGATTCGCATCACGCTTGGGCGCGACTCAAAGGAGAAGAAGAAAATCGGGTCGTTTCAAGCCTTTGCAGTGTCGCTGGCGAGCAGGGTAGGGACTGGCAACCTCGCAGGTGTAGCAAGTGCTATATTTGTCGGTGGTCCTGGTGCGATATTCTGGATGTGGATTATGGCGCTGTTGGGTTCTGCCACTGCTTTTGTTGAGGCTACACTTGCCCAGTTATATAAACGAAAGGGTGAGGATTCGTACTACGGTGGACCTGCATACTACATGACTCACGGCTTACACCGCAAATGGATGGGAATACTTTTTGCCGTGCTTATAACGCTGACATTTGGCATTGCCAACCAAGTGGTGCAGTCGAACACGCTGATTTCGGCATTGTCGAACGCCTCTGGCTGGAATGGCATATACATAGGCATCGCACTGGCTGTAATGACTATGGTCATCATATTTGGCGGCATACAGCGCATCGCTAAGTTCACATCACTGTGTGTTCCGTTCATGGCCATCGGATTCATCATCATATCCCTGTATGTCATCCTGACAAATATTGGTGAGTTGCCACGAGTGTTCAAACTGATATTTGACGGTGCATTTGGCATTAAGCAAGTTACAGGCGGACTGTTTGGTGCAACAATCATGCAGGGGGTCAGACGAGGTTTGTTCAGCAATGAGGCTGGTGAGGGTTCGGCTCCTAATGCAGCTGCCATAGCAGACACATCGCATCCTATCAAACAGGGGATGATTCAAGCGTTTGGCGTGTTTATCGACACACTGGTCATCTGCACTTGTACGGCAATGATTATATTGATTTCTGGAGTGTATGAAAGTGGTGCCGACGGCATCATTCTGACAACTAACGCACTGGAGCATGAGATTGGCCCGACTGGCAAATATTTTATAACGGCAGCAATCTTTCTTTTTGCTTATAGCACCATCATTGCCAATTACTTCTATGGTGAGACTAACATCCGATTCATCAACTCGTCAAAGAAATATATCGTCGTGTTCCGAGTTGCGACTGGGGCTGTTGTACTGCTTGCAGCATGGCTTACACTCCAAGAAGCCTGGTCGATGGTTGATGTGATGATGGGACTTATGACTATGTGTAATCTTGCTGCTATCTTCCCGCTTTCGAAACATGTATGGGTGTTGCTTGATGACTATCTGAAACAAAGGAAAGCTGGCAAAGAACCTACATTCCACCGGTCGCAGATGCCCGACATACAGTCGGACATTGATTGCTGGGAATGACGAGGACTCCGTTGCCACTCTCTTGTCACCCTTGTACTCGCTGGCTGCCATTTCGTCTATGGCTGCCTCCGTATAGTCAGATGTGCCTGAGTATTACTCGTTGGCTTTATCGAAAGTCATGATGTCATCCTGTGCATTTTCAGCAGTATTTGTCTGCACTTTTGGTGCTGAAGGTGTGGGTTTTTCAGCCTTAACCTGTGCAGGTTCAGTGGTTGTTGTCTGCTTGTTAGACACCGAAGATGCAGTTGTCTCGCCTTGTTCTTTATTGGTGCGGCAGTTGGTGTTTGTTTGGTAGCAGGTCGCTGCTCTACAAATAAATGAATGAAAAAAACGGCAACCATGTGGAATGGTTACCGTTTTTTCATTTATGAAGTTTTGTTGTTGCTATGATTAGAAGAACTTGTAGCGGAGATCTTTCACTTCAGCCTTCATATAGAGTGAGTTGACGAGTGGTTGGAATGCTGCACGGAGGTTCATCTGTGACATAGTTGCCATTTCTTGCTTTTCATCAAACTTACCGTTGATCTTAGACTTGTTTGCAACCTGGAATACATATACACCATTGTCACCCTTAACTGGACCTACAAATGCGTTCTTAGCAGCCTTGCTTGCAGATGCGCTGATGACTGGTTCAGATGCGT
This sequence comes from Candidatus Colivivens caballi, assembly GCA_018065565.1. Taxonomy (GTDB): domain Bacteria; phylum Bacteroidota; class Bacteroidia; order Bacteroidales; family Bacteroidaceae; genus Colivivens; species Colivivens caballi. Next base: position 2,314 of record JAGHSZ010000079.1, read on the forward strand.
TTGTTGCACGGATGAATGCTGGAGAAGCGAATGTTACATGGTTGAGACTGTCAATGATTGCACCTTTACCCTGTGCCTCGCTTACGCTCTTAACACCCTTGAGACTTGCAATAATCTTTTCAGCCTTCTTGTCGTTGATGATCTGATTCTTGATGATGTCTGTTGACTTTTCGATTGAACGATAACCCTTCTCGTTTACGCCTGTGAGGGCTGCAACAAGGAAGTGGTCAGAGTTGCCACACTTGAAGAGTTCGCTGACATCGCCCTTCTTTGCCTCGTCGAAGAGCCACTTAATTGCTTCACGGGTGTTGTGTACACCTGCAATCATGTGCTGATTTGCTGTGAGGTCAGGGAGTGTCTGAAGTACATAACCTTCCTTTTCTGCATTTGCTTCGAGTTTCTCGATTGTGTTGTTGGCAGCGAGGAATGAGCTGAACTTGTTGTATGCAGCAGTGTATGTATTCTCGGAGAAAATGAGCTGCTTGACGATTGATGCAACATTATACTTTGTTACAGGGTTCTTCTTGTCGAGTACCTGTAGTACTACATTCATGCCGTTTGACAGCTTAACAGCCTTTACAGAACCTGCTTCCATGTTGAAGAGAGTCTTGATGAAGAGTTCGTTGTCAGCGTTTGGAGCCATTGTCTGATACTGTGCAGTTGCAACCCAAGTGCTGTCTGATGGCTGATTGTATTTCTTTGCGATATCAGCAAATGCTGCGCCTGACTGGAGAGCATTCACGATGCTGTCGGCAGTTGCCTTGCTTGCTGCTTCGTCCTTGCCAGCAGCAGCGAGCTGACGGTAGAGAACGCTGTCGGCCTGTGTCTGCTTGTCAAGAAGACGATAAGTGTAGAAGTAACCAGTCATCTGATCGAACTGTGGCTTAACTGTTGTGCCAACTTCCATGCTGTCGAGCTGTGATGCGATGAACTGTGGATATGCTTCCTTCATCTTAAGAAGGTTTGTGTACTGAGTGCTGCTTGTCTGCTGACGGCATACATTGCCTGCTGCTGTGTTGTTTGCTGCGGCAGCAAGTTCTGTATATGCTTCGTTCATGTCCTTTTCTGCTTCTGCACGGTCAGCATCGTCAGGAGTGACTGCTACATCGATGTACTTGATGTCGCGTGACTCAATCATCTGATAGTACTGTTCCTTATCCTTGTTGTAACGATCCTTGATTTCCTGATCGGTTACATCAAACTTGTCTGTGTTTGCAGTGTAAGGGAATGATGCCAGAATGATGTCGGACTCGTTGGTGCGTGCTTCAAAGTTCATCTTTGCTTCTACAGGGTTTGACATGAGGAGCTTTGAAAGGAGAACCTGATACTTTTGAGTGAGGTACTGTGTACGAATCTGCTTCTGAGCAAACATGTAGTACTTGTAGATTTTTGTGTATGCTTCTGGAATCTGCTGACCATCTGACTTCAGCTGGTTGTATTCGTTGAGGAACTGCTGGAGCTGTGTGTAGTCATAGCGACCTGTCTGCTGATTCATGAACAATGGAACCTGAAGCATCTGGCTTGCACCTGACTTGATGACATCGAGTACTTCGTTGTCTGTAACTGTAAGTCCGAGAGCTTCGCATTCTTTACCGATGAGTTCGTTCTGTACAAAGTTCTGCCAAGCCTCGTCCTTAATCTGTGCGAGTTGGTCTTCCGAGAAAGAACTTGTACCATTGAGGACTTCGTAATAAGTCTGGTACTCGTCAACGAGTGCCTGGTAGTCCTGAATGTTCATGGACTTGCCATTGATTTCACCTACATTTTGTCCTCGCTGTTGCAGCAGTCCTTCTGCACCGCGGAAGAGGTCACCTGCTACGAAAAGGAATAATGCTACAGCAATAACTGTTACGAGCAATACTCCGTGTTTTCTAATTTTACCTAAAGTTGCCATAGTTTTTTATTTAATTTATTTGTTCTTACTCTTTGTTAGCATGAACTAAATGGGCGTTTATGCCACAATAACATCTATCTCGTTTGCACGGGATATATTTAGTTCTACAAAAATCGCACAAAGATAAGTTTTTTTTATTGAATAATGGCATGTTCGCACTGTTTTTTTATAAATAAGGTGTAAAAATAGTGCTTTAAACGCGTTTTTAGGTATTGCGATGAATAAAAGCGGTACTTTTATCATCTGCATCATTAAGTAAGTGGAAAATGTGTTTGTTGCCCTGTGATGAGGGTGGGGACGAATAAAGTATAGCTTATTCTTGCTCTAAACGCTCGGCTTCATCATCGGATGGTTTAGGGGCGTCCATACGGTCTTCTCCCATTGGGAATGCACCTGATGACTGGTGGATGATGTATTCAGTCATCTGTTCGTTGGAACTGAAATCATAACCCTGCAGGTCTTGGTCGATGCCATCAATAACCATGAACGCAGGTGAATAAATGGTGTGAGTTGCTTGGTTCCAGTAGAGGATGGAGGTCTTAAAGGTTTCACCCTTGACATTGCGCATGACTACACGGTTGCGGAGTTCCCATAGTTGCTGGTTGCTGTAATAATATGCAGTGTCGCAATTGATGAAAGCCTCGACATTATACTGGTTGTCGAATTTTTCAAAGAAGAGTCCTTTCTCAAACTTCCAGGTGTATGTGTGTGTGCTGTCGTCTTGATAATATAGCCACTCTTCACTTATCATCTTGTATTTCACTATACCAGAGTCGCTGATGACAGTGCTGACTCCGAGTGTACGCATAAATGGCAAACTGTCGGTTTGTGATGAGTCGGTGACATTTTGCTCAGGGGCTTCAGTACATGCCACGATACATAAAGCAAAGGCGACAACTGATGTTATCGCCAATGCTCGTGTATTTAGATTAAATTTCATCGTGGTGTGCTGAATCGATGTGGATTAACGCAGACGGAGAGTTGTGCTTTCGCCCATTACTGTAACTGACTGTCCAGCCTTGATGCCAGCGAAGAATGCTTCACTCTTTGGATAGAAGCCATTGCGGTAAGATGCCATCTGACGGCCTGCAGCTCCTGCACATGAAGGGTCAACAGACATTGCCTTCAGACACTTGTCAGTTGCAAGGCAGTAGTACTTACTTCTTTCAAGTGCATCACCTGATGCGCAGCGAACGATGCAGTTTGCGATAAGGAGGTAAGCACGACCGTTAGAAGGAGTGTAGCTGAGAGTCTTGTTACAATACTGACGACATCCGCTGATGTTTCCGCGTGAATAGAGAATCTGTGCAATTGCAAATGCAGTCTTTCCTTTCTTTGCCGGGTCGGTCTCGAGTGAGATAGCCTCTTCAAGATACTTCATAGCTTCGTTTGTGTTTCCAGCCTTGAGGAACTTAGAAGCCTTACCAAGGGCTGCATTTGGAGTCTTGTTGAGTTCGTAAGCATAGTCTGCCGTGAGGTCATAAAGGTCAGACTTGTCGCAAGAGAAGTTCTGGAGAATCTTCAAGATACCATTGAGAGTTGCAAGGTCCTTCTTTGCCTCTTCAACCTTTGGTGCATAAATCTTTGCGAGGGTTTCACAGTCAGCAGCACCAGACTTTACGAAGAGATCGTTACAACGGTCGAGTGTAGGCTGATAGTTCGCAATGATCTGTTGTGCCTCAGGTGCGAGAACTACGCGTTCTTCCCATTCAGTAGAGTCAGCAGACTCAGGATTTGCAGGGATAACCTCTGCTGGATAAGATTTTGCTTCTTCAAGCAGACGTTCACAAACATCATTACAACTCATGTAGTCGTTGATGAAGTCTTCACGCATCTGAATGTTGTCCTTGTTGGCATAGAAGCGGTTGTATGAGCATTCGATGAAGTAGTAGAGGATATATGCATCTACATTCTCGCCGAGGTCGTCGATACTTGACTTGAAAATCTTGTATGCCTCTTCGTTGTTCTTCTTTGGAGCAAAGCAATAGTAGTCGTATGCTTTACGGCCGAGGATGTTACCGCGTGTAGTGTAAGTCAACTTTGATGCAAAAGAGTTGAGGGCATCAAGATTCTTGATACGGGTGTCGTGCATGCCCATAAGTGTGTTGAACACCTCGTCCTTCTTAGCTGCATCGAGGTTCTTGTCCTGAAGAAGTGCTTCACAGAGTGTTGCACCATCCTGGTAAATACGAATCTGTGACAGTGGTGCCTGGTCAAGAACCTTCTTCCAGTAGTCATATGCTTCCGAATAGTTCTTTTCCTTGAATGCGTCACGATAAAGACTGAAATTGTTAATAATCTCAGTGGCCTCCTCTTCAGTGTGACCAATCTTGACTCTGTCGTTGAATGTTGTACCACTGTAATCTTGTGCAGATACTGCAAGTGCAGCAGTAAGCATCAGTCCTAAAATTACTTGCTTTTTCATTGTTCTATGTGTTTTGTTTAGTTAATGTATCGATGTTAATAATTGAAAGTTATCAATGTGACTCCAAGTGGCTGTGTCGGTTTAAGGGATTTCGACTAAATGAACACTGATTTATACTAAATGTCATATTTAATCAACCTTGAACTTATAGAACCAGCGGTCGCTTATTGTCAGACCAAGACTGAGTCGGAGATAGTTTTCCTTGAGTGTTTGGCGACTGTTGTTAAGGTTGCTGATGTATGGAATGTCGGTGTGTGCCCATTGCAGACTGACATTGAGCTTTGGAGCACTGTACCATGCATTAGTGTTGGATATAGGGAATGTAAAACCAGCAGACAGTCCGTATTCCTTTGGTTTGGAACTTGAAGTTCCTGCTGTCATTGTATTAGCATATGTCTCTGAATAGTATGCACCGAACTTGTAACTCATTCGCTGCAGATAGTTGTGACGGTTCTGTGAGTTTGGCGTATATGAACCACCAATGGCAATACGCATTTTGTCGTTGAGCGATCCTTTCTGTGAAACATAACTGCCACTTGCTGTTTCAACAGGGAAAAGGCAGTCTGACCATTTCTGCAGTTCAAAGTCAGCACCGACACTCCATTTGGTTGTGTGATTGTATGTGATACCAACTGCGACAGTCTGAGGGAACTGGAATGCGTTGTTGATGGTGTCGCCAGTGATGCCTTCGACGCTCGCTGTTGTTGCGTTATATTTCTCTATGTAGCGAATCGCTTGGTTCTTAATGTCGTGGCCGAGTCCGTAAGTGACACCCAAGGTGAGTTTATCCTTCTTTGACAGTGGCTGAATGTACTGGAAACCGAAATCGATGGTGTAAGAGTTGATGTTGGCATTGAATCCCTTGACATTCGATGAAACAGAAGTCTCACTGAAATTGTTGGTCATGGTGTGGGTGTAGTCACCAAAGAGATAGCCCACATTTACACCGAATGAAACAGGTTTGAATGGTTGCCATCCAGCTCCCAAGAACACTTGATGCAATCCGCCGTCGCCTGTAAAGGTGTATGAAGATGTGAGGTCATCGTCGCCTTCGACCTTTGTCTCGGAAGTGCTAAAACTATAGCCGATATTGGTGAATGGCAGTATGCCTACAGCCATACCCAAATGTTTTGTTGCGCGGAAATGGAATGCTGCATAGTCGATGCTTGTGTTCTTAGCATTCTGCTGCAGATTTCCCATCTTGTAGTTTCCGTTTTGTAGTGTCAGACCAAAATCGAAGAGGGCAGTGAGAGAATCAACTGCGGAATAAGAAGCAGGGTTTTGCGCATTGATGATTTGTCCGTCGCGGAATCCCTGAGCCACACCAGCCATACCCTTGTTGAAACTTGTAGCCCTTTCAGATTGTATGCCAAAACCATAACGGCTGTAAGGTGAGTTAACTCCGTTTTGTGCATAAGCAGAGTTTCCCATCTGTGCAAATGCCAGCAAGGCTGTCAACAATAATGCCGATTTGGCTGTGTTCATATGTCGGGTGTTGTTCTTCATCACGATTGTCTTTATGTTTTTTCTATCGCTTTTTATGAGTGTTTGCAATGCAAATTGAACTTGATTATTTCGTTGAGTCCTTTTAGGACTAAGTATTTGTCTGCAAAGATACGGTTTTTTATTGCTTCATCAAAATATATTTGGTCTCCACCTGTTAAAAAAATACAAAGATTATGATATTTTAATGAAAATTCACTTATATAGCCCTGTATTTCGTAGTTTATGCCATTGATAACGCCACATCTTATGGCCGTTTCTGTGTCAACTCCAAATTCGGGTTTTGCACCTTCGTGACTGACGAGAGGCAGGTGGGCTGTATGTTCGTGCAGTGTCTCAAACCGCAGATGCATACCTGGTGATATGTTTCCACCAAGATACTGCCCATCAGCATTTACAAAATCGATGGTTATGGCTGTGCCAATGTCAATGATAAGAGTGTTGGAATGCGTCTGATTGTATGCTGCGATAGCGGCTGCTAAACGGTCTGTACCCAATGTATGAGGTGTATGATACAGGTTTTCAATCGGCACTGGGGTGTTATGGTCGAGCAATAGTGTATGTGGAGTGAGAACCATGATGCTGCTTATAACATCTTCTGACAAATCAGCAGTTGACGCAACAATGGCATTGTCCGGATGGAAAATGTTGCAGTCATTCTTTATAGGCTGAATGTCAGCGTGATTTTCTATGCGTCCATTGCACAGCAAAGAGTCATCGTCACCAAAGATGGCGTATTTTATAGCAGTGTTGCCTATGTCGATTACAAGGTTATTCATCTGTGTGTGTTGAATGATTCTACTTCGGAGCAAAACGATAACAATAAACTGCAATCAGAGCAAACACAAAGTTTGGAATCCACGCAGCAATGATGGGCGGAACATTTGCGTTGATGGCAAAGGTGGCAGAAATGGTCTGAAACAGGATGTAGGTCACACTCAGTCCCAAACCGATACCAAGTGAGATGCCCATACCGTTTTTGCGCTTTTTTGCAGACAGACACAAACCGATGGCAGTGAGAATGAAGGCTGCAAATGACGATGCCCCTCGCTGCCAATACTCGACTTGGAACTCCTTGATGTTTGCAAATCCACGAGCCTTTTGACGCTCGATATATTCAGATAGTTTTGGAGTCGTAAGTGTCTGCTGCTGACCTTTGTTGATGAGGAAATCCTGTGGTTCCATGCGGATAATCGTATCAAGGCGGGCTCCACTGGTTATCTTTTCTCGCATGCCCTGAAGGTCGCGTTCCTGATAGTTCTTCAATATCCAGTGATATGGTTCTTCTGAAAGTGAATCGTACTGGATAATGCTTGACTGAAGATGACTGACAAGTTTCTTGTTCACAAATTTGTCGAGAGTAAAGAAATATCCAGTCTTCACATTGTCTTCATACTGGTCGATGTATGCAATGACTCCATCTTCCACTTGCAATTGTACATTCGTTGTGTAAGTTTGCAGTCGCTTCCTCTTAAATGTGTTTTCAAAACGGACTCGCTTGACATTGCCCTGTGGAATGATGTAAGCACCGAGTACAAATGTCAGGGCACAGATGATGGCGGCTGAAATCATGTATGGTCGCATCAACCGTGGAAAAGACATTCCTGTGGACATCATCGCTATTATCTCCGAATTTTCAGCAAGTTTGGATGTGAAGAAGATAACGGAGATGAAGACAAACAACTGCGAGAACAGGTTTGAATAGTATGGTATGAAATTGAGATAATAGTCAAACAAGATGGCAGATACCGGTGCATTGTTTGACAAGAAACGGTCGATGTTCTCATTGAAGTCGAATACTACAGCGATAGATATGATGAGGGCAATCGAGAAGAAATAGGTTCCGAGGAACTTACCAATAATATAACGGTCGAGCCGGTTGACTGGCGAGTGCGCAGTAATCCATTCCGTGTATTTATTCAGTTTTTTTCTTCGTATTTTCATCTTTGTTTCCGTGAATGCTTGTTGTCGTTTCAGTTCGCTCGGTGCTAATCGCTTCTGTCACATGAAGACTATATGCGGCGTCCAAGTTCTTCGATTATGCCTGCTTTCCAAGTTGAGAAATCGCCTGCAATGATGTGCTGACGGGCTTCGGTGACAAGCCACAGGTAGAATGCCAGGTTGTGGATGCTTGCAACCTGCATAGCCAGAAGTTCCTGAGCTTTGAAAAGGTGGTGAAGATATGCTTTTGTATAAGTTGTATCAACATATGAAGTACCTTCAGGGTCGATAGGCGAAAAGTCCAATTCCCACTTCTTGTTTCTCATGTTCATTGTGCCGTGACGAGTGAAAAGCATTGCGTTTCGTCCGTTACGGGTTGGCATTACACAGTCAAACATATCGACTCCTCGTTCTATGCCTTCAAGCAGATTCTGAGGAGTGCCTACGCCCATCAAGTAGCGGGGACGGTCTTTGGGCAGTATGGCATTGACCACTTCTATCATTTCGTACATCACGTCTGTTGGCTCACCTACCGCTAGTCCACCGATGGCGTTGCCTTCGGCCTCTTTGCTGGCGATGTTCTCGGCTGCGCGTATGCGTAAATCTTTATAGGTGCATCCCTGGACAATAGGGAAAAGCGATTGGTGATAGCCATACTGTGGTTGTGTGGTATTGAAACGGTATATGCAACGATTGAGCCACTGCTCGGTGAGGTCGAGCGACTGCTTGGCATAGTTATAGTCACTGTTGCCTGGAGGACATTCGTCGAACGCCATCATTATGTCGGCACCGATGGTACGCTCAATGTCCATCACTCGTTCAGGAGAGAAAAAATGTCGGGAACCATCAATGTGACTGCGAAACTCCACCCCTTCAGGACGAATCTTGCGAATGCCCGAAAGCGAGAACACCTGAAAGCCACCGCTGTCTGTCAGCATCGGACGGTCGAACCCATTGAAACGGTGCAAACCGCCTGCGGCATGAATTACTTCAAGCCCAGGACGCAGATACAGATGATAAGTGTTGCCAAGAATAATCTGCGCCTTAATGTCATCCTTCAACTCTGGCAACTGTACACCCTTGACACTGCCAAGTGTTCCTACCGGCATAAAAATAGGAGTGCGAATCTGTCCGTGGTCGGTAGTGATTACACCTGCTCGAGCATTTGTCTTCGGGTCGGTTTTGTCTATCTTGAATGTAAGCATTTAGTCTTTCTTTGAATCTTTGTCTGCCTTGTCTTCAAATTTGAATTCAATGGCATTGTCCACTTTCTCGTCAAGGAGTGCAAAACGCAGTACATCCTGCGCATCTTTGACATAATGGAATGTGACGCCCTTGACATATTTCTCTGGAATCTGGCGTATGTCTTTTTCGTTCTCTTCCGAAAGCATAATGTCGGTTATGCCGGCACGCTTGGCTGCTAAAATCTTCTCTTTGATGCCGCCAACTGGGAGGACCTTGCCGCGGAGAGTCATCTCTCCTGTCATCGCAAGATTGCTGCGTACTTTGCGCTGAGTCAGTGCCGAAGCAAGTGAGGTCGTAATAGTTATGCCTGCTGATGGGCCATCTTTTGGCACCGCACCTTCGGGTACATGGATGTGTATGTTCCAACCGTCAAAGATTCGTGAATCAATGCCATATTTCTCAGCATGTGCTTTCAGATATTCGAGTGCCAGGACAGCCGACTCCTTCATGACATCACCGAGGTTGCCTGTAAGGGTGAGTTTTTGCTGATGGCCCTTGCTCAAACTGGTCTCTATAAACAGAATTTCACCTCCTACACTGGTCCATGCCAGTCCTGTAACGACACCTGCATAGTCATTTCCCTGATACTTGTCGCGACTGTACTGTTCTGGTCCAAGCAGGTCAACGATGTCTTTCTTGTTTATGTCGTGTTCAGGGAGTTTGTCTTCACGCGCATACTGCAAGGTCAGTTTCCTGAGCAGTTTGTTTATCTTCTTGTCGAGTTCGCGCACTCCAGATTCACGGGTGTAATCTTCGATGATTTTCTCAATTGCCTGTTTGTTCAGTTTAATGCCAGAATCTTGCATTCCAAGTTTTTCGAGTTCGTCGGGAACAAGATGACGGCGGGCAATCTCAATTTTCTCTTCTGTGAGATAACCGCTGACCTCGATGAGTTCCATGCGGTCGAGCAGTGGGGCAGGGATGGTGCTGATGTTGTTGGCAGTAGCAATGAACATCACATGCGACAGGTCGTAGTCACAGTCGAGGTAGTTATCGTGGAATGTGGTGTTTTGCTCGGGGTCAAGCACTTCAAGAAGAGCAGACGATGGGTCGCCGTGATTTGACATCTGTCCAATCTTGTCGATCTCGTCGAGTATGAACACTGGATTGCTTGTACCTGCCTGCTGGATGCTCTTGATGATGCGTCCAGGCATTGCACCAATGTAAGTGCGGCGGTGTCCGCGTATTTCAGACTCATCGTGCAATCCGCCAAGAGATATGCGTACATACTTGCGTTTCATTGCAGCCGCAATGCTTTTGCCGAGGCTGGTCTTGCCGACTCCAGGAGGCCCGTACAGGCATATGATAGGGCTCTTGAAATCGCCTCGAGTCTTAACCACAGCAAGGTGCTCAAGGATGCGCTCCTTCACTTTTTCCATACCATAGTGGTCATGGTTCAACTGGCGCTCTGCTGCATTGAGATTGATGGAGTCGTTGCTCATTTCATCCCATGGCAGTTTGAGCATTGTGTCGAGATAGTCGCGCTGAGTCTGGTATTCAGGATTGTTATAAGACAGTCGCTTGAGTTTCATCAGTTCCTGCTCGAAGTGACGACGAATCTGGTCGTTCCATTTCTTTTGCTTTGCCGTTTCGACCATTTGTTCGAAGTCGCTGACGCTGCTGTCGCCCAGTTCCTCCTGAATGTTCTTCATCTCTTGTTGAAGGAAGTATTCGCGTTGCTGCTTATCAAGTTCTTCATGGGTGCGCATCTGGATATTTGCTTTAAGAGTGGCAAACTGGTACTCGCGGTTGAGTAACTCGAGCAGACGGATGGCACGTTGCTTCATGTCGTCTTTCTCCAGCAGTTCGATGCGTTCCTTGTTGTCAATCGGCAGGTTTGCACAGATGAAATTGATGAGGAAGGTCTTGTTAGGCAGACTTTTCAATGTGAATGATGAGTCGAAACCCGGCATTTCTCCAAGTTTCAGATACTTTTCTGCAACATCGCGTACTGCTTCTGCAACGGCATTGTATTCACGGTCCTTGGCGGCCGGAATCAGCTCTGGGCGTTTCTTCACATGCCCAACAATGTAGTTGTTGCTGAAATGGCAATCAATCAGTTCAAGACGGCAGAATCCCTGCAACAACGCAGTTTTGCTACCGTCGGGCAATTCAAGGACTTTTGCCACTCGTGCTGCACATCCCAGTCGATAGACCTCGGCATTCTCAGGCTCTTCCACGCTGTCATCAGTCTGGCTGAATACGCCGATAATCATGTGCTTCTTGTCCGCATCATGAATAAGACGCAGTGATGACTTTCTTCCGATGTTTACAGGAAGCATTGTGCCTGGGAAAAGCATCATTGTGCGCAGAGGCAGAATGGGTATTTCCTCGTCACCGAGTTCGAGGTCAACAATGTTTGTCTTTGTAGCGTCGATTTCCGTAACAACAGAAATTGTCGCTGAACCCATGCGGTCTTGTAGTATTTTGTCGAAATTTATGTTCATAAATTGCGGTTTCAGATGGTTCTTATTCGCGTAAGCGCGTAAAACGATGCAAAGGTACGAAAAAATTATGGAATGCCGATGCACTTTTGCTGTAAAAGTCATAAACCCGATATGGAAACAAATGTTTTTATGCTGAAAGCGAGTGATTCTGACGCACCGCTTCCGTTGCTTGTCGCGTCTATAAATTTTGTTACTGCACCGTTGGTGATGAAATAGACGCAACCCTCATAAAAATTCATGGTATTGCATCATAAAATGATCGTATCATGACGCAATATCGTCATTTCATGCCATGAAACCATCATTTCATGCTGCGATGCATTTACAACCTGTGCAAAAAAGCATCATGATGTATATACGATTGAGCGATAACGCATGCTGATACATAGTGAACTTACCCATACAAATCTTGTAAAGCCCTTATTCGGTAGCGGTAAAACCTGTTTTCTTCATCCAAAACATGTGCCATCATCAATGGCTTTACAGATAGAACTCACTGGTCAGTTGACGAAACTGCTCCGTCATGCTTCCGTCGTTGTGATGAGTGATGAGCGAGGTGCGCAGGGTGGGGTGGATGGAGTCGGTAAACGCCAGCAGAGTGCGGCGTGGATTACAATTGGCTGCATTTGTGTCGCTGGTAAACACATCGCAGCGATGAGTCAGATAGATTTGGCGTTCAGCACAAAGAGCGATGAAACGGAGCGATGAATCACTTGGCAATATGACGATGAAATGGCCGCCGGGGGCGAGACATTGGCGAACGCCGTCAATGAGTTGTTCAAAGGATAGGGTAGAGGTGTGTTTGGCATAATTCACACGCTCATTTTGCGCCCTGTTTTCCTCCTCATAAAACGGTGGGTTGGTGACTATGAGGTTGAAGTGATGATGCCATTGTTGCCCAACGATGAAGGTCTGACTGAAGTCTGTGTTGCAGACAGAAATTCGTTCAGACATTTGCGCACGACTGATGTTTATAATTGCTTGCTCAACAGAAGATTGGTCAATGTCAATTGCAGTGATGCTGCAACATGGGAATTCTTGTGCAATCATCATGGCAATGATGCCAGAACCTGTGCCAATGTCGAGACATGAAAATGAGGTGGAAGAGTAGGGGGCTGACTTCGTTGATATAGTATTTGGATGTGGCGGATTCGATGCAGTCGCCGGTGCAGATTTGGAAAAATTGCTTTTGATTAGTGAACATGCCCAAGCACCAGTTAAGACTCCGTCGGTCCCAACTTTCAATGCACATCGGTCGTGCCAGATGGCGAAATGCTTAAACTGGAAAAAGTCATTCATTTTTGTAGTCGCTTCGTTGCATAACGACTGCAAAGGTAATAAAATAAGTAGAAATACATCGAAATATGTGCGTATTACTTGCTTTTTTCATCTGTTCATCGGCTACTCTCACATTTTTTTCGTACCTTTGCGACATTATTTTAATAATGCAACTATTCTTTCACCAATATAAACAACAAAAACAAAACAGACAAATGGAAAGAGACAACGAAATCTTCTCATTGATTGAGCGTGAACATCAACGACAGTTGAAAGGTATTGAACTTATCGCCAGCGAAAACTTCGTTAGCGACCAGGTAATGCAGGCAATGGGCTCTTGCCTCACTAACAAGTATGCTGAGGGATATCCAGGCAAGCGCTACTATGGTGGTTGTGAAGTGGTCGATATGGTTGAAAGTCTGGCCATCGAGCGTATCTGCAAACTGTTTGGTGCAGAGTATGCCAATGTTCAGCCACACTCTGGCGCACAGGCTAATGCTGCTGTACTGCTGTCAGTATTGAAGCCAGGTGACACATTTATGGGACTGAACCTTGATCATGGTGGCCACCTCTCTCATGGAAGTCATGTTAACACCAGCGGCATTCTCTACAATCCGATTGGCTACAACCTCAACCCTGACACATGCCGTGTTGACTATGACGAAATGGAGAAACTGGCATTGCAGCACAAACCAAAACTCATCATTGGTGGTGGTTCTGCATATAGCCGCGAATGGGACTATGCCCGTATGCGCAAGATTGCAGATGAGGTTGGTGCATTGCTGATGATTGACATGGCTCATCCTGCTGGACTTATTGCAGCCGGATTGCTCGACAACCCTCTGAAATACGCCCACATCGTTACCTCTACCACTCATAAGACTCTCCGTGGCCCTCGCGGCGGTATCATCCTTCTCGGTAAGGACTTTGACAATCCATGGGGACTCACAACACCAAAGGGTGAAATCAAGAAGATGTCTGCCATCCTGAATTCTGCCGTATTCCCAGGTCAGCAGGGCGGTCCTCTTGAACATGTCATTGCAGCAAAGGCAGTTGCATTTGGTGAAGCACTTGCTCCTGAATTCAAGACATACCAGACTCAGGTGAAGAAGAATGCTGCCACACTGGCACAGGCAATGATGGACAAGGGCTTCAATGTTTGTTCAGGTGGTACGGACAACCACTCTATGCTTATCGACCTTCGTTCAAAGTATCCTGATCTTACTGGTAAAGTTGCAGAGAAGGCACTTGTTGCTGCTGACATCACTGCAAACAAAAATATGGTACCGTTCGACAGCCGCAGTGCATTCCAGACAAGCGGTATCCGTCTTGGCACTCCTGCCATTACCACTCGTGGTGCGAAGGAAGACCTCATGTTTGAAATCGCAGACATGATCGAAACCGTACTGAATGCACCAGAAGATGAGAAGGTGATTGCAACAGTCCGTGCTCATGTCAACGACTTGATGAAGGACTATCCAATCTTTGCTTGGTAATTGTATTCCGAAAAGGAAACTCTAAAAATCTAAATGTTCATAAGGTATGGAAAAAGAACCACTATTAGGACTTTCGCTTCAACAACTACAAGATGTTACATCTGAACTTGGCATGCCTCGTTTTGCTGCAAAGCAGATGATGCAATGGCTTTATCAGAAAAACATATCCGACATAAGCGAAATGACAAATCTGTCGAAGGCTCACCGTGAGCGTCTGGCTGAACGATTTGTCGTGGGGCGTTCCATGCCGGTTACGACTCAGACCTCTAAGGACGGGACAGTGAAATACTTGTTTCCCGTCCTTGACGGAGGTTTTGTTGAAACTGTATATATACCAGAACGCGAACGAGCCACTCTCTGTGTCTCGTCACAAGTCGGTTGCAAGATGAACTGCGACTTCTGCCAGACTGGCAAGCAGCATTTCCATGGAAATCTTCGTACAGCAGACATCCTCAACCAAATCTACACAGTCAATGCTTTGCATGCAGCCGGCGCCACTGATGACAGTGACTGCACAAAGATTGAAGCTCCTTCTGCTGGAGCATTGACTAACATCGTTTTTATGGGTCAGGGAGAACCCCTTGACAATTACGAATCAGTTAAACTATCGATAGACCACCTCACAGCTCCATATGGTTGGGCATGGAGCCCAAAGCGCATCACAGTTTCGACCATTGGACTGAAAAAGAATCTCAATCGTTTCCTCAAAGAGACCGAATGCCAACTTGCCGTCAGTCTGCATTTTCCATTGCATGAGTTACGAATGCAGTATATGCCCGCTGAACGCCAGTTCGCAATCGAAGACATTGTTGCACTGCTACGCCAGTTTGACTGGAACCACCAACGCCGTCTGTCGTTCGAATACACCATGTTCGATGGAGTCAACGACTCAACCCTCTTTGCCAAGGAATTAGTCCGTCTGCTTCACGACCTTCCGTGCCGTGTGAACCTGATACCATTTCATCAGATAGAGCAGACTGAACTCACACCAAGCCCTATGGACCGTATCACTGCATTCCGTGACTATCTCACACGGCATGGCATCTATTCCACAATCCGTACATCGCGTGGGCAGGACATTCAGGCAGCATGTGGAATGTTGTCAACTAAAATCGCAAATACTCAATCAGAAGAATAACTATCTGTAACAAGAATAAACAACATGAAGAGACTCCTTTCTGCAATCACCATATTGGCATTGATTTGCATTGCAATGGCTTGCTCTGACAACAATGGCGAGAACCGTGTTCAACGCCGTCGTCATCAATCGATCCTTACTCCAACTGCCAGTGGCAATCCCTATGAAGTAATGATCGTGGCAGATGACTCTATTTGGAACGGATTTGCAGGTAAAGCCATCCGACAAGTGCTTGAACGACCATTGCCAATGCTGCCACAAGAGGAACCAATGTTCCATCTGAGTCATGTGAACAAGGCACACTATAACCGGATTACCAATCTTTTCCGCAACATAATCATGCTTGAAGTTGATCCGTACACGACACAGGCCCACTTCGAATTACAGCACGACCTCTTCTCTGCCCCTCAACTTATAATGAGCATCAAGGGACCTTCACATCAGCAGATATCTTCGTTCATAACCGAGCAGACACAGTATCTCATTAAGTACCTCAGTACCGAGGAACTTAATCGTGAAGCTACAATTCTGGAAGACCAGCACAATCCGAAGTTCAGCAAATCAGCACAGGAAATGTTTGGCTGCGACATCTATGTGCCACTCGATCTCAACAAGATAAAGAAAGGTGATAATTTCCTTTGGGCATCCAACGATGGTGTAAACACAATCCAGAACATAGTTGTTTACAGCTATCCTTACGCCACAGAACGCGTCTTTACTCGCAGCGCATTCATTGCTCTTCGTGACACATTCATGAAGCGCAACATACCTGGTTACAAGCCAAACCAGTATATGACCACAACACACGACTTTGTACAGGTGAAAAACATCAATGTTCAAGGACACTATGTACAAGAGGCCCGTGGACTGTGGGAAATGGCTAATGACATGATGGGCGGTCCGTTCATCTCCCATTCTCAAGTCGATACAATCAACAACCGCGTGATTGTTGCCGAAGGTTTTGTGTATGCCCCAAGCAAGATGAAGCGTTCAATGATTCGACGACTTGAAGCCGCACTTTATACATTAAAATTACCAACAACTAAAATAGAATCAAATGAGAAAGATTAAAGTAGGAATCACCCAGGGTGACATCAATGGAGTAGGGTATGAAGTAATCTTGAAGACATTCGAGTCGGAAGATATGCTCGACCTCTGCACACCTATCGTTTATGGTTCACCAAAGGTAGCCACATATCATCGCAAGGCCATAGAGTGCCAAACCAACTTTGCTGTCAAGGACAGTGCCTCACAAGCAGAGGAGGGTACTCTGAACATCATAAATTGTTTTGGCGATGCCGAAATTAAAATCGACTTTGCGAAATCAACTGAGGACGCAGGCAATGCTGCTTTCGTTGCACTCGAACACGCTGTTGACGAATACCGTGACGGACAGTATGATGTCATGGTCACAGCTCCTATCAACAAAAACAACATTCAATGTGAAGGATTCCGTTTCCCTGGTCACACCGAATACATAGAATCCAGACTTGGCGACGGCAATAAGGCTCTGATGATACTTATGAGAGGTTCATTGCGCATTGCACTTGCAACAACTCATATGCCAATCAGTAAGGTGGCATCTGCCATCACACGCGAATCGCTTGAAGAGAAAATCACAATCCTCTACAAAACTCTTCGCCGTGACTTCCTTATTGACAACCCTCGCATCGCAGTTCTTTCACTTAATCCTCACTGTGGTGATGGCGGGCTCCTTGGCAAAGAAGAACAGGAGACGATAGAACCTACCATCAACGACTTGTTTGCAAAAGGCATCCGTTGTTTTGGTCCATATCCTGCTGATGGTTTCTTTGGTTCAGGCAACTATCATCATTTTGATGCCATTCTTGCCATGTATCACGACCAGGGACTTGCACCGTTCAAACTGCTGGCAATGGATGAGGGCGTGAACTACACTGCTGGTCTGCCTGTAATCCGCACTTCTCCTGCTCATGGTACTGCTTATGACATCGCAGGTAAGGGTGTAGCAAACGAAAGTTCGTTCCGTCAGGCTGTTTATACAGCAATGGACATCTTACGCAACCGTCAGCGATACGATGAAGCACATCGCCGTCCGTTGCAAAAACAGTATTACGAGAAGCGCGACGACAGCGACAAGCTAAAACTCGACCAGGTAACTGAAGAAGATACCATGTAAGGTGTCAATTCAAATGCCGGCGCAAGAGGTTAGTATTTATACATATGCATCTTTATTAATGCATACAGAGGGAACACATGAAGTGAAGAACAAGGCACGAAACATATTTTTTCTGTTCGGAATCATAGCAGTCATTGTTATGATTCTGACTTTTAAGGTGAGTTTTGCCGAGATGTGGCAAGACATTCAGACTACTGGCTACTGGCTTCTGCCAATCATTGGCATGTGGTTGGTACTGTACTGCATGAATGCACTCACATGGAGAACCATCATACGAGGAAGTGGCGACTGCCCGATTTCCTTTCTGAAACTTGTAAAGGTCACCATTTCCGGTTTCGCACTCAACTACGCAACTCCATGTGGACTTATGGGAGGTGAACCTTATAAGATAATGGAACTGACTCCATATATCGGTCGTGAGCGTGCCACATCTTCTGTCCTGCTTTTCGCAATGATGCACATATTCGCTCACTTTTGGTACTGGCTTTCAGCATCAATTCTCTTTATCTTAATGGTTGTTGTGGGGACACTCTCGCTGGATGTCCACATGTCCATTGCATTGCCGTTAATCATTCTTTTCAGTCTCAGTGGCATTTATCTCTTTGTAAAAGGTTACAAGAACGGAATGGTGGTAAAGATTATTCGCATGGTCTCCAAACTGCCATTTTGCCGGAATTGGGGACAGAATTTCATTGCAAAGCATTCGGAAGAACTTCATAATATCGACACACAAATTGCAGAACTACAAGGACAGAACAAACATAGTTTCTATTGTTCGTTCTTTTTGGAATATGTGGGACGCACATTACAGTCGTTCGAAATATTCTTCATGCTGCAACTCGTCGAAGTTCAAGGTTCACCACTTCAATTGTTTGCCTATTCCTTTATTATATTAGCATTCACATCACTGTTTGCCAATCTATTGTTCTTTATGCCTCTGCAACTTGGTGGGCGCGAAGGCGGATTTGCAATGTCAACCATTGAGATGAAAATGACTGGCATGTCAGGCGCGCTCTTGACCACGAATGAAGCCATGACAATTGCGGTGTTTATCAGTATAATCTGCCGTGTAAGAGAGATATTCTGGACAATTGTGGGGCTCTTGCTCATGAAAATTGGCAACAAAGTGGTGATAAAGAACAAAGACGAACAGACCATGTCCAAGACGGAATGACCTGGTAGGCAAATGTATGAATGATCTGTCAAAACAATTTGTAATTTCTGTGCAACTATGAAATACGCAATCTTGGCAGCGGGTGAAGGAAGCCGACTCCGTAACGAAGGCATAATGACTCCCAAACCTTTGATTGAGGTTTGTGGAGAACCAATGATAGACCGACTCATTCGTATCTTTTTGCAAAACGATGCAGAAGAGATTTTAATCATCACAAACAATGAAAGTGTTGAAACGCAACGGCACATACACGCACTGAAAAATAAGGGACTGCCAATTCGTTTGGTAGTGAAATCGACATCGAGTTCTATGCATAGCTTCTACGAACTCATGCCACTGCTTGGACACGGGCGTTTCTGTCTGACTACCACCGACACTATTTTTCGTGAAGATGAGTTTCAACAATACATTAAGGCGTTTCTCAACTTTAATGGTGACGCATTCATGGCCGTTACGGACTATATCGATGACGAAAAGCCCCTATATGTCTCGACTGATAACAATCTTAATATAACTGGCTTTCACAACGAACCAGTTGATACTACCCGATACATTTCAGGTGGTATATATTGCATGACCGACCATGTTTTTCCGGTTCTTTCACGATGTATTGAGAACGGGATGTCACGGATGCGAACTTTCCAGGCCCAACTCGTAAATGAAGGTAAATGTGTCAAGGCGTTTACTTTTTCAAAAGTTCTCGATGTTGACCATGCTGATGATATTGACAAGGCAGAAGATTTTCTCCTTAGAAACACAATTATGGCGCAAAGTGATAGCATAGAAGTTACCGATGACAGAATTAAAGAGAAGGGTAGGGTACTGTTGATTTATCGTGCCGAAGTCTTTTCTCCGAACATGTCAGCAAAGGATCATCAGATTCTTGATGCGGTTGGTGCCAACTTGCAATCACTGGGATATGCAGTTAGTTTCCTCCGTGAAGAAGATTTCAATGCACCAATCAGCACCGATATTGTTATGTCAATGTGCCGCAGTCAGCAAGCACTTGACATTCTTGGCCAGATGGAAGTTAACGGTATTAGGGTCATCAACACTACACAAAGTGTACGCAACTGCTCACGCCGTCAGTTTACCGACATCTTAACCCAAGCGGACATACCGATGCCCAAACAATACAATAAAGAAACTGCAAAATTCCCATTGTGGCTTAAAAAGGCTGAAGGTTGGTCTGTTTGTCATGAAGATATTCAGTTCATAGAGTCTGCGAAACAATTCAGTTCAATCGGCGCAATCGAGAATTATATGATGTTTGAGCATTTGAATGGTAGCCTGGTTAAGTTCTATGGCGTTGCTGACACTGATTATTTTATGTGGAAATATGTTTCACCAGACAATCAGAGTAAGTTTGGATGTGAAAAGCATAATGCCACACTTCATAAATTTGATTTCTCACAGTCTGAACTTCAATCATACGCAAACCGTTGTGCATCATTGCTTGGACTTTCAGTATATGGGGGTGACTGCATAATAAATGAATCTGGCGAAATAAAATTCATTGACTTCAACGACTGGCCGTCTTTCAGTGCTGATTGCATCAATGCATCTATTGCTATATGTTCTTTAATTAGTCACTAAATTCATAACGCAAAATCATCAATATATATATGAGCCATAGCGTCGAACCAATCGAAAATAAAACGAACTTGTATGGCAAGTCATCTGATACAGAAGAGTGGCTTGACATTGTTTTCACCCGTCCAATTGGATTGATGTGGGCAAAGTTTTTCAATCTGTTTGGCACTCATCCGAATGTAATCACTGTGTTGTCAATACTTTTAGGTATTGCCTCTGCCTGTTTTTTTTATTATGATGCCGATACCGAAAACGGACTTGTATATAATATAATAGGTGTGTTTCTTCTTATGTGGGCAAACTTTTATGATTCAGCCGATGGTCAACTGGCAAGAATGACTGGTAAGAAATCGCAACTTGGGCGTATTCTTGATGGTTCTGCAGGTGACATTTGGTTCTTTTGTATTTATCTCGCCGTTCTGCTCCGCATTGCACGCCATTTTGATTATTCTGATGCTGTTGGCTATGTCTGCTTGTCTGTTTTGTTTTGCGTCATGGCTGTGAATGGTTTTTATTTCCATGCTCGCCAATGTGCTCTTGCTGATTATTATCGTAACATTCATCTGTTCTTTGTAAAAGGGCAGACAGGTTGTGAACTTGATAATTCGGTTCAGCAGCAACAGATATACGATAAGGCATCATGGCGTACAGATTTTATATGGAAGTTCTTCCTCTGGTTCTATGTTCGATATACTCGTACACAAGAACACCTGACTCCACAGTTCCAACGCCTCATCCAGACCATTCGATCCATTTATGGAAACTCTATTCCACAGGCTTTCCGTGATGAATTCCGTAGTGAAAGTCTTCCTTTAATGAAATGGACCAATATTCTGACATTCAACACTCGCGCCGTTGCACTTTATATATCATGTCTCATCGATTTACCGTGGCTTTACATTGCATTTGAAATTTTTGTGATGAATGCAATCTTCATCTATATGCGATATAGACACGAATCTGTGTGCCGGCATTTTGCAGACAAAATTGAAAATGATATTCATTAGAAAATAGAACATCAATATTAAGGTCAAATAATAAGGAGAACATATGGACAACAATATAGATACAATACTTTTTGACTTTGGAGGTACGCTTGATACTAATGGCATCCATTGGAGTGAATTGCTTTGGAATCAATATGTTAAAGAGAATGTAGCCGTGACCAAAGAACAGTTTTATGAAAGTTATGTGTTTGCAGAGAAGAAACTCGGTTCGGAGAATATAATTAAAGCAACGGACACAATGTATGATGTCCTGAAAAAGAAAATTGATATTGAAACTCAATATCTTGTGAATCAAGGATGGCTTCACACCGAAGAAATTACCCGACGCTCATATTTGGAACATATCACTGTACGCTGCTATTACCTTGTTAAGCAAAATATTGCAAGGGTAGGGGGTATGCTTCGTTCCCTTGCCATGTCTCATAAACTAATACTTGTAAGTAATTTCTATGGCAATTTAACCACGGTCTTGGATGGTTTAGGAATACTCGATATTTTTGCAGATGTTGTTGACTCAGCAATTGTTAATGTTCGTAAACCCGATTCTCAAATATATAATCTTGCCATTCATCGCAACGACATCAAACCTAATAATGCCGTAATAGTCGGTGATTCAATGAAGAACGATATCATCCCGGCTCAGCAACTTGGCATACAATCAATATGGTTAAATCCTAATTATGCTAATATACATCATGGATGCACCTCCACACTACAAATTACCGACATACTTCAACTGCCTCAACTACTTGCATAATTAATCAATAACATGTTGTTGTTGAAACCATTCATCCATGCATGACATGGAACAATGCAATGAACATTTATTACATAATGATTTGGAAATTGTGATCAAATGTTGTAACTTTGCATTTTAAA
Organism: Candidatus Colivivens caballi; assembly: GCA_018065565.1. Taxonomy (GTDB): domain Bacteria; phylum Bacteroidota; class Bacteroidia; order Bacteroidales; family Bacteroidaceae; genus Colivivens; species Colivivens caballi. The sequence continues at coordinate 24,492 of JAGHSZ010000079.1, forward strand.
GTAAAAACATTATACAAACAACGCTTCATCCGCATATTTCACAATGTTACACATCATCACACAAACAATTATTCTCATAAACTATCTTTCATCATTTTCAATTAAAGATATATTTTCAGCCAATGCCAGTTTTCTCATTACAGGTATTTCTCTGATTATATATGCCAGTCATGATATATATGTTCTTAAAAAAAACGATGACTTACGCTTCCTTAAACTATCATTATACATATTTCTAATAGTTCTTGGTGTCATCGATATTTGTAGCATCTTTTTTGATTAATGTTGTTTTTAAGTTCAAATTAATGCTATTTCGGTTCTTTCTTAACATTTAAGCATAATCAGTGTTATGTTTAATTTATACAGTGTGGACGACGGATAACGATTCTGTCGTCCACACTTTCATTTTGTAATAATGGTATTTTATGTGTCAATGTTAGTTAAAGAACTGTAAAATTGAACACAATTGATTGCATGGACCGAATATTTTTGTAACTTTGCAAATAATTTCAAATATGGAAAGTGCATTATCCTTCAATGAAAAATATCAGCAACAATCAAAACAGATACATTTGGACAATTATGTGCATCATTGCAATTGTCTGTTATCATGGTTCAATGGCATCTGCTCAAACATTGACACCTGAACAATGCCGCCAACTTGCAATTGACAACAACCGTCAGATTCAGCAGGCTCTGTTGGTTAAGGAACAAATGGGATATGACACGAAAGCATATAAATCACATTTCTATCCACGCATCGATGCTTTTGCTGCCGATATTTATTCAACAGGTAAAGGTGAATTCACTATGCAAGGAGGTAATTTGCCTATTTTTGAGCTCAACACTTCACTTGGCCAATATGTTCCGAAGGCAATAGCCGGAGCGGATGGTCAACCAATTTATTCAGAATACGCATATTTCCCCGACCAGACATTTGAATTAAAAATAAAGAACATATTTACTGCTGGCTTAACATTAACGCAACCTATCTATATGGGGGGTAAAATCAGTACTGCATATTCTATGTCACAGATTGGCGAGCAGATGGCTGCTCTAAATCATTCGCTTACAGTTGATGAAGTGATTGTTCAGACTGACGAAGCATATGCATTGGTTGTCAAGGCAAAAGAAATGATTGATGTTGCCCAGAAGTATAAAGCTCTGCTTGATGAACTGAACAAAAATGTAGAAAGTGCAGTCCGTCATGGTATGAAGACACGCAATGATCAAATGAAGGTCCAAGTGAAAATCAACGAAGCCGACCTAAACATTGTCAAAGCAGAAAACGGATTTAGATTAGCAAAGATGAACTTATGCCACATCATTGGTCTGCCAATAACACAAAACATAGATGTTGACTGTAATGAAATCAACGACTCCCCTACCCTTACAGCCATAACATCAGATGCATATGGCATTGAAACTCGATATGAGCATGAATTACTTAACAAGAAAGTAGAACTTGCCGACAAAGAAGTGAAACTGACAAAGAGTGATTTTATGCCTAATGTCGTGTTAATGGGAGGTGTTGATTATACAAATGGTGTCGAATTGGCTGGACAGAAACTTGCTGATGGTATTCAAGGAATGGTTGGCATTGGAGTTAAAATTCCACTTGTAAATTTTGGCGAGAGTTCGAACAAGATTCGTTCTGCAAAAGCAAAGGCGAATATTGCCCGCATTGAACAGGATGATCTCAACGAAAAGATGTATCTTGAACTCCAACAAGCCATAAACAATACGAACGAAGCCCAGAAGGAGATGGTGTTGACAAAAAGTGCACTGGCTCAAGCTGACGAAAATGTCCGTCTCACACGCCAGCAGTATGAGGTCGGCTATGAACCGCTGTCAGAGTTGCTTGAAGCACAAGCTTTGTGGCAAAAGGCATACGCAGAACATGTTGAAGCAAAATGTCAGTACCGAATCAGCCAACTCAAATTACAGAAAGCATCCGGTCAAATAGAAGTGCCTGCTAATTGATTAACAAGCAATACTAAATGACTGACAATAAAAAAGGAAACGGAAAAAGGATTAAAAGTTCAAAAAGGGAACAGATTAACAAGAACTAAGGAACGAACAATAGTTGCTCAATGGGAAGAATACTTGCGATAGACTATGGAAAAAGCCGAACAGGCATTGCTGTGACTGACACTATGCAAATGATAGCGAATCCACTGACTACAGTTGACACCCCTACCCTGTTTGATTTCATAAAGTCATATACTGACACAGAAGTTGTTGACAGAATTATTGTGGGCAAACCCTTACAGACAAATGGTGAGGCATCAGAGAACATGAAACGCGTGGAACCATTTTTCAATCGGCTGAAAAAACTCTATCCTTCAATTACGGTTGAATACTACGATGAGCGTTTCACATCAGTACTTGCACATCGAGTAATGCTCGATAGCGGTATCAACAAGAAAGCCCGTCAAGACAAGGCCCTTGTGGACAAAATCAGTGCTTCTATTATACTTGAAGACTATTTGGAAAGTCAACGAATACGGCAGGGAAGATAAAGCAGGGAAGATAAATAAGCATGAAGGCTAAACAAAAATAAACGAAAACAAAAATGAATAAATAAACAAAAAGTATATACAATTAACAATTCAATACATTCAACATATGATTTTACCAATGTACATATTCGGACAGCAAGTGCTCCGAAAACAAGCGGAAGACATTCCAACCGACTATCCTAACCTGAAAGAACTAATCGACAACATGTTTGAGACAATGAAACGCGCAGAAGGCGTTGGATTGGCAGCTCCACAAATTGGGCTGGCAATACGATTGTTCGTTGTCGATCTTGATGTGATAAGTGACGACATGCCACAATACAAAGGCTTCCTTCATGCATATATCAACCCACAGATTGTAGAAGTCAGCGATGAAACCAATGTATCAGAAGAAGGATGCCTGAGTGTCCCTGGCATTCATGAAAATGTGCGCCGTCCAGTTCGTGTGCATGCAACCTATCTTGATGAGAACCTCGTTGAACATGATGAGTGGATTGACGACTTTGCTGCTCGTGTGTTCCAGCATGAATACGACCACCTCGAGGGAAAGATGTTCATAGACCATATTTCGCCTCTTCGCAAGCAGCTTATCAAGAAAAAACTAATAGCTATGCAGAAGGGACAGATTTCATGCGATTATAAGATAAAGCAAAACCGATGAAACAAAGAGGCAGGCATTGCATCTGTCAGAACATATTACTGACAACACACAAGCAGTTATTGAAGATGCGTGGAGTTCGCGTCCTCATTGCTACTTGTTTATGTATGCTTGCACCTGCCGCTACGCTTGCACAAATCAATGTGGAGCGTATGATAAATATTGGACGCAATGCACTATACTATGAGGATTATGCACTGTCAATCCAGTATTTCAATATGGTTATCAGTAGTCGCCCCAACCTCTATTCACCGTTCTTTTACAGAGGACTGGCGAAGTTCTATCTGGAAGACTATATGGGTGCAGAGTCCGACTGCACCCGAGCCATCGACTTGAACCCGTATTTCTCCAACTCATACCATCTGCGTGGATTGGCACGAATCAATCAGGAACGCTTTGCCGATGCCGCAGCCGACTACAAAGAGGCAACTCGGCTTGAACCACGAGACAAGGCAATGTGGCAGAATCTGGCGTTGTGCTATCTGGAAATCGACAGTCTTGACCAGGCCGACTCTACCCTACTCCAGTTCATACATAAATGGCCCGATTTGGCAACAGGTTATTGCATGAGAGCACAGATGATGCTGGCAAAAGGCGACACCGTAATGGCAGACACACTTGTGTGTGAAGCACTTCGGCATGACAAATACGACCTGTCTGCACTCAGCATGAGGTCCGGATTGCAAATGCATTCGCAGGATTATGCCGGAGCCGAGACCACACTTAACGAGGCACTTCGTCTTCAACCCAAGCATACCGGCAATCTCATAAACCGTGGTATCTGCCGTTTCAATCAAGACAACTATCGAGGTGCCATAGCCGACTATGATCTTGCCATCGACATCGATTCAACGAACTTTGTTGGTCGATATAATCGTGGACTACTGCTTGCCTCTGTCGGTGAGGACAATAAGGCAATTAAGGACTTTGACTATATTCTCAGCATTGACCCTAACGACATTATGACGCTGTTCAACCGTGCCCGCCTGCTCGACCAGACTGGCGACTATCGTGCAGCCATTCGCGATTACACCCGTGTCATCGAAGAGTTTCCAAAGTTCTTATATGGCTACCAGTTACGTGCTGAGGCCCGTCGCAAGATTGGCGACATACGCGGTGCGAACCGTGACGAGGAACACATTCTTCGCGAAAATGTGGCTCATCATTATGGCTATTCCACGCCTACCAGCCGCATGAAGAACCGTACACGAAAGAAGTCGCAGATCGATCCCAACGACTATTCAAAACTCATTGTAGAAGAGACAGAGGAGACACATTACGAAGATGAATACCGTGGCAAAATTCAGAACCACAGTGCAGACATTAAGTTGATGCCTGTCATCATGGTTGCAAGCAATGACAATACATACGACAGCGAACACATCAGTCGTTATTATTTAGGAGTCTATGGAGTGGATGGAGAAGCACTAAACGACTTTAATAATGGTATAGACTTCTGCCTGCAAGCTGACGACCAGCGGCTCTCCAATACTGGTAATGCAGATGCTCAGGCTCTGAACGGCATTTATGCACAGGCTGAATTCGCATTCGACCGTGTAGCCAGTAAGGCACCTCAATTTGCAGAAGCATTCTATAACCGTGCCTTCTGTCGTGCCATGCAAGGCAAATTTGATGATGCACAGTCCGACCTGCGCCATGCCATTACCCTTAAACCAACATTTGCCCGTGCCATGTTCAACTTGGGAATCATCACTTATCAGTTGAACAATCAGCAAGAAGCGATGCAGTTGCTTAGCAAGGCGGGGGAACTCGGAATATATAACGCATACAGTGTCATTAAGCAAATCAAAAACAAATAAATACATAAAACAGTATGAAAACATTAAACAAGATTCTGGCACTTTCAGTCATCATCACGGCAATGTTTGCCTTCATGGCTTGCGATGATGACGAGGCAGGCACAAGAAAGCCTGTATTTGAAAGCATCACTTTGTCGCCAAAGGTAACAACACCTGGCGAAAATGTCACCCTGACTATTAACATCAAGGACAAAGGCAACAATGCCTACATTTGGAGAAGCGAATTTGCCTGGGTAAACAAGAACGACCCTAAGGACAAATACCAGCTTTCACTGCTAAAAGAAATGAGTCCGATTACTCTTTACAATCCATCCTATCAGTTCAAGGCACCAAACAATCCTGGCACATACACAGTCAGCATCACACCTAAGATTGCTTATATCGCAGGCGACAACCTATATGATGACGGACCGACTCTCACTGCCGAACTTGTTGTGAAATCGTCAACAGGTGGCGATGAGTTCTAAATTCGGACTCGACATCATACAAATCATTACAAATTGTTTTCAGACACACAAATACTACATCGGGTAGAGGGTGGCAACATGTCACTCCCTACCCTTTTTACTTACCCGTTTCAGTACACCCCCCATCCGCTGTGTGTAAAAGCGGCAGACGAACTGAAAGCATACATCCGTTCAAGACAGGATTGGAGCGACGAGGTCGGCCGTGGCAAGATGTTTGGGGTGCTGATTGTGAAGTCGGATGCCGACCAAGGAGTCTATTACCTTGCAGCCTTCTCCGGACTTCTTGACGGGAAGAACCTGCACGAGGGTTTTGTGCCTGCGGTGTTCGACCTTCAACAGAATGATGAATACTTTCAGCAAGAAGATGCCATAATCAGTGCAATGCCCAATGGAGAGGAGAAAAGCGAACGCTCACGAAGATTGCAACTGTGGCTGTTTTCGCAGTTCAACTTCCTGAACGCTCATGGCGAAAGTCGCAATCTGCTCGACATCTTCGATCATGAACGCTGTCGCATCCCACCGTCAGGAGCAGGCGAATGCTGTGCCCCCAAGTTGCTGCAATACGCCTATGCCCATCATCTGCATCCAGTCTGCATGGCTGAATTCTGGCTTGGAGCATCGCCAAAGGGCGAGATACGCCGTGACAGCGAGTACTATCCTGCCTGTCACAGCAAGTGCAAGCCCATCCTTCGCCACATGCTCGTTGGACTCAATGTCGAGGAGAATCCGTTGCTGCCTATGATGCGGACAATGGCTGACCACATGCGGATTATATACGACGACCCCTGGCTGCTGGCTGTCGATAAACCAGCAGGTATGCTCTCTGTCCGCGGAAATGTCGATGCGCCAAGCGTCGAAGCCCGAATACAGGAGACCTACCCCGACATCACAGGTCCGCTCATCGTACACCGACTCGACATGGACACATCGGGGGTAATGATTGTTGCCAAGAACAAGGATATTCACAAAGCCTTGCAGATTCAGTTTTATAAGCACGAAATCCGTAAACGCTATGTGGCACTGCTTGATACAGGCGATGGTGCAGGAACACCCGATGCAGCCTGTGCCAACGATGGTAAACCAGCACTCGCCGACCATGGACGCATCACATTGCCACTCTGTCCGTCACACACCGACCGCCCTCGTCAGATGGTCAGTTGGGAACATGGCAAGGAAGCAGTCACCGACTACGAGGTCGTAGGACAGACAAACGGATATCTGCGCATCCATTTCTTTCCACTTACGGGCAGAACCCACCAGTTGAGAGTACACGCTGCTCATCCCGATGGTCTTGGGCATCCCATACTTGGCGACCGTCTGTACGGACGCGAGGCTGACCGACTCTATCTGCACGCCGAGAGCATCGACTTTGTCCATCCCGTCAGCGGCAAGCCCGTTCATCTCGAAGTGCCGGCACCATTTTAGGCTGTTGCTCGCATCCCTCGGCAGATATCATCCTGTCTCAGTTCCTAACCCCCTCTTTCTTTTAAGTTCTAAGCTCTAAACTCTAAGCTTTTATTTAACAGACAGACACACCCAATCCACTAATAATGAAAATACTGCTTCTCGGAGAATACAGCAATGTACACTGGACACTTGCCCAGGGGCTGCGCACCCTCGGACACCAAGTCACCGTCATCAGCGATGGCGACGGGTGGAAAAACTACAAGCGCGACATCGACCTCCGTCGCCGTTCACTCCGTCCGCTCGACACCATCAGCTACATAGCCCGCATCCTGCGCCTGCTGCCCCGTATGCGTGGGTACGACATCGTGCAGATCATCAATCCCGTGTTCTTCAACCTGAGGGCAGGCAAGATGATGCCGTTCTACCGCTACCTGCGCCGGCACAACACCCGTTTGGTGATGGGTGCATTTGGCATGGACCACTATTGGGTGAAGACCTGCATCGACTGCACGACATTCCGTTACAGCGATTTCAACATTGGCAGCCATCTGCGCACCGACGAACCGTGCAACCGTCAGTTTGTCACCGACTGGCTCCATGGCGAGAAGTCACAACTCAACATCGACATTGCCAACGACTGCGATGCCATCGTTGCCGGACTCTATGAATACTATCGGTGCTATAATCCTGAATTTCCCGACAAGACGGTATTTATCCCCTTTCCCATAAAGATGCCCGAATTATCGAGCAATATGACTGAACAACAGTCGTACAATCCCGACCACGGCACCGCAACGCCCCACCCTGCCACTGCCAAGGTGTCGTTCTTCGTAGGCATACAGCGAGGACGGAGCGAATACAAGGGGACCGACATCATGCTGCGTGCACTGCGACGGATTGAGGCGAACTATCCCGACCGCTGCGAACTGCGCATTGCCGAGAGCGTCCCGTTCGACACCTATCAGCAGATGATTCAGTCGGCAGATGTGCTCATCGACCAGCTATACAGTTACACACCAGCCATGAATGCGCTTCTTGCCATGAGCAAGGGGATGGTGGCAGTGACTGGTGGTGAGCCCGAGAACTACGAAATACTCGGAGAGACCCACCTGCGCCCCATCGTCAATGTGCAGCCCGACGAGGACGACTGTTACCGCAGTTTCGAACAACTTGTCCTCCATCCCGAACTGCTGCCACGCCTCAAAGCAGAGTCAGTGGAATATGTACGCCGTCACCACGAATACACAAAAGTGGCACTTCAATACCAGAAACTATATCAGCGATTGCTGAACTCCCCCACTCCATCAGCCACCGACTAATCAATTCCCCATTCTCTGCCATGTCCCCACTTTGCAAAAGAAACTGGCATCTGTATCCTTTATATATTATGTGCCGATATTGGGTGCAGTTGAACCGGTACAACATACAGAATGAAATCGTATAAAGAACTTATCGTGCGCTCGTAAATGCTTTCATGAGCGCTCGTAAATGTCTGCACGAACGCTCGTAAATGTCCGCACGAGCGCTCGATAATATAAAAAGGTGTACACCTTCTTGAAGTATGGTGTACACCTTTCCTATGCTTGCTGTACACCTTTTTCAGATAAGGTGTACACCTTTATGAATCTATCACCGCACGATTTCCAATTTATCAATGCACGATAAGGAAAACATGTGCGGTGGATGGGCAATCGTGCTATTGTTTATCCGTGGATTTCTCTCTTGATTTTCTCGACATATGCATCGATGACTGCAACGGCGGTGATGTTGACAACATCGCGTACGGACGATTCAAAATCGGTGAAGTGGATTGGCTTGTTGAGTCCCATCTGAATAGGACCGATGATTTCGACATCGGGGTCGAGGCACTGGAGCATTCGGAATGCAGAGCGTGCGCTGGTGAGGTTCGGGAATATCAGTGTGTTGGCATCCTTGCCACGCAACTCGTTGAACGGATATTTCTGGTCGCGCTGCTCATGATTGAGGGCTACGCCAATCTGCATTTCACCATCGACATTGATTTCAGGATAGTAGTCGTGGAGCTGACGGACGGCATCGCGCACCTTGGTGGCACCAGGCTCGGAGTCGCTGCCAAAGTTGGAGTAACTGATCATGGCAATGTGTGGCGTGTCGTTGAAGAATCCCACGGTGTGGGCTGAGAGACGGGCAATGTCGATGAGCTGAGGAGTAGTAGGGTCACGATTGACGAGAGTGTCGGCGATATAGAGCTGTCCCTTTGGCGAATTGATGATGTGCATGGTGCCAAATGTGTTGTTGCCCTGACGGATGCCTATGACCTCCTTTGCCACCTTGATGGTGGAGGAGGAAGTGGTGTAAAGACCTGTGATGAAGGCATCGGCCTCGCCAGTCTCGACCATCATCATGCCAAAATAGTTGCGGTCGAACATCTTGTCGTTTGCCTCTTCGAGTGTGTAACCCTCGCGCTGGCGTTTCTGTGTCAGAATCTGTGCATAGCGTTCACGGCGTTCAGCCTCGTTGTCGTGACGGAGGTTGATGACCTCGATGCCGTCAAGACTCAGTTCGAGTTCTTTGGCAAGTCGGTAGATGCGTTCATCGTTACCAAGCAGAATTGGTTGGCAAATGCCCTCGGCACGAGCCTGTACGGCTGCCTTCATCATTGTGGGGTGAATGCCCTCGGCAAAGACCACTCGCTGTGGATGCTGGCGTGCTGTGTCATAGAGTTTCTGAGTCATCTTTGTCTCCTGGCCGAGCAACTGGCGAAGGTGGTTTTTGTAGGCATCCCAATCGGTAATCTGCTTGCGTGCCACTCCACTCTTCATGGCAGCAAGGGCAACTGCTGACGACACCTCAGTGATGAGGCGTGGGTCAACAGGTTTGGGTATGAAGTAGTTGCGGCCAAATGAGAGGTTGTTCACCTTATACACATCGTTGACGACATCGGGAACTGGTTGTTTTGCCAGATCGGCAATGGCATGGACTGCCGCCATCTTCATCTCTTCATTGATGGCAGTGGCATTGACATCGAGTGCGCCACGGAAGATGTAAGGGAAACCAATGACATTGTTTATCTGGTTAGGGTAGTCGGTACGGCCTGTTGACATCAGCACATCAGGACGAGCAGCCATGGCATCCTCGTATGTGATTTCAGGAGTAGGGTTGGCAAGGGCAAAGATGATAGGATCCTTTGCCATGGTCTTGACCATTGCCTGTGTGAGCACATTGCCCTTTGACAGTCCAACAAAGACATCGGCGCCATTGACGGCTTCGGCAAGTGTATGGACATCTGTGCGTTCGGTGGCAAACATCTGTTTCTGTGGGTTCAGTCCCTCGCGTTCGGTGGTGATGACACCACGGGAGTCGAGCATCAGGATGTTTTCGCGGCGTACACCAAGTGCCATATAGAGACGGGTACATGAAATGGCTGCGGCACCAGCACCGTTGACGACAAGGCGCACACGGCTTATGTCCTTGCCGACGACTTCAAGGGCGTTCTTCAATCCGGCAGCTGAGATGATGGCAGTGCCGTGCTGGTCGTCGTGCATCACTGGAATGTTGAGCGTGCGTTTCAGACGCTCCTCGATGTAAAAGCATTCAGGAGCCTTAATGTCTTCAAGGTTGATACCTCCGAATGTAGGGGCAATACGCTCGACTGCCTCGCAGAACTTCTCTGGGTCTTTCTCATCGACTTCGATGTCGAACACATCAATGCCTCCGTATATCTTGAACAAGAGCCCCTTACCCTCCATCACGGGTTTTCCGCTCAATGCACCTATGTCGCCAAGTCCGAGCACTGCGGTTCCGTTACTGATGACAGCCACGAGATTGCCCTTGTCGGTGTAACGATAAGCGTCATCGGCATTATTCTGTATTTCTGTACATGGGAAGGCAACACCCGGCGAATATGCCAGACTGAGGTCTGTCTGGGTATGGTAGGGTTTAGTTGGCTTAACTTCTATTTTGCCTGCACGACCAGTCTCATGATATTCAAGTGCTGCTTCTTTTGTTATCTTAATCATATCTATATTTGTGATTAGAACATTAAAGTTAAAAATTAAAAGCTTAAAGTTTAGAGCTTAGAGTTATAGATAAGCCTACATGTTGCTGTACTTCTCATAGCGCAGGCGAGCGTCTTCTGTTCCCTTGGCAAAGAGCTGGTCGGCATTTTCTGGGAAGGTGCGGCGTAGAGATGCATAGCGCACCTCACCGTCGAGGAATTCCTCATATGGCATGTTTGGTTGCTTTGAATCAAGCTGGAACGGATGTTCCTTCTGTGGGTCGTAGCGATAGAGCAACCAGTAGCCGCTCTGGACGGCACGACGCATTTCGCCCTGAACATCCTGCATGCCACAGCGCAGTCCGTGGGAAGAACATGGTGTGTATGCAATGATGACAGACGGGCCGTCATAGGCTTCTGCTTCGCGTATTGCCTTGATGAGCTGCGCAGGATCGGCTCCCATAGCCACCTGTGCCACATAGACATTGCCATAAGTCATCATGATGGCTCCGAGGTCCTTCTTGCGGCTCTTCTTGCCAGCAGAGGCAAATTTTGCAACCGCACCAATTGGAGTGGCTTTACTGCTCTGTCCACCAGTGTTGGAGTACATCTCGGTATCGACAACAAGAACATTCACATTTTCGCCGGTTGCAATGACATGGTCAAGTCCGCCGAAGCCGATGTCGTATGCCCATCCATCACCTCCGTACATCCAGAATGTCTTTTTGGCAAACATATCCTTCATTTGCAGCAACTGTTGTGCCTCAGGGGCATCAACCTGTTGGAGTGCATCGACCAGTGCATCGGATGCTGTGCGTGAAGCAGCAAAGTCATCGAAGGTCTCAATGTAATTGGTGAGGATGGCACGGAGCTGGTCACTACCCCACTCTGCTGAATCAGATGCAAGGAGTGCTTCCACTTTCTGACGGACGATGGCACGGCGCTGGCGTACTGACAGGAACATGCCCAGGCAAAGTTCGGCATTGTTCTCAAACAGGCTGTTTGTCCATGCAGGTCCATGTCCACGGCTGTTTGTGGTATAAGGTATGCCTGGCATTGCAGCACCCCATGCCTGTGAACATCCTGTGGCATTTGCCCAATAGACACTGTCACCGAAGAGTTGTGTGAGCAACTTGGCATATGGAGTTTCGCCACAACCGGCACATGCAGCAGAGAATTCAAGGTATGGCTTACGGAACTGACTGCCCTTAATGGTATATGGGTCAAAGATATCGCCCTTGCTGGAAAGGTTTTCAGCAAATGTGAACAAGCGGCGGTTGTCGTCTGTCAACACAGCAGGCACCATTGTGAGGGCTTCCGAAGGACAACTGGTGACGCAGCTTCCACATCCTGTACAGTCGTGTTCTGACACTGCCAATGCAAAATGCAGTCCCTTTGCCTTGCCGATTGCAGGTTTGGTCTGGAATCCAGCAGGAGCACAGGCTTTCTCCTCTTCGTTGAGAAGGTATGGACGGATGACTGCATGAGGACATACAAGTGAACAGCGGTTGCACTGTACACATTTATCAACATCCCACTTAGGCACTGCGACTGCAATGCCGCGTTTTTCGTATGCAGTGAGTCCAAGTTCGATAGTTCCATCGACACATCCAAGGAAATTGCTTACTGGCAGATCGTCACCTTTCTGACGGTTGATTGGCAGCAGCATGTTGCGGACAACGGCTGGCAGAGACTGATCATCACTTTGCGACATGACTGGCAGTGATGCCCACTGCTGTGGCACTTCAATCTCTCGAACAGCCGATGCACCAGTCTCAATGGCTGCAATGTTGCGGTTGACCACATCTTCACCTTTGGCAAAATAAGTCTTGCGGGCTGCATTCTTCATTGCCTCGAGTGCAGTCTCCTTGTCCATCAGACCAGATGCAGCAAAGAATGAAGCTTGAAGAACTGTGTTTGTATGGTTGCCAAGACCGAGACGGAGTGCTACGGCAGTGGCATCGATAACGAAGAAACGGATGTGCCGCTGTGCCAATGTGCGCTTGACATCATCTGGCAGCCATTCTGCAATTTCTTCATTGGTCTTGTTGCAGTTAAGGAGGAACGAACCTCCTTCCTTTATTTCTGAAACTATGTCGTAACTGCCTATGTAACTTTGGTTGTGACAAGCCACGAAGTCGGCACTCTTGACATAGTATGAACTTTCGATAGGTTGATTGCTGAAACGAAGGTGTGACTTGGTCACACCGAACGACTTCTTGGCATCGTATTCGAAGTAAGCCTGTCCGTACATGCCTGCGGTCTCGCTTACAATATGTACGGTGTTCTTGTTCGCACCGACAGTTCCGTCACCTCCCAGTCCCCAGAACTTGCATGAAGTTGTGGATGCAGCATTGCTTGCCTTGAACGGCACTGACGGCAGCGACAGATGTGTGACATCATCATTGATGCCGATGGTGAAATTATTCTTTGGAGATGATGCAGCAAGATTGTCAAAGACGGCTACAATCTGCCCTGGGTCGGTGTCCTTGGAAGAAAGTCCATAGCGGCCTCCAACTACTTTAACACTTTCAAAACCGTTGACCTTGGTAGTGGCTGCACATACATCTTCATAAAGTGGTTCACCAGCACTGCCAGGTTCCTTGCAACGGTCGAGCACTGCAATGGACTTGACTGTTGATGGTAAAACCTTGAACAGATGTTCGGCGCTGAATGGACGATAGAGGTGTACTTGCACGAAACCAGTTCGACGACCCTGAGCATTCAGACTGTCAACAGCCTCTTTTACAGTACCCGACACGCTACCCATAGCAATGATGACTTCTGTGGCATCAGGTGCTCCGTAATAGTTGAACAGATGGTAGTCGCGTCCTGTGAGCTGGTTTATCTGTGTGAAATAGTCTTCAACGATGGAAGGCAGTGCGTCATAGTAGGAGTTGCAAGCCTCGCGTACCTGGAAGAAAATGTCGGGGTTCTGCACAGTGCTTCGCATGAGCGGATGTTCCGGATTGAGTGCATGTGCACGGAATGCCTGCAATGCCTCTGCATCCATCATCTGGCGCAACGCCTCGGTGTCAATCATCTCGACAGTGTTGATTTCATGGGAAGTACGGAATCCGTCAAAGAAATGCATAAACGGAGTTGAACCCTTGACTGCTGCAAGATGGGCAACACCCGCAAGGTCAACCACTTCCTGAACACTGCCGGAACAAAGCATTGCGAAACCTGTGTTGCGGCAGCACATCACATCAGAGTGATCGCCGAAGATGCTCATGGCATGTGTGCCCACTGTGCGGGCTGCAACATGAAGCACAACAGGAAGGCGTTCACCTGCGATGCGGTGGAGCACTGGAATCATCAGCATGAGTCCCTGGCTGGATGTAAAACTGGTGGCGAGAGAACCTGTCTGTGCTGCTCCGTGAACTGCTGCAATGGCACCTGCCTCGGATTGCATCTCTGTCAGTGTGACAGTCTGTCCAAACATGTTTTTTCGTCCGCGTGCTGACCAGTTATCAACATGCTCTGCCATTGGCGAAGATGGTGTAATAGGATAAATGGCTGCTATTTCGCTGAATTCGTATGCGATGTTGGCAGCAGCCTCATTTCCGTCTAATGTCACTAAATGCCTCATATCAATCTTTTTTCCTTAATTAAGTTCTATATATCATTGGTTGTGCAGTACCCTCCGGACTGCCAACGAGTCGATGTCAAATGCACATGGTGTGTTGTGCCTCTGTGTTTTTAGTACATAACCTGTGTACTTTTCAGTCATAACCTGTGTACTTTTTGGTCATAACCTGTGTACTTTTGAGTCATAACCTGTGTACTTTTTGGCCATAACCTGTGTACTTTTTGGCCATAACCTGTGTATGTTTAGTACATAAGCTGTATATGTTAGATGCATAATCTACGCAGGATAGACTGCCTGACTATGCAACATCATTGCGATTGTGATGCTGTCTATTTCAGTTGCAACTGCTCGATTGCCATTTCGCGCATCTTGTATTTCAACACCTTGCCGGCAGCATTCATCGGAAACGAATCGACAAAGGTGATGTACTTCGGCACCTTATGGCGTGCAATGTGAGCAGTGATGAAGTCGCGCATCTCGGGTTCTCCAATCTCTTGACCATCCTTAACAATGATGCATGCCATGGCTTCTTCACCATATTTCTTGTCAGGGACACCAATGACCTGTACATCCTTCACCTTTGGGTGTGTGTAGATAAACTCTTCGATTTCCTTTGGATATATGTTTTCTCCACCTCGGATAATCATGTCTTTGAGTCGTCCTGTAATCTTGTAATTGCCAGCGGCATCACGGCAAGCGAGGTCGCCAGAATGAAGCCAGCCATCACTGTCAATGGCACGTGTGGTTTCCTCTGGCATTTTGTAGTAGCCCTTCATGGTGTTGTAGCCCTTTGAGCAGAATTCTCCATTCTGCCCCTCACCCAGTTCTTCACCTGTTTCGGGGTCAATTATCTTGCACTGGACATGTGGGAAAGCATAGCCCACTGTGTCGCATCGCACATCTAATGAGTCGGTCCACGATGACATGGTGTTGCCAGGTGCAGACTCGGTCTGACCATATACACTGACTATACCGGTCATGTTCATTTCGTCGGGTTGTGCAGCTCGGCGCATCAACTCAGGTGGGCATCCCGAACCAGCCATTATGCCAGTGCGCATATGTGAGAAATCAGTCTTATGATAGTCGGGATGGTTGAACATTGCAATGAACATGGTTGGCACTCCATTGAAGCAGGTGATGCTTTCCTGGTTAATACATGCCAGCGACGACTTTGCCGAGAAATATGGCATAGGGCACATTGTGGCTCCATGAGTTACTGACGAGGTCATCGACAGAACCATGCCGAAACAGTGGAACATAGGCACTTGTATCATCATGCGGTCGGCTGTCGAGAGGTCCATGCGGTCGCCAATGGCTTTTCCATTGTTCACCACATTGTAGTGAGTCAGCATCACACCCTTTGGAAAACCTGTGGTTCCTGATGTGTACTGCATGTTGCACACATCGTCGGGACGGACTTCGTCAGCCATCCTCTGTATTGTTTCGAGCGAAACGAGATTCTTGCGTTCCATTGCCTCTTCGAATGTGAGGCATCCGCGTTGACGGAAACCCACGGTGATGACATTGCGCAGGAATGGCAGTCGCTTACAGTGAAGAGGTTTGCCTTTCTCGTTAGAACGAATTTCAGGGCAGAGTTCGTTGATGATGTCTTTATAATTTGAATCCAGAGCCTTGTCAATCATGACCAGTGTGTGAGTGTCAGACTGTTGAAGCAGATATTCTGCTTCGTGCGACTTGTATGCAGTGTTCATCGTGACAAGGACTGCACCAATCTTGACCGTAGCCCAGAATGAAATGTACCATGCAGGAACATTAGTAGCCCACACTGCCACCTTGCTGCCGGGACGGACTCCCAGCGAAACGAGTGCCCGTGCGAAATTGTCAACATCGTCGCGGAACTCGCTGTAAGTTCGTGTATAGTCGAGGGTTGTGTATTTGAAGCAGTACTGATCGGGAAACTCTTCAACTATGCGGTCAAGTACTTTCGAGAATGTCAGGTTGATGAGTTCGTCCTTCTTCCAGACATAGAAACCCGAGCGGTCGTGGTTCATAAAGAGCTTCACCTTGTTGTCGAGGCTACGCTCAAAACGCTCCATATAGTTGACAAAGTGAGGGAAGATGATAGATGGGTCTGTCAGGTCATCCATCCATTCAGGTTTCCATTCAAGCGAAATAAAACCATCGTAGTCGATGGAACGCAGTGCTGCCATCAATTCCTTGATAGGGAAATTACCCTCACCGATTAAGTCGTAGGTATCAGCGTCATCACTGTCGCGAAGGTGGACATGCTTGACATAGGCACCAAGGTTCTTGATGGACTGTGCAGGACTTTCCCTGTTGTCGCGGTAAGGATGGTGTACATCCCACAGTACTGCCAACTGGTCGCATGCAAATTCGTTGAGCAGGTCGCGCAGCAATGCCGTATCTGTGTAAATACCACTCGTCTTTATCAACAAAGTGATGTTGTGTTGTGCTGCGTCAGGAATAAGAAGGTTAAGGTTACGACGGATGATGTCGGGACGGTTCTCCCGAGCAAAAGCACAAACATAAGGCGAACGCATGTCGTCGGCCATAGCAATCAGGCGCTTCAAGTCTTCGACTACTGTCATGCTGTCGGCTGAAAAGTCGTATGGTGTGTCGAAACAAGGGATGCTCATTCCCTTTTCTCTCAATTCACGGTATGTGCGGACAAGTGAAAAGTTGTTGAACGGCCCAGCCACATCGGTGTATCCAGGTGTATTGAGCACATTGTATGCCTCAATTCCCTGAAAGTGCATCTCTACGGCATTGTCAACTATTTCGTCCCAGTTGAGCGAATTCCATCCTCGTGTTGAAAAAGATAATTTCATGACATTTCCTCCTCGTAAGCAATCTTGTTGACAGCACTAAGATAAGCAAGGATGCTGGCACCGACTATGTCGCGCGACAGACCTCGGCCAGAATAGACCTTGCCTTCATTCTGCAAACGGACAATGGCTTCACCCATTGCCTTGCTTCCTTCTGTGACTGACTGTATCTGGAAGTCATCAAGTTCGTATTTCTTTCCTACCAGTTGTTCTATTGCCAAAAAGGCTGCATCGACAGGACCGTCACCCATGCAGACATCTTCGAGCACCTCGTCGCCTTTACGCAGAACCATGTGACAAGTGGTGGTGATGGCATTACCAGTGTTTATGAGATAACTGTCGAGCTTATATGTAGGTGGCACCTGGAACGCAACTGCTGCAATGATGGCGTCAAGTTCCTTTGCCTCAACAATACCGTTTTTCGATGCAAGGTGCATAAATGCGTCGTACACATTCTGACCGTCATCTTCGTTGAGGTCATAACCAAGTTTAGTGGCAACCTTCATGACAGAATCGATGTCATCGTGTATGGTCAGACGCAGGTCTTTGCTGCTGTCGATGGCACCATCCATATTGTCGAGGCTCGACTTCTTTCCTGTCTGTATGAGCGACTTAATCTGTGCTGTCACTCGTGCCATTTCGATGGTCTTCACATCGCACGATGCCTGACACTCCTTTGTTTTCAGGCTGAGTATCTTGACAAACCTTTTGAGTGAAGTAGTTTCGTTTCCACATGAAATGGTCTTTATCTCATCGGCACCAGCACGCACTGCGGCAACAGCACATGTGTTGGCCATATACATCTGGTTAGAGCACCGAACTCCAAGTTTCACTTTTGGACTAATGAGTTCACGGATCCGCTTTGTCAGTTGATAGAACTCATAATCAAACAGGGCACCAGCCGTATCGTACATTGACACCGTTGTCGCACCATTGTCAACCGCTACCTTCACCACTTCCATAAGGAATTCTTTGTCGCAGCGACCTGAGTCTTCGGCAATGAACTCAACTTCTGGGCACAAATCGGCACAACGCTTGACAAACTCGCCAACTAACTTTAATATGGCATCGGGTTTCTTGTGACAGACATATTCCATCTGCACAGTGCTGACAGGTACCGACACCTGAAGGCGCGGATGGTTGGCTTGTTGGAGTGCATTCCATGTAAGCGAGACGCTGTCTTCGTCAAACACATCAACAGGTACAGCCAGAATGCCGTTCTTGACTGCTGATGCTAATGACTTTATCAAAAGGCAGTCGCGTTTGCCATTCTGTATTTTGCCCGTCTCAATGACTGAAACACCTAACTTGTCGAGCATCTTTGACAATTCAATCTTCTGACGAAACGACAGGGTGTTAAGCAGTCCTTCGTCCGCCATCTTAATCGTGATGTCACTTACAAGTATTTTTCTTTCCATATTAGTTGTCTTGTTTGGGAAATTGGTTGTCTGGTCGTTTAGAGATTATCCAGGCCACCTGTTATGTAGTGTGTAGTAGTACTGTGTCACTCTATCAAATTTAGCATCTTGATGGTGGCCTTGATTGCGGCTTCTGTCTGGTCGGCATCCAAGGCACGGGTTCGGTAGTTCTTACCATCATAACACCATGATATGCTTGTCTGCACGAGGGCATCAGTGCGTCCGCCAGGAGGAATGCTCACCACATAGTTTGTCAGCCAAGGGAATGGACGGTGAAGTTTGTCGCGATAAATGTGGCGAACACTGCGAACAAATGCATCGTACATACCGTCGCCCATTGCCGATTCTTCATACACCTCACCATTGACCTCCAACTTAACACTTGCCATTGGCTTCAAGCCAAAAGCAGTGCTGACCATGTAGCTCAACAGTTTGACTTTGTCATCTGGAGCAGAGTGTTTCAGCACGTCACTCACGATGTATGGCAAATCTTCTTGGGTTACAATCTGCTTCTTGTCACCTAATTCGATGATGCGGTCAGTGACTCTGCGAGTCTGTTCAGCCGTAAGTTCCAGTCCGAGTTCTTCAAGATTCTTCAGGATGTTTGCCTTGCCGCTGTTCTTGCCAAGAGCATATTCGCGCTTGCGACCAAAACGCTCTGGAACAAGGTCGTTCTGGTACAGATTGTGCTTGTTGTCGCCATCGGCATGCACCCCTGCGACCTGTGTAAACACATTTTCACCAACGATTGGTTTGTTTGCAGGAACAGCAATACCGGAATAACTTGCAATCAGCTGGCTCACTTCACCCAGTTTTTCCTCACAGATACTGGTTTCGATGTGCAATTGGTCTTTGAGTATGGCCTGTACACTGCTAAGTGGCGCATTGCCAGCTCGTTCACCAAGTCCGTTTACCGATGTGTGTATGCCTGCACATCCTGCACTTGCTGCTGCAAATACATTTGAGATGGCAAGGTCGTAGTCGTTATGTGCATGGAAATCGAAATGAACTGCCGGAAACCATTCCAGCATTTGGTTCATATATGCAGATGTCAGTGCAGGATTAAGCACTCCGAGTGTGTCTGGGAGCATCATTCTGCGGATTCCAAGTCCTTTCAGCGAGTCCACCATGTAGTGCACATATTCTGGACTATCCTTCATTCCGTTGCTCCAGTCTTCAAGATACACATTTACACCGATGCCCTTTTTATTGGCATATTCAATGCATTCGCGTATGTCGTCAATGTGCTCTTGCGGTGTCTTGTTGAGCTGATAACGGCAGTGACGCTCGCTACCTTTACAGAGGAGGTTGATATTTCGACAACCGCAGCTGCAAATCCAGTCAACCGACTGGTGACCATCTACAAAGCCAAGCACCTCTACCCTATCGAGCATTTCAACGCTTTCTGCCCAACGGCAAATCAGTGTCACCGCTTCGCGCTCACCATCAGATACACGAGCAGATGCCACCTCAATCCTGTTTACATTCAGGTCTTGAAGCAGCATACGAGCTACTATAAGTTTTTCATGAGGAACGAATGATACTCCGTTGGTCTGTTCACCATCGCGGAGGGTCGTATCCATTATCTCAATCTGTTGGCGCATCATCGTGTTTGTGATTTTGTGTGCAAAGTTACGAAAAAAACAGCAAATGCGCCACCCTTGCACCTTATTTATTTGTAAAAATGACGGGGAATTGACCGAAATAATGGAAAAATGTCAAATATCAGCGGCATTAATGCTTATTTAGATACAAATCGAACAGATATCCATTGAGTTTCTTTCCGTTTTTCAAATAGATTGGGAGGGCGGAACGGATTTCAGGATATGTGCGAAGATACAGCATGAAATACGGAGTGTCTGTGTTTTCTTGAAGTGGCAAATATGATGAGCGGTTCAGCACCTCAATAACTGGAAGCGACTCATGGAGTGACTCAACAACAGGATGGGGTTCTTGGAGTGGCTCGACAACAAGAAGCGTGTCTTGGTGTGACTCGGCAACAGGAAGCGTGTCTTGAAGTGGTTCGGTAACTTGGAGTGGTTCTTGGAGAGATTCGACAACTGGCGTTGCGGCTGTTGCTGGTTGGTCAAGATGGATTGTTGTAGGTACTACCGTCGAAAGTGCAGATGATTCGTGATGTGATTCTTGTGATGTGAGAGTCTCATCAATGTCATCATCAGCAATGATATCTTCATTTACAACATCATTAATAGCAACATCATTATTGGCAATATCATCATTTACAACATCATTATCAGCAACATTATTTGCAGCAACAGAACTAACGCTTTCTATGTTCTTGAAACTTCGCCATACGGGTGCTGACTTGTACTCACCAATTTTGCCATAAGGTACATAAAGCATGGCACGAGCCACATCCACATTGCTGAATACATCAGAAGATATGCTGATAGGCTGTCTCCACTGTGCAGTGACGGAACAAATGGCACTGGATGCAAAGGCTTTCAACCCAATCTTTGTTACGGATGCTGGAATATTGATAGTTGACAGCCGTTGACAATGGCTGAAGGCATAGTTTCCGATAGCAATAAGTTTTGTTGGAAGGTTTACAGTTCGGAGTTCGCTGCAAGAAGAAAAGGCATATACACCAATTTCTTTCACTGATTCAGGTATGTCTATTGACAACAGGGAAGTACACTCTGCAAACGAATAATTCTCAATTCTTGCCAACCTGCTCAGCAGTTCTATGGACGACATATGCTGGCATCCATGGAATGCATATGTACCAATGCTTTCAACAGTGGACGGCACAGTGACACGCACAAGGCTATGGCATTCTTCAAATGCATAAGCGCCGATAGATTTCACCATCATTGGGATGTCAAGGGTATGAAGTTCTTTGCCGTCAAGGTACAGTCGATGTGCATAAATCAGTGGATTCGACTTTGCTGAAAGGAATACAGACTGACACCATCCTGTGATGTCGTAGATGTTGACAGAGCGAAGACGAGTGCAACCACTGAAAGCATCATTGCCAACCTTGCCCATTGCCCGTCCGACTTCGACAGACGCAAGGTTGTGGCAGTCACGAAATGCCATTTCTCCTATAAACTCAATGCTACGTGGCAAACGAATACTGGTAAGGTGACGACAGTCTTCAAAAGCGTTGTTGCCGATAGTTTTGACTGATCTGCCCAGAACGAGAGAATCGAGTTGCCAGCAACCGAAAAAAGCATATTGTCCAATCGACAG
Organism: Candidatus Colivivens caballi; assembly: GCA_018065565.1. Lineage (GTDB taxonomy): Bacteria > Bacteroidota > Bacteroidia > Bacteroidales > Bacteroidaceae > Colivivens > Colivivens caballi. The sequence continues at coordinate 46,372 of JAGHSZ010000079.1, forward strand.
AACACGGCTGGGTACTGTGACTGACTTCAATCTGGAACATCCGTGAAATGCATAGTCGCCAATAGTGATAAGCGATGATGGGAGGTTCACCCCAGTGAGTTGTGAACATCCGTAAAACGCGCGACTCTCAATCGCTGTTACTTGATAGTCCCTGGAATCATAGTGGATGAAAAAAGGTATATCCACATAGCCATCATAGCGATTGTCGCCTGACACCACAGAAGCGGTAGTGTCGGAAATGTTATAGTAGATGCCACCTACACAGGCATCATAGCCACTTGCTGTGACAGCAACAGCAAAAAGGATTGTAAATATTATTTGTCGAATCATTGCTTTTTCATGTGAGTGTGACATTCGGCTTGTATTATTCTTCTAAGATGCTGGCTGCGACAGTGCTGATGTCCATAACATTGATGATTCCGTCGAGATTTGAATCTGCTGCTGTCTTGGTCAGTCCGTCAATTGTGCCATCAAGTATGTAAGCAGCAATCATGGCAATGTCGGTCACATCAACATCTCCGTCATTGTTTGCATCGCCCAGAGTATAGATGCGTGGGTACTTCTTTAACTTTTTCTCGACCATGTCCCACTGGCGAGCGTACCAATTGACCATCTGGTCAATCTCAGCATCAAGATCGGGTGCTGCCGATTCGCCCCACTTTGCCTGTTCGCGTGCAAATGCGCCCGACTTTGTGAGGAGTTTGGCATAGGTGCGCAGTGTTTTTTCAACATTGCTGACAGACAGTTGGTTGTTCTTGACGGATTCCCATCGGTCGTGCAGAATGCTTTTGAAATGGAATGTGTTGTCTTCCATCAGTCGGTTGGTCAGTCCTATGCGTTTTTTCAGAGTCTCATCAAATGCATAGCGTGTGCTGTCGTCAAAGAACGGAGTGCTGTCACCCTTTCGACCGAATGAGGCATCCATATCCCAGAGAGTGAACAATGCTCGGTGCTGCTTCTTTATATTTACAAAAGAAAGAAAATAGTTCTTCATTGTGTTCTCTTTCAGATAGAAAGCATTGACAAAGAGGAAATAGTCGGCAAGGTTCTCGGGATAGAGCCATTCCATATATTCCTCCGACAGTTGGTGATAGACTTTTGAATCGTCGCTGACGACATCGATAAAGTCCTTCAATGGTTGCCATGTGGCCACAGCATTGTTGTCGTCAGGGTACTCTTGCAGCCAGTCGCACCATCTGAGTGTGTCCTCACTGGCATTTTCATCATACGACCGCAGCACCGTTGCTTCATTGTACTTACGCCCACGGTAAAGCAGTCCACGAGGTATGATGGTGTCATCGTCACCGGCTTGCGATTTCTTTAAGTTGAGTTTCTTACGGTCTATCTTATCTGTAAAGCAATAGAGTCCGTAGTATTTGTTCTTGACGAACACCTCAACAAAAAGTCCGCTCGACCCATTGGCCTGATATTCGTTGTCTTTTTCGTATGGTAGGTCGGAAACAGAGTTCCACAAGTCGGTCATTGTACGGTTGCGCATTCTTGCTGGGTCAACCCACATTGCATCGAGCACCCAGTCGTCGTCGTTGCGAAGTCCAAACATATGTTCATCTACTGTTTCTTCCGCAGAATCGCGCAGTTCGATGCCAAATGGCTTTTTCTTGAACTCGGAAGAATGCTGTCCACGGATACGGGTGGCAATGTGGTGACGATAATCAGTTGTTCCTGCTGTTCGTGCAAGTGGGTCGATGACACGGAGCTCGGCAGGAATTTTCATGCTTGCATCTTCATCGTGTGCATTGCGGAGTGCAGTCATGCTGACATCAATGTTAACAAATGGAAGTGTGGAGAACACAAGTGTGTAAACAGTCTCTTTTTTCCCCGACTTTATTCGCATTGTATAATTACCATCCTGCCAGTTCTCTATGTTAAACTTGTGTGGTGCATTGTGCCAGTTGCCATTGTCGAGTGCAAACTGCATTGTAAGCGAGTCCTTTGTTGTGACGATGGCCTTGAAAGACTTTTCTGTGTCAGGAAGCAACGACACATAGAGTATGTTGTTCTCGGCATCTACAAGTACCGGCACATCGTTTATCATAAATTCTGGTGCTTGCGCATTTGCGATAACGGTCTGTTGTAAAAACAAAATAATCAGCAGCACCATCACTGCCTTCAATCTCTTACCCACAATACTTATCATTTTAAAAACATCTGTGTTATTTTCGTTGTGTATTATCATATTCTCTTCCGAAACAGGAATCTTTGCCGGAGTCGGAATCTCCTCTTCCACAATTAAGTTCTCTCCCCAATGTGGAAATACCCCCGATACAGATCACACATGGGTTTGTGTGCATCGGCATGGGGGCAAAGTTATATTAGAAGCCGTACAGAATTTTGTTGGCTATCAATGATATGTCGCTCACATTGATTTCCTGGTCGTGGTTATAGTCGGCACCCGAGAACTCAAACTCAGCAGGATTGTCACCAAGGATGTAGCTTGCGATGCAGGAGAGGTCAACAATGTCAACCACACCATCGTCGTTTGCATCACCGAGTTCTGGCTTCAAGTCATCAATATAGGCGTCTATATAGCTCTCAATATAGTCGTTGAGTGTAGGTATGCGCTGGTTTCGGTACCATGAGATGATTTGTTCCACTTCATTTTTCACATCTGGCACCAGCTGATTGTCGTACCAGCGGTCGCTGTTCCATTTCTTGTACTCGCGTTCCCATGCTCCCGATTCAGTGAAAAGTTCAGCATACTTGCGCATCTTTGAGGCAACAGCCATAGGCGAAAGCACATTATCGCGCACGCGTGCCCACCTTGAAGCAAGCATCATTCGATAGTCTTCGCTGTTTTCCCATAATGCCTTGAAAGGATTTCCCTCTTTGCTGATTTTCATGTTCTGGATGACAGGGTTCTCGTATTCTCCATTGTAGAATGAACCATCGTAGTTGCCACCAAGCGAGGCATCCATGTCCCAAGGTGAAATGACGAACTTCGACTTGTCGCCTTCCTTGGTCATGTTCTGAACACTGTAAAACAGGTTCTTGTTTCCATTGTCGCCCAAAGCCATAGCAAGGATGAACAGATGAATGTCGGCAACATTCTGCAAGAAGAACTTGTTGTTCATCTTTTCATAGAATTCAGGAGTAGCAAGGTTGCCTTCAAAGTCGGTGTAGAGGTTATAGAGTGGCAACCATGCACTGTCGCATGGATAGTCTTCTGGTTCTGAGAGTTCCCACTCGCAGAAGTTCACAGTGTTGCGGGTGTCTCCGAATTTTTCAAGGTAATCGTCGAGTGATGATTTGCGGAATGAGGTATATCCCCATTTGTTACCCTTATAGAGCACACCTTTGACAGTTACCGAACCTGTCTCATAATCGACAGCAGGCTTTTTCAAGTCAAGGAGTTTACGGTTTATGCGGTCGGTGAGGCAGTAGATGCCATTGTACTTTCCTTTTATCCACACCTCGACAAATCTGCCTTTCGTACCGTTGCGTCCGTCGAAATCAGTTTCATATGGCAATTTAGAGAAGTCGTTCCACAGGTCAAAGCAAACACGGTTGCGCATATCTACACGGTCGGCTGCCATTGCATCGAGTATCCAGCTGCTTCCGCTGCGGATGCCGAGCAGATTGGCATCGGTCTCAATTTCCTCTTCGCCCTCGACAGCAGGACGCTCACGCAGTTTCATGTTGAGCGACTTTTTCTTGTACTGCATTGCAGATGCGCCTCTTGTCTTGAACTTTGCAGACATTGCCACGGTTCCAGGTTCGTCAGGGCTGGTCAGTGCCATGTCTCCCCACACATAGTCCATATAGGCTTCAATCTTTCCTTCATGGTTGATGTTGAGTATAGGAAGCGATGTGAAGATGACAGGTGTCGATGCTATAACGATGTTTCCACGGCGTACTTCGATATTGTACGACTTGCGCATCTCGATGTCTGCAATCTTGGAAATGGCCACCGGACCATCATAGACTTGCACTGTTACGCCATCGGCAGCATTGAAAGTGAAGTTGAGGTCAGTCTCGCTGCTTGCAGGCAGAACTGAAAAGAATGTCTGCTTCTCAACATCATATATCATCTGACGGCCATTGAGCATCAAGCTGTCCACACATGCTGCGACATCGGTCGAAGGCTGTATGTGTCCGCCCTCTGGAGCACCTGGAGCAAGTACTTCATATCCGTATTCATCAACGATGGCAAATCGTGAATACATGTCTTCATACTTGTCAGCAACAACCATGCTGCCGTCGCTGCTTTTGCGAAGATAGTACTTTTCATCGCCCATATAGTAGAAATTAAAGTATCCATCAGTCGTACCCTTTGTCCACACTTGCTTTTCATTCTTGTCATCGACTGAACTGAGTTTGAGCCGGACATATGTGTCATAGTCTTTGCCCGATGTAAAGGTCAGAGCCTGATTGGTCTTTGCATTTCTGAAACGCCACTTAGCCTCGCCCATGTGGTCTATGTACCAATAGCAGTCCTCAGTGAGATCGGCGTCGTTCTTCACATAGCAGACGATGTAGTCTTTACCATGTTCTGCACCAATACCAATACTGCCAGTGTTGTATTTTCCGCATACGATACGATACTTAACACCCTCCTGAAAGGTCTGAGCGTTCAGAGATGTACATATTCCACCTAAGAGGAAGATGAAAATGACAGACAAAAATAACGAAAGATGCTTTTTACCCTTAACTAAACTGTTCATTTTACAAATAATACGATTTGAATGTTGACACAACATATCCTAAAATATTCTCTTAACTTTTTCCTACATTCATAATGAATGTTTGCAAAGATACATATAATTAATGGGAACAACTTCTGACATGATGAAAAAAACATTAAAAACACTGCCATTCCTAATTCCCCACCCTGCCGATATAGCCATATTGACGAGTGTAGTTTGCAACTACTTGATGAAATTCATTGATATAGACAGTTGTGCAGAAACCGACAACTATCATCATCAGCAATGTTTTGTTTTGTCATTTATGAGGGTTTGAAAGGCAAGAAAAATGTTTGTACAGACAAGAAAAAGAACGGCGACAGCCAGTCGATGTGGTTGTCGCCATTTGGTTCTTATCAGTTGTGCCAAAGTGTGCAAACTGTGCTCAATCGGGCAATGTGTCAACACTTGTTTGTCTCGAATGCCTCAATCTTATCCTTGTTTTCAAGGAGATAATCAATGTCATCGAGGGCATTCATCAGGCAGTACTTCTTGTACGAATTTATTTCAAAATGCTCACTGTTGCCCGTGGCAAGGTTTGTGACTGTCTGGTTTGGCACATCAACCTTCACTTGTGTCTGTGCGTCAGCAGCAATCGACTGGAACAGTTCCTGCTGGAATGCCTCGCTCACGATGACAGGAAGCACAAAGCAGTTGAGCAGATTGTTGCGGTGGATGTCAGCGAATGACGAAGAGATGACAACACGCACGCCATAGCCAGCGATAGCCCATGCCGCATGTTCACGACTGGAACCCGAGCCCCAGTTCTGACCGCCAACTATAATCTCGTGTACACCCTCACGCGGTGCTTCGCTGAATGCAGGCTGGTTGAGTACGAAGTCGTTGACAGGCTTGCCCTCGGCATCATAACGTAGGTCGTGCATGAAGGCATCACCGAAGAACTTTGGGTCACGCGTTGTCGATGCAAGGTAACGAGCAGGTATTATCAGGTCCGTGTTGCAGTTGTCGATAGCAACAGGAATACATGTTGACTGTATGATTGAAAACTTTGCTTTCATATTGTTTGGGAGATTTGAAGCCCCTTCTATGTCTCGCTCCACGGTGGGAGGCATTGCCCAACCTGACGGTATCCTGCGCCTCGGAGCATCGGTGGGGCTTATGTGTTACTTATTCAATTTTCTTGCGTCTGTTATCACGCCTGTGATGGCACTTGCGGCTACGGTGAGCGGACTGGCAAGTACGGTGCGGGCACCTGGTCCCTGGCGGCCAACGAAGTTGCGGTTAGAAGTTGAGATGGCGAGTTTGCCTGCTGGAACCTTGTCGGGATTCATGGCAAGGCATGATGAGCATGAAGGCAGACGGAGTTGGAAGCCTGCTTCTTCAAGTATTTTGTCAATGCCCTCGTCGATGATTTGCTGACGGACGAGCCATGAACCTGGTACGAGCCAAGCCACCACGCTGTCGGCTTTCTTCTTGCCCTTAACCACAGAAGCGAAGGCACGGAAGTCTTCGATACGGCCGTTTGTACATGCACCGAGGAAGACATAGTCAACAGGATAGCCTTCTAACTTCTCGCCAGGAGTGAACTGCATGTAGTCGAGTTGTGACAGGAAGCCAGCACGCTCTGCCTCTGGCACTTGGTCAAGTGTAGGAATGTTGCCGTCGATGGCGATGCCTGCACCTGGGTTTGTGCCGTATGTGATGCGCGGAGTGATGTCCTCGGCATGGTAAGTAACCTCCATGTCGAACACGGCATCGTCATCGCTTTTCAGCGTTTTCCAGTATTCCACAGCCTTGTCCCATTCCTCGCCCTTAGGCGCATATTCACGACCTTTGAGATAGGCGAATGTGGTTTCGTCAGGTGCGATGATGCCTGCTCGTGAACCCATCTCGATGGAGAGGTTTGACAGTGTCAGACGACCTTCCATTGACATGTTGCGAACGACCGAACCAGCATATTCAACAGCATAGCCGGTAGCTCCCGAAGTGGTCATCTGTGCCATGATATAGAGTGCAACATCCTTTGCAGTCACCCCGTGTTGGAGTGTGCCTTCGATGTTGATGCGCATTGACTTTGGTTTCTGTTGCAGGATGCACTGTGAAGCCAGCACCTCGGCAACTTCACTTGTACCGATACCCATGGCGAGTGCACCGAGAGCACCGTGAGTGCTGGTGTGTGAGTCTCCGCACACGATGGTCATGCCAGGCAGCGACAGTCCCTTTTCAGGACCTACAACATGGATGATGCCATTGTCCTTGGTACCCATTGCGAAGTGTGTGATGCCAAACTCCTTGCAGTTGGCAGCGAGAGTCTCCACCTGCTTGCGCCCAACTGGATCGTTGATGACCTCCTGCTGGTCGCTTGGTGTGTTGTGGTCTGGCATAGCATAAATTTTCTCAGGACGGAAGGCTTTGAGACCTTTGTCGCGGAGAGTGTCGAAAGCCTGAGGTGTGGTCACCTCATGGCAGTAAAGGCGGTCGATGTAAAGTTGTGTAGGTCCGTCTTCTACATTCTGCACTACATGTGCATCCCAGATTTTGTCAAATAGAGTATTCATTATGAATCTATGATGTATTTATGTTAAATTCGTCAGATGCGTGTCTGCATAAGCACCTCTTTACACAAAAAGCCTCCCACGCACGAAGCGGGAAAGGCTTATCGTATTTGGTCAGTACTCTTCATTTGTAATTTTGTTGCAAAAGTACTGCTTTTTATTCATACAGCAAAATAAAATGACAGAAAATTGCCCGTATTGCTTACTTTTTGTTTGGAAGAGGCTTTATAACCGGGTTCTTGACACCGAGCAATGGCAACATGACCTTTGCGTAGCGCTGACCGAGTTCACGGTAGCCCTGTGCATCGAAGTGCAGGTTGTCGGGACCATTTGTCAGACCGTCAGACTTGACGACATGAGCAGTCGGGATGGTCAGTGGTAGGTCGTCGATGATTGGGTTCATGGCGATGCACTGTCCCTTACCGTTTGCCTGAACCACCTCGCCAGCGATGAGTGGCACCTTCTTTGCTTTGAGTCCGAGGTCTTTAAGCAGACGCTTATACACGGTGTTGACCTTCTCTGGCCAGTCCTTCTGTCCAGTGTTGGTTTCCCCCTGATGCAGCAGTATGCCCTTGATGACACCGTCCTTCTGCGCACGCTTTGCCAGACGGAGCAGGTAAGCATACGGATCGTCATCGTAAGCCTTGAACATGTGTACCTGCCATCCAGGAGCCTTTGCCACTTCGCCAGCTACATGTTCCTGCATGAACGCCTTGATGTCGCATCCACCAATTGCCACATTCAGCACTCCCACCTTGACATCATCAGGCAGATTGTCAATGAGTGTGCGTCCGAAGAAGTCAACAGGTGTCATGCCGTTTTCCTGACGACAGAGAGGTGGAATGGCAGTGTGCCATTCGGCAGTCTCAGGTGTGGTGAGACATGGTGTGAGACTGAGGAACCGTTCGCTCACTCCGAGCGAGTCGCTTGGTTCTGCCTTTGCCGCGCCTTCCATGTTGGACTGTCCGAAGCAGAGGAAGATATAGAACTTCTTGTTTGGTTTTGCTTCAATGCATAATGCACATGCCAGGATGAGCAGTGCTGAAATAATGATTTTTTTCATCGTACTAATACCTTTTTATTATTAATAATGTATATACCATGTTTCATGTCGGCACGCGACACCTTTCTGCCGTTCATGTCGTAGATGGCATCATCGTGGCGAGGAGTGAGGTCGATGTCGCTGATACCGGTTGGTGTCGAGCCGTCGTCGCTGAGGAATGCATCGGTGAGGTAGAGTGTTGCGCCGTTTGTGGCAAATGCGACAGTAGCGATGTGTTTGAGGTCGAGCTGGTTTGCAATTTCGTGCAGGTCAACCACCACATCCTTCATATTTGATATGTCGAGCACATAACTTTGTGCGCCCGACTTCTTTGCGTCGAACAGTCGCAGTTGCACGCCCTTGCTTGCAGCCTTGCGCATGTTGAAGACGAGGTAGTGTGCGCCACTGAGGTCAACGGTCTTACGGAAGTACCAACCTGCCATGCCGTTTTTCTGGCCTGAGGCTGACGAGAGGCAGACGAGTGAGCCACTGGTAACACATTTGCCCTCGAACAGAATCATAGGGTCAATCTTGGTTTTGTCGAGTGGCAGTTTAGCCCCGTCGAGTGTGACTGGTTCACTTGGCGTAGCCTCACCAGCAGCGAGGCACTGCAACATCTTCTGTCCGTAGCGTCGTCCGATGGTGCGATAGCCTTCTGCGGTGAAGTGGAGTCCATCACCCTTCTGCGGACATCCGTTTGAAGAAATCACATGAGCATTAGGAATGACTGTCGGGAGTTTGGCGATGACTGCATTGTGCGACCAGCACGAACCGCCTTCTGCCTGTCCCACTGTCTCGCCGGCAAGCAACGGTGTGTTTTCGGGGTCGAGTCCGAGGTCGGCGATAAGGTCGTTGTAGATGTGCCGCACCTTGTATATCCAGTCCTGCTGTCCGTTGTTAGTCTCGCCCTGATGCAGAAGGAAGCCTTTGATGACTCCCGACTTCTGTGCACGGAGGGCGCATTCGAGCAGTCGCTGGTAAGGTTGGTTGGAATATGCACTCATATAGTTGCGGAACCAGTCGGCCTCCTGTGAGAGGTTCTGACCTGGATAGACCACATGGTAGTTCTTGTCGAGATACTCGATGGCTGTGCCTCCGACTGCCACATTTATCACGCCCACAGTGATGCTGTCTGGCAGATGTTCAACCAGTTCGCGTCCGAAATAGTCAGCTGGTGTTAGTCCTGTGCCTTGGCGGCAGAGAGGTGGAGTGGCAGGATACCAACTGTAAATGCGTCGTGCAGGATTGCTGAAAGGCACTGCTGCCATCATCTTGAAACGAGGGTCAACAGTGAAATCCACTGTTTCGGGTGATGCGTTACCTTCCATGTTGGACTGTCCGAAGCAGAGGAAGATGTAGAAGTTGGGATCGACCTCGGCCTTGATGCTTGTGAGTCCGCACATGCAAAGGGCGATTGTGGTTAGTAATAGTTTTTTCATCTTGTAAGTTTATTTATAAGTTTGTTACTGGTTTTGCTGACATTTCTGCCGTGTATTCTTTGTCGCTACAAAGTTAAGCATTATTTGTTACTTGGCAATGTTTTGCTTTCTTCTTTTTTGTGATTATCTATGTGAATTATTGTTTTTTTCGGTCTCGTATGTAAAAAATGTTTGATTTCCAATTGTGCTTATATAAAATTTTCTTACCTTTGCACCGCGTTAAGTGAACAGGGCTCGCCTGATGCCCCAGCCAATAGATAGTTTTCTATGGTTGGCAAGCACCAAAGTGAGTTGTAAATTACTCCACTTAGTGCACAAACCAAGGCTGCCGAAATGGTGGAATGGTAGACACGAGGGACTTAAAATCCCTTGGGCATAACGCCTGTGTGGGTTCGAGTCCCACTTTCGGTACCATAATAACGAAGTCCGTAGTTAGTCAAAGGAAACGACTGATTACGGACTTTTTCGTTGTCACACAATGACCGCCACGGCAATGTCCTGGGCATAACGCATCAATAATCATGGTCATGGTAGTAACATTTCCCAGCAACTTGAATCAACTCATTAATCAAGTTGTTTTGTCACTTGCCATTACAGTTATTATTCATTGCCCGCAATCCTTTCTGCCATTGCATTCAGATGAAGGCATTGTGTCCTCGTTATCACTTTCTTCTCCATGTGAAACTCCCAAGGACTTATCTGCAACAACATACCTGCTGCACATGCGTCAAAGGCTTCACCAGCAGGTTTGTAAAGTTTTGGGAAACCGTTCTCACGAAGCAGGATGATGTTATAGCCACGATCCATGGCTTCACGCAGGACTTCCTTCTCCTTTGGCGAAATAGCAGCACTTACGAGCACACCTCCTCGCCCACCACACGCCAGCCATTCTTCACGAAGACGGGCGTAATCCTCGTCAGTATATCGACGATGAACGATAACAGCCATCTTGTCGGGAATATCCAATAGGAACCTGTTACCTACAACCTGACATTGCTCACCTGCTACCTCCATACCCGTCAGCACAGTAAAAAGTTCTGGATTCTGGCGTTTCATCATCAGCCGGCGTGGATTGTCATCAAGATAGTGTTTCCAGTTATCAAGCTGACCTTCATGCATGAGTATCTTGTCGCAATAGCCTTCCTCAAAGAGCACCGGACGCAAACCTTCGGGAGAGACCGAAGAAACAGTAGTTGCTTCCTTCCTCCGTTCTTGTTCCTTTTCTCCTTGCCACCGTATCTGGGGCATCTCCCCTATATCCTGCAATCTCCACCACGCCCTGGAGCAGCCAGTCTTGAAACCTCTCACCACTTTGCCAATATGCATTCCTTCTCCCATGTCCTCATTCACCCTCACTATCATGTGCAGATGGTCAGGCATGATGCAAAGCTTCCATACTTCCACCTGAGGATAGTAGTGATGAATCTTCCGAATCTCCTCTTGCTCAATAGCAGTACCGAGGGTGGAGTATTCAACATATGGAGCAACCTCACCCTTCAAATCCCCTTTCAACTGACCCAGCAAAGCCATCCGTTCCCTTACCACAAGGGTCAGCATATATGTCCCCTTGCGACTATAGTCATGCCATGGAGTACGCCTCTTCATTGAGTGCTTTGTCTCATGCATCTCCCTACCTGCTGCTATGGCTTCTTCGCGTGTCATGCTTAATTGGTCTTATCTTTCACTCAATCTATTGCCCATCATCAACAACGGGACGGCTATGCAATATCATCATTCCTTCCTCGCTTTACATACACCTTCGTATTACCTCTGCCTTCTGATGTTATTCCAGTTGGCTGTATGCAGAAGTCTCTCAGTTCATTTGCGGCTGTTGAGTGAGGGAGATAGGTCATCGCTTCGTAATCGCGAACTCTCATGAAATGGTGCTCAGCAATGTAATCCTGTGCCATCTTCAATCGTTCGTCTCGCGTGTAAGGTGAGCGATTGTTAGGCGACTCATAACCCTTGTGCAGTTTGCACCTGCGTGCAATGTCACTGACGAGTTGTTTGTCGGGACGGAAGTTGATGCCGCGCACACCGATGCGCTTTGCATTGACCTTCTTTCCGTTGCCATCAAAGTCCTCCACTTCGTTGTCATCGATTACACCAATTGAAAGGCTGAAAGTGCCAAGGTCGTCAATGGTGATGGTATGTCCCTCGGCAAGCCAGAGCTTCATTTCATCAACCATGTGGCACATGACCTTAACCACATCGCCCGGATTCAATCCCGAACCAGGGCAGCATATCTTGTTTATGAATTCCTCTGTTTGAAGGTTACTGCAAGTCTTGATCTTATAGTAAGCCTTTCGTTCTCCTGTGCCGCTCATGTCCGGCATTTCTCTTTTGATGTATTCTGCCATACTGTATGGTTTTCTTAATCTTTTACGATTGGTTTTTACAACCTTATTCTGTATTGCTTATAACCTTTTCTGCCTGATGTCGCAAACTAAACGCAGCTTGATATGATGGTATCATGCCATGAAATGACGATATTGCAACTTGAAACAATCATCTTGCGACGCAATACAACTGTTTTTCTTCCAATGCTCATCTTTCCTTATAGTTTGTGCACCAATGTTATCTGCAAAGTTAATGTTTTTATTTCAAGCAACAACATTTTTGAATATACAATAATATGAAAACCTCAAATTTATATTGATTTCTGAAAGATTCAATGATTCAAATAGCAAAATCATGCAATGTATGTCAGTCATACTCACTAAAATCATAATAATCCCAAACCGCCAATGAACGATTTGGGATTATAGAGATAAAGATTAATGTTTCGTGATAGTTGCACAAGCGAAAGCCCTGCCTTACTTTTTTATTGGGAAGAAATAGGCAAGGATGGCCATGATGAGTGCAATGGCGGCTGGGAAAAGTGTGAACAACGCCCACACCATGGTCTTGACAGAATCGGTGACCGACGATGGGTCGATGACTGAATTGCCAAATTCGTCGGGAACCATACTTGCACCTGCCAGTCCCAGGAGCAATGCTATGAGTGAACCCGAGATTGCACCACCCAGTTTCTGCGCCATAGTTCCTGACGAGAAGATGAGACCTGTGGCTGATGTACCGTTCTTCTCTGTGGCATAGTCTGCCACATCGGCATACATCGACCAGAGCAATGGCGAGTAGAAGCCAACACCAATGGATGTGATGACGACTGAGGCAACCAGCAGCCAAATGCAGGACGGACTCATCGGTATGAAGAATGCTGCAACCGATGTGACCAGGCAGATGACTGACGACCACACAAACGCCATGCGCTTCGAACCGATGCGCTTGGTAAAGGCAGGACTGATGCCTCCGAAAATCATGCATGTGACTTCGCCAAATGCCATGAGCACGGTGTAGTTGATGATGAGGCTGCCCACAGTGATTTCTCCGTCAAGGCAATAGTCTATCATGTAGCCCGCCACAGCATAGCGGAAACCGTTGAAGAAATTGGTGCAGATGGCAATGAGGGTGAGGAATACCCAGGGACGATTGCTGAAAAGGTCGGCAAACTGCCGCATGGAGAAGTGCTCGGCACGCACTGGTTTGAGACGCTCCTTCGTGAGCAGACCGCACGCCAGCGTCATGAGGGCTGCGAGACCTCCAAAGCAGGCACCCAGCACTGCATACTGATGGGCATCGCTTCCACCCACCACCTTTTGCAGATACGGGAACGAAAGGAGGGTGACAAATCCCATGGCATAGGCACCAACCATTCGGTAAGACGAAAACTCGTTCTTCTCGCTGCTGTCCTCCGTCATCACTCCCAGCAAAGAGCCGTATGGCACATTTACCATGGTATAGACTGCCATCATGAGCAGATAGAGCACATAGGCATAGACACGCTTGCCTACTGGTCCGAAATCAGGTGTGAAAAACAGCAGGGCAAAGATGAGTCCGAACGGAATGGCTCCGAAGATGATCCACGGACGGTATGTGCCCCAGCGTGAACTGGTGCGGTCGGCAATACTGCCCATCATCGGGTCGGTGACAACATCGAACAGACGGGCCACGAGCATCAATGCTGCTGCATCGGCAAAACTCAGTCCGAACACATTGGTGAAAAACAATGGAAAGGCAATGGACATGATTTTCCATGTGATGCCGCCTGCTGCTGCATCACCAAGTGCATAGCCTATTTTCTCTTTTACGGATGACATAATGGGGAGATGAGGAGTTTATGAGTTTAGACATTAGGGAGTCCAGAAACACATAAGGAGTTATGCATGAAAAGTCATGCTCTGTTCTTTTCACCACATAACTCCTTTGCTACTGGTCGGAACTCGATGACTATACTATTTCATTGATACTTTCTTGATTGTGTAGCCATAACCAACGAGGAGGAACGCGTTGCCGTCTTCGGCAGCTTTGCTGACCATCTCGTCAGTCACTTTCAGTTCGTAAGAACCGTCTTCGGTGAGGTCGAACTGGTCGAGGATGTCCTGATGAACCCATGAAGGACCAGTCACAACCTTTGCACAGTGATAACCCTCTGGCATGTCGCAAAGCACATAATCGATGGTCAGAGTCTTGCCAGCAGTGATGCCAAGGTCAGGAAGGCTGAGGCTGAGATTTGCTTCACCCCAGTTGATGTCCTGACTGCCATCAAACACCACTTCGGCACCGCCACCAGCCACTTCGTAAGTGACCTTTGTGAGTTCGTAGCCGAAACCGACTATGAGCATTCCGCCGCGTCCGTCAACGAGTTTCTTGCAGTCGGCAGTATAGATGAATTCATATGGGTTTGGAGTATCAGGAGTTACATCGAACTGACATACGAGGTTGTCCTCAGGGTTGTCGCCCCATGAAGGAGTGGTGATGCGCATAGCGTGGTATTCAGCATCAGGCACATTGTAGTAAAGACGAATCTTTGTACCGACAGGTACATCTGCCATCTGGTCAGGTGTGATGTTGACATTGCTCTCACCCCAGTTGATGACATTTGAACCTTCCCAGAGTGTCTTTTCGACAGTAGCCGCAGACTTGTCGTACGCAACCTTTGTGAGCTTGTAGCCGAAGCCAACGATGAGCATTCCGCCACGTCCGTCAACGAGTGCCTTGCATGCCTCGTCATATACAAACTCAAATGGTACAGGAGTGTCGGCTGTCACATCGAACTGGCATACGAGGTTGTCCTCTGGATTGTCGCCCCATGAAGGAGTGGTGATACGCATTGCGTGGTATTCAGCATCAATCATTTCATAATAGAACTTGATGTTTGTGCCGACAGGTATGTCAGCCATTGTTTCTGCTGAAATCAGAACATTGCTTTCGCCCCAGTTGATATCGGTCTCGCCTTCCCACAGTGTGACTTCCACTACACCTGGTTCGCGATATTTCTCGACAGTCACCTTGGTCTTGCCACAACCGAAACGACCCGAAGCCGACTCGACAACCATCTGATAGTCGCCGTCTGCAAGTTCAGGAACAGTGAAGGTAAGCGATGAACCGTTGTTGACAAAGTCGGTCACAGGAACACCTCCGATGGTCATGCCGGTGATGCCGTCAAGGTTTTCACCATTGATAGTAACCTTTGTGCCAGGATTCATCCAGCGCGACTTGACATCGTCGGCAAGGACAGGGTCGCCATCAAGTGGAAGGACACTGAGAGTGCAGTTGCGCCATGTCTGCTTTCCGCGTGTGGTGGTTGCCACAATCTTCACACTGTAATCGCCAGCAAGCAGAGGCATGTCGATGGTATTGCCTTCATACACATTCTCACCATCAATGAACCATGTGACAGTGGTGTAATGTACTGGAGTGACCACCACTTCAAAATGGAAGTTGTTGTTACGATAGATTGCAGGCAGAGGTGATGGTTCGCCTCCCGATGTTTCTGGGATGTCAGTGTTGAGGATTCGTGGGAAGTCGTCCTCACCAGCAGAAAAATAGCTGTCGTTATCTTCTGCACAGTTTGTTAATGTGAATGCTGTAACAAGTGCTAACAGCAACATATATACTTTATTCATATATTTAGTTGTTTGGTAGATTGGTTGTTTAGTTGTTTAGAGGTCAAAGCACTCTTCACTTTTCACTCTTCGAAATAAACACAGAGTAACGGGATTATCATTTTCCTCCTGGTTTGTTTAATCCCGTTCACAGAGAATGCTGGTGGCATTACAAAG
>JAGHSZ010000127.1 GCA_018065565.1 Candidatus Colivivens caballi
ACTGTTGGAGAAATATCACCTGCTGCCTGGATGTCATCGAATGCCTGAACCATGCCGACAACTGTACCGAGGAATCCGAGAGATGGTGCCATTGCGATGAACAGTGTAATCCATGAGCAACCCTTTTCAAGGTTAGAAGCCTGAACTGCTCCGTAAGCAACTACTGCCTTTTCAACTGAGTCAGCACCGTCCTTCAGACGCATAAGTCCCTGATAGCAGATAGATGCGATAGGACCACGAGTGTTACGGCATGCTTCCTTAGCCTTTTCTACATTGTCAGAGTCGAGTGCCTTTTCAACATCTTCGAGCATCTTATTTGTCTTAACATCAGCGAGTGCGAGGTAGATGATACGCTCGATGCAGAATGCGAGACCAATGATGAGTGCGAGAGCAACTGGGAACATCCAGCCTGCAGAACCTTCGATGAACTTTGTCTTGAGTTGCTTGTACATACCAACTTCTTCTACTTCTGGCTCTGGAGCCTCTGCAACTTCTTCTGCTGCAGGTTCTTCTTCTGCAACAGCTGCAGAATCTACTTGCTCAACGGCAGCTGAGTCAACAGCTTCTTCGTCTTGAGCGAAAACTGACTGAGTCATTCCAAGTGTGAAGACTCCCATAAGTGCAATAATTGCAAATACTTTTTTCATTGTTTTGATTGATTTTTTAAGATTAATACTTTATTTGTTAATTATTCTTTTAGTTCTTGTTCATTGATTGATTATTGACTCTTGTCCTTGCGGATGAGAATACAATTGCGGAGAGAGGGGGATTCGAACCCCCGAACCGCTTTGGACGGTTACACGCTTTCCAGGCGTGCCTCTTCAGCCACTCGAGCATCTCTCCTTTTGTGGGGGCCAATTCCTATGTCCATGCTGTCAAATCTGTTCGTCGTAACGGCATCTTTTGACTGGCTTCTCTTGCATGATGACTCTAAATCGGTTGCAAATTACAACTTTTTTACGAGTTCACCGCTAATTCAGCAACAAAAATACGCATTTTTTTTGTTATAGAATGCATTTTAGTGCATTTTTCTTTGTTTGCATAGCAATATTTGTTGTTTCACAGTCGTAAATTTCACTTAGACGGGTCACTGTTGCTACTATAAATGCGCTTTCGTTGCGTTTGCCTCTGTATGGTACGGGGGCGAGGTATGGAGAGTCGGTCTCGACTACAATACGCGAAAGTGGAACGACTTGGCGGAGTACTTCTGGCAATGTGGATTTCTTAAATGTCAAGACTCCTCCGATGCCTAACATGAAGTTTGGGAAACTCAGCAGTTGCTCTGCTTCTTCTGCTGTGCCGCTAAAACAATGAAAAACTCCGCGCAGATTGTCTTTGCGGTGATGTTCCATGACTTCGACCAGTTCCTTGTGGGCGTTTCGTGCATGTATCATCAGTGGCATGCCATAGTTGGCAGCCCATTGCACTTGCTGTTCGAAGGCGTCAATCTGCTGACGACGGTATGTGTCGTCCCAGTAAAAGTCCAGCCCCACCTCGCCAATTGCACAGAAATGTATGGCGGACGATGACAGTAGATTGTCTGTCAGCATCTTATGGAGCGTGGTTAACTGTTGGACATAGTCTTCTTTTACTTCTTCGGGGTGTAGGCCTATCATCGGGATGAAATAGTCGGGATGCTCGGTGCATAGTTGCATGAGCCGCTGCATACCTTCTACATTGATTGCTGGCAGAAGTATCTTTTCCACTTCTGCTTCCTTTGCCCGTGCAATTACCTCGTTGAGGTCTTCGACGAATTCGTCTCCGTCGAGATGTGAATGGGTGTCGATTATCATTACTTGTTTCGACCTAAGAGTTTGTCTGCGAAATCTTTAAGTTCTGTCTTCTTGCTTTCTGCAACATTTACTTGTTCAAGTTCTGCAAGTGCGTCGGCAAACAACTGTTCAATCTTTGCCTGGCAGAAGTCTTTAATCTTGACATTGTTGTAGATTGCTGTGACTGACTTAATCTTTTCTTCGGGGATGAATTCCTTTGCATTTATCCATTTCAGCAGTTCTGCCTTGTCGTCACCTTCTGCCTTTTGAAGGGCGTTGATGAGCATAAATGTCTTTTTGTTGCAAAGAATGTCGCCTCCGATTTTTTTTCCAAACACTGCGGGGTCGCCATATACGTCGAGCAGGTCGTCCTGAAGCTGGAAGGCAAGTCCCATCTTCTCGCCAAAAGTATAGAGATGCTGTGTGTCAGCATCTGGTGCATCTGCAAGTTGTGCCCCGATTTTGAGCGCACATGACAGTAGAAGCGAGGTCTTCAAACGAATCATCTCCATGTATTCTTCTTCGCATACATCGTTGCGTGACTCGAAATCGACATCGTATTGCTGTCCGTCGCACACTCCGAGGGTGGCTTTGTTGAATGTGCCAAGTGCGCGGAGTAGGGTGTGTGGATTGGCATTTCCACCTGCCGTGCTGTTTGTTACGAATAGGTGGTAGGCAAGGATAAGCATTGCATCGCCTGACAGTATTGCGGTGTTGTCGTTCCATTTCTTGTGGACTGTGAGGTTGCCGCGTCGCATGTCTGCACGGTCCATCAGGTCGTCATGGAGCAGTGTGAAGTTGTGATATGTTTCCAGTGCTATGGCTTGTGGCAAAATGCTCTCGGTGTCCTCTTTGTATAGATTATATGCCATGAGCATGAGAAGCGGGCGCAGGCGTTTGCCTCCAAGTGACAATATGTACTTTATTGGTGCATACAGACCTTCGGGTTGCTCTGGATATTGGAACTTGTCGATGTATGAAGTGATGCTTTCTAATAGTTGTTGTTGATTTTTCATGATGTATCGGTGGTTGTTTGCTTCATGAGTCGTTGACTATGTGTGCATGAAGCGTTGTTTATATATAATATAAGGTGTGCCAAACTGATGGCACACCTTATTGTTATTGCGCTTAACTAATGGGTTATGCAAGACGGAATGATACAGGAACTGTATATTTCACGCGTACTGGTTTGCCGCGCTGCTTTCCTGGTGTCCACTTAGGCATTGCCTTGATGACGCGCATCGCTTCTTTGTCGCATGCAGCATCAAGAGACTTGATGACCTTTGGATCTACGATTGAACCGTCCTTGTTTACAACGAATTCGATGATTGACTTACCCTGTATGCCATTTTCTTGTGCTGATGCAGGATATTTGATGTTCTTGCCAAGGTACTGGAGAAGTGCTTCCATTCCACCTGGGAATTCAGGCATCTGTTCTACAACCTGGAAGATTTCGTCTTCGTCTGAGTCACCGCCTGTTACCATTGGACCTGCTACTACTGGACCTGAAACTGGTGCAGATGGACCTGTGATTGCTTCGTTGGTGTCTTCTGAAGTCTGAATTGTTTCTTCTTCGATTTCCTCGTTGTTGTCAACGATGTCGAGGATTTCTGCAACCTGAGGAACCTCTGCTGGTGGAGGTGGGGCTGCGGTGAAGATTGGTTGTGTCACTGGTGGAACTTCCTCTTCCATTTGTGCATAAGAGGCAACGAGTGGTTTCTCGGTCTCTCTGTATTCGTGCGTTGTCCATTCAAACGCAGCGAACATAGCACCGAGGGCAAAGATGTAACCAAGGAGTAAACTGGTACTCTTTTGTCCTTCGAGGTCGGCTTTTTTAGATTTCTTAATTTCCATAGGTTATGCTTAGTTTTGTTTATTCTAAGAGAGTTTTGACTGCTATTCGAGAGCAAATGTACTACTTTTTTTTCATTCGACACTTATTTCGTGTGCTTTTTTTGCAAAAAACTGTCAAAAAATGTGCATTTATGCTTGTTTTGGTGTGTTTCCGTTTACAATGGAACGAATGTTGACATCTTGTTGTGGGAATGGAATCTCTATGTTGTTAGCATTGAGAATGTCGTAGATTGCCTCTCGAACCTGTGCCGTGAATGTGTTCTTTTGTTCGACGAGTGGCCACAGCACTACTTCAAGGTCAACGCTGCTTTCTCCGAAGTTTGAGAAGAGCACACTGACACTTTTTCCTGGTGAGAGGATTGGCTGTCCATTGATGGTGCGCTCGGCAAGTGGCTGTATTGCGTCGATGATGAGTTGGCGTACTTTGTCAACATTGCTGCCGTATGCCACTCCCACTGCGACCTTGATCATCTCGTAATTGTGGTTACGTGTGAGGTTCTTGAAGTTCTTATTAAATAATGATGTGTTGAGGAATGCAATGACTGAACCGTCGTATGTGACAATCTGTGTGGATTGATATGTGATGGTTTCTACTTTTCCCTGGATACCGTCGCATTCGATGTAGTCGCCAACGCGAAGGCGTCCTGCCATGAGGCTTATGCCATAGAAGAAGTTTTCGAGAAGGTCCTTCATGGCGAAACCCATACCTGTTGCGAGACCTGCTCCGACCACTTCGATGCCGCTGCGTGGCACTTTGAGAAGTACAAGGGTGAAGATGATGTATATGCCCCAGATGATAATGGCGATGACATTGCGTGCCAGTGCTTCATTGTAGTCGCCGTTGCCTCGTTCAATGGCTTGGTGCTTGCGGTATAGGATGTAAACCGACTTGATGATGTGGTTGATGTAGCGGAAGATGTAAAGAACCATGAGCGCAACGCCAATCTTGTTGATTGACAACTGAATGACATTCTCCTGGTCGATGAAGTTGTAGTTGAACAGCTCTTTGCACTTGTCGGTCATTTCGAAGATGTCTGCTGCCCAGTAGATTGATGCGATGAATGACAGCAGTCCGGCAACAGGGATGAGTGTTTTGAGTGACAAGTCGTAGAACCATGTGCGGTTGATGAACTTGCCGCGCTTGATGTCCTTCTTCATGCTTTCGGTCCCGACATGGTTGTACAAGCGCTTCTTTTCCGAGAATGTCTTTCCGCTAACGATGATTTGCTTGGTCATTACCTTGTCTTCATACATTTGTATGAGGTCGTAGCAGCATGTGATGGTCTGGATGGCTGCTAACTGGAATGTCCACCAGATGATGATCTGGACTGCCATAAGTGTGTAACCAGCCCATGAACAGCCTGTTGATACTATCATAACTGCGAGCGAAATGCCTGAATAGAGCAGGTCGATGACTGGAAGGGACTGCTTGCTTTTTTGGAATGATATGTGCTGCCAGATGGTGAATAACAGCAGCAATGGTGGGCAAATGAGGTTGACCAGTGTGTTAGGGATGAGAACGATTCGGAAGAAGATGACGACGAGTGCCATCCAGAGGAAAGGCATGTTGATGCTTATGCCGTGGCGTGCCTGTTCTGGGGTGAGACGGATGAGGAGTGAAATGAGGATTGCTTCGATGAGCCAAGCAAAGTTAATCATCAGTTCGGTGGCCATGATGAGGAGGTTGAACGAGATGAACTGCTTGACGATGGTCAGTGCGATGGCAAAAATGGCGATGCCGACAGCGAAGACCAGAAGGTTGCGATGGCTGCTGAAACTGTCTTTGCTCAGTCCGAGGGTGCCCTCGAAGAAGTGGTGCTGTATGTGCTTGGCTGCTCTTGGGAAAAGTTTCTTTGTCAACCATGGTATGAACCGTAGCAGCAGGTTGCTGAGTGCGGTTGCAATGAAGATGTAGAACAGCATGAAGATGCTGACAGCAAGCACAATTGGACCTCGCCATTCTGAACGGCTTTCCTTATCGGTTCCGAATGGCTTGTATTTCGATATGATGTCTTTCTTTGCTTGTGCTATCTGTGACGGCAACTGGGCAAGCACTTTGAAGTAGTTGTTTGTCCCGTCCTTGAAGATGTTTCTTTGCAGTTCATCGTAGCGTCGTTTTGTGTATGAACTGAGGTTCTTGATCTTTTCGGAAACTATGCCGTAGTACTGCTTGTCTTTTTCAATGCTTATGAGGATGCGTGCAAGGTTGTTGCGCAGTGCTTTCGCAAAGACGAGGCACTGTTCGCGGTCAGCTTGTTCTTGTTCGTTGAGGATGAATGGCTCATCAATGACTTCGCTTGTTGTGTCATTGAGGATGGAGTCGTCGATGGCTTGAATGAGTTCCGTCTCGGCACTGACCTTGTTCGGGTTGTCGATGATGCTTGGCGGCAGCTCTTTCAGTGATATGATAAGACTGTCGTATCGTGCTATTTCATTGATGATGCGGTAGTGTATCTTGTTGTATGGCAGAGTGTCGTTGCTGAGCTGGTTGTAGAGCTTTGATGCTTGTGAACATGCATATGCAATGTCGAAGGTGAAGTCGTGTTTCTGTGAGTAGAGCATGAGGCTGATTTGCTCAGACTGCTGCATAAGGCTGACGAGGCGTTCGTGCTGCTGGGCACTTGATACTTCATAGCGTTTCATCAGCGACTTCTGTTCCTTATAAGAATTTTCGAGTTCCATCTTAAGCACATTGATGGTCTTGTCGAGATTCTTCTCTTTAAGAACGGCTTGTGATGGAACTGCGATGATGAGCAACAATGCTGCAACCAGTGTGCGGAGTGCAGCTGATGCTGTGTGTGTGCTTGATTTGTTAATCATTTGCAACGAGTTTCTTGAGTTTGTCGTATATGCTGTTGACGATGGCTCTTGGCTTGCTGTCTTCACCGATTTCGTCGCTGATGTAGTCGCCGTCGCCCATTGCTGTGACTGTTTCTTCGCTTTGCAGGTTTGTGATTACGAAGTTTGAGTCTGATTCATCTTCGTTCATGTAGTTTGTCAGTTGTTCGTTCAAACGGTGACGGGTGCTGCGCAGAGAACCTTCGATGCCGCCATTGCGCTTGAATACTATGTAGCGGCGCTGTCCCTGGATGTGTGCGTACTTGATGTCGCGTCCAAGGGCATGTAGTGTCGGGCCGAGATGGATTACTGCATCCACCATTTTGTGTGCAGTCCATACAATGCCTTTCCATGTGTATGTTGCCAGCCATACAATGCCAAACCACAATGCTTGTGCAGTCAGTTGCAGTGCGCTCATGACATAGCGGAATGCACAGTACATGATGTGGCTGAACTCTCTGCGTTTTTCTCGTGTGCCCGATGCATTCCAGAACTGGATGAATGCTTTTGTCAGGGCTACGAGTAGTTTGCCTGTCAGCTTGATGATCTGCACAATGATGCGAATGGTCCGAGTGACAAACTGCAACATCAGTTTCATCAACAGGACACTTATGTCGGACAGCATCTGCACGACGGATGTATGGTCATTGTTTTGACTTATAGAATTCATGTAATATCGAAATTTATAGACAATTTAATACTTTCTGCCGCAAAGTTACAAAAATATATTTATACGAGAATAAATGTTTTGGTATTTTTTGCTTACCAAAACGGTATTTTTTTGCTACAAACCAATTATTTGTACCTTATTGGCTCAATGAAAGGTTTTAGGGATGGCACAAAGTCAATAAATGCTTTGGAAACTAATGTGTGTATATCAGTGCCGTGACAAGTGCAGGTTCGGGGTCTGACAAGTGCAGCTTCGATGCCTGACAAGTGCAGGTTAAGCCTTCGACAACCATAGGTGAGCCCCCCTGACAAGCGCTTGTGCAGAGCCCCGTAAATGGATGTCCTAAAAACTTACTTCGACTGGCTGAACTCCCTCTGCCTCAATACTTATTCTGACGGGCTCGCTTGTGTTGCCTCGTTGGATATAAGCAAGGAGCATACCTTGACTTGCATGACGGTGATTGGCTCT
Source organism: Candidatus Colivivens caballi (assembly GCA_018065565.1). Classification (GTDB taxonomy): domain Bacteria; phylum Bacteroidota; class Bacteroidia; order Bacteroidales; family Bacteroidaceae; genus Colivivens; species Colivivens caballi. Next base: position 7,603 of record JAGHSZ010000127.1, read on the forward strand.
TGGGTCGCTCATGTCACTGTTGCTTCCCGTCTCGAGCCCGAAGAATTTACCTCCGGAAATGACATTTACGGTCACTTCATTTTTGGCAGTCATCACTTTGTTGCCTTCGTCGTCAATCAACTCGATGATGAGCTGGATGAATTCCTTCCCTTCGAAATCGGTGTAGGCCTTGATTGCCACTGGGCTTTTTGTTGTTCGTGGCATCTGTCCCTGTCTGCGGTTGCCTCTCCATTGGCTTCTCATCATGGTGGTGTCGCCTTTCCATATTGCCTGATAGAACTTGCCATTCGGTTTCAGCGTTCCCGTGAAATCAATCAGTCCTGTGCCGAGTCCTCGTGATGGCCATTCGCCCGACTCGCCAAGATAGTCGAATCCAGTCCACACGAAATGTCCAAAGATATGTTCGTTGTCGTTTACAGCATTCCATGCCTTCATGTCGGCATGGGTTTCGCTCCCGAAGATTATGCGTTTTGGATACAGTTTATGGTCGGTTGTGTATCGGTCTTCGGTGTAGTTGTAGCCTACGACATCCACTGCTTCGGGATATTCAGTCTGATTACTCATGACAACACCTGCCAAAGCTCCGGTTACTGGGCGTGATGTGTCAATCGACCTTACAATTGCGGAGAGCCGTTTGGCAATCTTGCCTATGCGTTCTGCATTTGGAGCATCGGGCTTGTAACCTCCAAACATAGGTTGATTGATGGTTGCACCGTCGCCGTCCAGGATAGGGTGGGAGTATGGGTCATTTGGGTAGTCAACTTCATTGCCTATGCTCCACAGGAAAACAGATGGATGGTTGCGGTCACGGCGAACCATGTCGGCAACATCGCGGTCAATCCATTCTTCAAAAAAGTCAAATGTGCCATCGTAGCTTGGCTTTCCTTTGTTCCATCCCTTCACCCATTTGCGTTTTGGATATTCCCATTCGTCAGATGCTTCGTCCATGACGAGCAGTCCCAGTTCGTCGCACAAGTCATAGACATCGGGCGCTTGTGGGTTGTGACTCATTCTGATGGCATTTGCTCCTAATTCTTTTACTTTCAGCAAGCGCCTGTGCCATACTTCGCGTGGAACGGCAGCACCGAGAACTCCTGCATCGTGGTGCATACATACACCCTTTACTTTCATGGACTTGCCATTCAACTTGAAACCGTGGTCGGGGTTGAATTCAAGTGTGCGTATGCCTATGTTGATGCTGGTCGTATCAATAATGTTGTTACCGTCAAGCAACTGGAATCTAAGCTTGTATAGGTTTGGTGAATCAATATCCCATAGTTTTGGCTTTTTCACTACTAATGAATGGGAAGCGAGTTCTGAAATCGGACAGCTGAACTTGTTCAACAGTTTCTTGCTGTCTGGTGCGTAGTCTAAACTTGCCTGAATGGTCAGTTGTTTGTTCTGTGGATTCTCTATGTCAGCATTGACATGGATGACGGCTTCGTCTCCGAGGACTTCGGTTGTGTAGCTGACACCCCATTGCTTGAAGTGTGTCCTACCACTGTGAATCAGCCATACATTACGGTAGATTCCTGAACCTGTGTACCAGCGTGAGTCGGCATACCGACTGTGGTCAACCTTGACTGTCAGTACATTTTCCCCTTTCTTCAAGTAAGGCGTCATGTCGTACATGAACGAAATGTAACCATTGGGGCGCTTGCCAAGCAGATGACCGTTTAGGAATACTTCGCTACGATTGTAAACCCCTTCGAAATAGATGAAGTGGCATTCGTGCGTGTCAACGACAGTGAATGCCTTTTTGTACCAGCCGATGCCTCCTGGCAAGTAACCAGTACATGAAGCAAGTTCGCGTGATGGTGTGGCTTCGATTGACCAGTCATGTGGCAGGGTGACTTTGCGCCACTGTGCCTTGCTGTCGGGCTCTTTATCGCTGACAACAAATTGCCAGCCATCATTGAACTTTTCTGAACTTCCAAACGAAACCTGTGCTTTCATATTGACGCTGCATATCAGCAGAAATGCGCACAGGGTGAATGATCTGATTAGTTGCTTCATGGGATTCTTGAATAGGTTGTGGTCGTTGAACATCAATAAGTTTGTAAAAGATTTATACAGTTCCCTCTTGGGGAAGAAAGCATGGCAGCGCTACGGTTGGTGGTGATTATCAACTATAGCGCTGCCATGAAAGTGTTAAGCACAATTATAAATAGTGTTGGAGCATGAGTGCATCAGTTTGCATATTCAGAGATGAACTTGACTCTGACAAGGCGCAGTTCATCTTCTGAGATGTCGTCGCTGAGGTTTTCAAGAGCAGTCTCGATGTCGTCAGTCTCGCTGTCGAGGAAATAGTCGTAGATTTCGTCAACCTTGTCTTCGTCAATCTCTTCTTCGATGAAGTAGTCGATATTGAGTTTTGTTCCACTGTAAACGATGGTCTCGATGTCCTCGATGAGCTTGTCAAACTCAATGCCTTTTGACTCAGCAATGTCGTAAAGCGACTTCTGTAAGTCAATGCTTTGTATGATGCTGACCTTCTGTGCAGATTTGTTGGCTACGGTTCTGACTCTCATGTCGATAGGACGCTCGATGTCGTTTTCTTCGACATATCGCTTGATGAGCTCGACGAACTCTTTGCCATAGCGTTTTGCCTTTCCTGCGCCAACTCCTGGAATGTGTGTCTGCAGTTCTTCAAGTGAGATTGGGTAGAATGTGGTCATTGCGTCGATTGACGGATCCTGGAATATGACATATGGAGGAACATCGTACTTCTTTGAGAGGTTCTTTCTCAGGTTGAGCAGCATCTTGTGGAGTGCTTCATCGCCTGCGCTTGTCATGTCGGGTGCGTCGTCAAAAACAACATCGGCAAATTTGTTGTCTTCGACTATCATGAATGTCTTTGGACGCTTAATGAATTTCGTTCCTTTCTCAGTCAGTTTGAGCAAGCCGTAGTTGTCAACATCCTTGCGGATGTAACCTTCAAGCATTGCCTGGTTGAGAACAGCACTCCAATATGGAGTTTCGTGTTCGGAACCTGCTCCGAAGAGTTCAAGCTGTTCGTGCTTATGATTCAAGATAAACTCTGTGGCATTGCCACGAATGACATCAATGACATATTCAATCTTGAAGTTTTCCTTGATTGCAACAATAATCTTCAATGCCGTTTGCAAGTCTTTTGTTGCATCAGTCTTCTCCTTAGGATGGCGGCAGTTGTCGCAGTTGCCACAATTTTCCTCAGTGTATTCTTCACCAAAATAATGCAGAATCAGTTTGCGTCGGCATACTGATGACTCGCAGTAGTTTGCTGTCTCTCTGAGTAGTTGCTGCCCGATTTCTTGTTCTGCCACTTTCTTGCCTTCCATGAACTTTTCAAGTTTCTGGATGTCTTTGTGGGTGTAGAATGCTATGCAGTGACCTTCACCTCCGTCGCGTCCTGCTCGTCCGGTTTCCTGATAATATCCCTCCAGACTCTTCGGAATGTCGTAGTGAATTACGAAACGGACATCAGGCTTGTCGATGCCCATTCCGAATGCGATTGTTGCTACAATCACATCAATGCGTTCCATGATGAAGTCGTCCTGTGTCGCATTGCGCACATTGGTCTCCATTCCTGCATGGTATGCTGCTGCCTTGATGTCGTTCTCTTGCAGAATCTTTGCGAGGTCTTCCACCTTTTTGCGGCTTAGACAGTAGATGATTCCGCTCTTGTTGGGATTTGCCTTGATATACTTGACAATGTCCTTGTCGATGTCCTTGGTCTTCTGACGGATTTCATAGAACAGGTTTGGCCTGTTGAATGAAGCCTTGAATTCTGTTGCGTCGGGCATGCCGAGGTTCTTCTTGATGTCGATGCGGACCTTGTCGGTAGCTGCTGCTGTAAGGGCAATGATTGGCGCCTGTCCGATTTCGTCGATTATTGGTCGGATGCGTCGGTATTCAGGGCGAAAATCATGACCCCATTCTGAAATACAGTGTGCTTCGTCGATGGCATAGAACGAAATCTTGACAGAACGCAGGAAGTCAACATATTCGGCTTTTGTCAACGACTCAGGTGCTACATACAGCAACTTGGTCTGCCCCGACATTATGTCTTCCTTTACTTGCGTGATGGTTGCCTTGCTGAGCGAGGAGTTGATGAAATGTGCTACATTGTCGTTTTCACTGATATGCTTGATGGCATCGACCTGATTTTTCATCAAGGCAATGAGTGGGGAGATGACAATTGCCGTACCGTCCATTAAAAGAGCCGGCAACTGGTAGCATAGTGATTTGCCTCCACCGGTTGGCATAAGGACAAAGGCGTCTTTCTTGTCAAGAAGGTTCTGAATGATTGCTTCCTGGTCGCCTTTGAATTTGTCGAATCCGAAGTAGTACTTTAATGATTCCAGTAATGTCATCTTTTTCTTCATAATGTCAATTTCTAAGTGCTAAATTATTGTGTGTTGGCAATTTTGCTTGCAGACTGCTCAATCTTTTTCTTTGCATAGTCCAGGGTGATGGTGAGCGACTTTGGCTTTGATGAAGGTGAGTCAAACATCTTTTCCATCATGATGGTTTCTACGATAGAGCGGAGTCCGCGTGCGCCAAGCTTAAATTCGATTGCTTTGTCAACGATGTAGTCGAGTACATTGTCGTTGAATTTCAGTTTTGTCCCGTCAAGTTCAAACAGTCGGGTGTATTGCTTGATTATTGAGTTCTTTGGCTCGGTCAGAATGCTGCGCAGAGCTGGGCGGTCGAGTGGCTCAAGGTGTGTGAGAATTGGCATACGGCCAATGATTTCAGGAATGAGTCCGAAAGCCTTGAGGTCCATTGGTGCAATGTATTGCATAAGATTTGATTTGTCAATCTTTGCACTGTTTTCAATAGAATCAAAACCAACAACATGAGTGTTGAGGCGCTGCGCAATGCGGCTCTCGATTCCGTCGAATGCTCCACCACAGATAAAGAGTATGTTCTTTGTGTTGACATGGATGAACTCCTGCTCAGGATGCTTGCGGCCTCCATATGGAGGGACATTGATGACTGAGCCTTCAAGCAGTTTCAGCAGACCTTGCTGGACACCTTCACCACTGACATCACGCGTAATGGAAGGATTGTCGCTCTTGCGTGCAATCTTGTCTATTTCATCAATGAAGACAATGCCGCGTTCTGCAACTTTTGCGTCGTAGTTGCATTCTTGCAGCAGTCTTGACAGTATGCTCTCGACATCTTCACCCACATAACCGGCTTCTGTCAATACGGTGGCATCGACAATGGTGAACGGTACAAGCAGCATCTTGGCAATGGTGCGGGCGAGCAATGTCTTGCCTGTGCCTGTGCTTCCCACCATTATTATATTGGATTTTTCAATCTCAACATCGTTCTTGTCGTCGCGGTCTGCTTCATAGTTGAGTCGCTTATAATGGTTGTAAACAGCGACCGACATCGCAATTTTAGCATCATCCTGACCGATGACATATTGGTCGAGATAATCCTTTATCTCCCTTGGAGTTGGCAGATTGTCAAGTTTCTGGCACTGTGACGATTTGCTGTTTGCAGTTACTACCTTGTAGGCTTCCCTTGCACAGTCATCACAGATGAGTCCGTTCAGTCCAGTTATAAGTAAATTAACCTCTTTTGCTGTTCTGCCGCAGAAAGAGCATCTTCTGGTTTCACCTTTCATTTGTGCAATCTGCTATTATTTTCTTACAAGAATCTGGTCGATCATACCATATTCCTTAGCTTCCTCAGCAGTCATCCAATAGTCACGGTCGCTGTCAGCCCAGACTTTGTCGAATGGCTGATGTGAATGATCGGAAATGATGGTGTAGAGTTCCTTCTTGAGTTTCTGAATTTCACGGGCTGTGATTTCGATGTCACTTGCCTGACCCTGGGCTCCACCCATTGGCTGGTGAATCATGATGCGAGAGTGAGGCAGAGCGCTTCGTTTGCCTTCTTTGCCTGCAACGAGCAGAACGGCTGCCATTGATGCTGCCATTCCAGTACAGATGGTCTGTACATCGCTTGACACAAATTGCATTGTGTCATAAATGCCAAGTCCTGCATATACACTGCCACCAGGAGAGTTGACATATACACTGATGTCCTTGCTGTTGTCCACAGAGTCGAGGTAGAGCATCTGAGCCTGGAGCACATTTGCTGTGTAGTCGTTGATTTCTGTGCCAAGGAAGATGATGCGGTCCATCATCAAGCGAGAGAATACATCGAGCTGAGTGACATTCAGTTGGCGCTCTTCAAGGATATATGGGTTGAGATAACCACTCTGGTTCTTGATTACATCGTCGAATACTTGACTGTTAATGCCGATATGCTTTGTCGCATATTTCCTAAAATCATCAATCATGTTCATATTATCTTCAATCTGTTTTTTTAAGTTTACCAAAGTCTTTTATTCCTTAGGCAAAGTTATGTAATAATTTTTCATCTTACAAATAATTTATGCTTTTTTTTGCTCTTTTTACTTTTTTTTCGTGCATTTATTGCCTTTTAAGGGTGTATTTGTGGGTAATGACAGTGAAAAAATCATCTTTTTGCAGTAATGAACGACGGTGCTTCGAAACATTTTGCTTGGGTTTTGCATGGTTCAGTTGGGATTGTTGGTGGTCGAGGTGACAATTATGCAATATAAGTTTCGCTCAACTTGCATGAAAGACCCAGAGAGTTAAAAATAAAGTTAGGCTGATGCCACCCACGCTAAAAGTCTAAATGCTCTATGTACTCGTAATAACACAGAGTAACGGGATTATCCCATTTCACCGAAGTGTTTTAATAATCCCGTTCACAGAGAATGCCATTGGCATTACTGAGTTCGACAGAGCCATGCAGACACCCAAACTCAGTGTCCTCTCCATGTGCCACAGGCACACTCTGTGAAAAGTTTTGCTAAATAGATAAAATAGAACCTTCTCTGTGTTGATTAATGAGAATGCTCTAAACTGTAATCTCCACAAAGTGACGACGAGATGATTAGGTCGTAAGGGAGATTCGTCAACTGAGCATGAACTTGTGAAAGTTGAATTATGCAATACGATTGCAATGCAAATCCCCGTTTTCCCCTCACGAGCGGTCAAGTTTTCCTTCACGAGCGCTCGTAAATGTCAAATCGTGCGGACGATAATTTTAAAAGGTGTACACCTTCCTGCGAAAAGGTGTACAGCAAAATCCAGAAAGGTGTACACGAAAATCCAAGAAGGTGTACACCTTTTTGTATTTATGAGCGCTCGATAAGGAAAACACGACCGCTCGATAAGGAAAACATGAGCGTTCGTGAAGGAAAACACGACCGCTCGATAAGCCAAACACGAGCGTTCGTGAAGGAAAACATGTTTTTTGGGGTGGATGCAGTCTAATGGTCGATTGATGCTGATGCCATCGAATAGGAAAAGAGAAATTTCAGTATCAGATGAAAGCATCAACCTGTTCGATGCGACTTCGTGAAATGAGACTTTTATGCATTTTTGTGTAAAAGTTGATAAAATGTGCAGTAGTTTCATTTTTTATTTGTAACTTCGCACTCATAAATCGTATTAAGATATTCAAGTTTCGCAAGTTCAACTTGCACGAAAGACGAAAGACGACGAAGATTGAGTATCTTCGTTTGCGACGACCGAATGACTGAATGTCATGAGGTTTGCGACGACTCGGTGTTTATGCCGACAAAGGAGTTCCCTCCCCCTACGAATCGATATTTCGCAAGGCTCAATATCTACCATGATACCAGTAGGCTTTGAGATTACGAAAAGCTGATTCGTAGCCCGCAAGGGCGATTCGTAACGAAGTGGAGGCCTAAAGGCACTCCTTTGTGGAGATAAATCTCCAGCCGTCGCAAACGAAGATACTCAATCTTCGTCGTCAACTGAGCAATGACTTGCGAAAGTTGAGAACCACTAATTTCCTAACTTTATACAGTTGATGATGCGTCCACAGTGTCGCCCTTCGTGCCGCGCTGAGAAGAACAGCTCGTTGTGCTGGTAGGTGCAGATGCCGGCAGTCTGTATGTTGCAGTCTTGTACCCCCATTTCCGTCAGCAACCATCTGTTTGCTTGCCAAAGGTCGATGTGGAGTCCACCCTGCATCGTTCCTTCCACTCGTTTGCCTCTGTCGGAGAGAATTTCTTTCATCGGGAATGCTGCGTTGCGAAATTCTTCTGCCACTTCCTGTCCTACCTGAAAACTGTCGGGACCGATGCATGGACCGATGACACCCTTGATGTCGCTGGCGACGGTGCCAAACTGTTCTGCCATGACTCGGATTGTCTTCTGCGAAATGCGTGCAACTGTGCCACGCCAGCCACTGTGAATGGCAGCAACAACTTTGTGACATGGGTCGTAGAGCAGGACGGGGACACAGTCGGCGGTGCGCACTCCGATGGCGAAACCGGGTATGGCTGTGACCAGTGCATCGACACCTTCGAGGTCGGCGCGTGTCATTGCTGGGTTGTCAACCACGACCACGCGGTCGTCGTGAGTCTGGTGAGGTTGCAGCACTGGAAAGGGCAGTGTGGCTTCGCGCATTGTGGAAAATGCCGTTACTTCATCGGCAATGTTATAGTGTAAGAGTTGGTTGTTGTGTAGCGGTTGCATTGTGATAAGAAGTTGGATAGTGTTCGACTGGATATGTGATAGACACAGAATGCGTCGGCTGGAATTTTCTGTGTAATTGAAATATAGCGCTCCTTGTGCCTGTGTGTTGCACTTGGTAGCGCTATATTGTGACTTAGAAATGTGTTGTTGTCAGACGGCCTACCATCGTGAGGTGAGCCACGAGATGAAGTCGGTACTCCAGTTTTCTGTTGTGGTAGTGCCAGTTTTCTCCATCAGCGAGAATGGTCCTGTGCCGTCGCCATAGTAGTGCATTTCGGCATTCTTGCCCGCGCGTTTCCATTCAAGGAACAACTGCAAGCATCCTGCTGCTACATTTGGATGTTCTGCACGTGTCATGATGAGCAACGGTGGTGCTGCGGCAGGGACGGTGACATCGATGAGCGACGGTCCGTAGGCTGTGGCAAGGAAATCGGGCATTTCGCCTTCTGCGGCTGTGGTTGTGGCTGCAATGGCAACGCCTCCGCCTGCTGAGAATCCAAGATAGCCCACCTTGCTTGTGTTGATGTTCCATTCGGCTGCTTTCTCACGGACGATGCGTATCGCATTCTTTGCATCGGCAGCGGCACGCATACATATCTCGGTGCTTTCTGCTGACGGCATTGGGTTGGCATTGGCATGCTGAAAACGCTCAAAACCCGTGACATCAACCATTGGAGGCATTGCCCCCTGCTGCTTGTGTTCGCTCTTGTCGAGTGTGTATTTCAGTCCGATTGCAGCAATGCCTTTCTCGTTGAGAAATGCTGCCATGCGTTCTACATCGTCGTGCCATGACAACCAGCGAAGTGCTCCGCCCGGCAGCAGTATGACCGCTGTGCCAGTAGCCTTTTCCTTCTGTGGAAGATAGACACTGATGCTTGGTTTGTTGTCGTCTGCCCGTTCGCCTGATTAGGTGAGGGGAATGACAATCTGTGCTGACATCGACATGCAGATAAACGATGCGATGAATGTGAATAACGCCTTCATTGTTTTTTTTGTTCAGGATTGTACTTGTGAAAAATGCCTGGCAGTGCTGCGCTTGTTGACTTGCGAAGTTGCGCTTGTTAACCAGTGAAGCAGCGCTTTTCGCCTTGCCCTGCTATGCGAGTGAGCGAATTGGGTTACACGAGGTGGCGGATGATTTCTTCCTTGTCGCCTGGCAGCATGTCAATCACTGGAATCTCAATCATGGTGTAGCATCCTGGCTGTTGGCGCATAGTGGCGCGTGCCATGTTGATGAGCACCTGTGATGTCAGTGCTGGGTTGTTGATTGTCATGTTGAACTCGAAGAGTTGGTTGTGAGTCTTGCCACTGACACCTTTGCGGACGAGGTTCACTCCGTGTCCCACATCGTTGAGGTCGTCAACGCAGTCAACCTGCTGCACATGAGTCTCGTCGTTAACGAAATATGGGTCAGCCTTGATTGCTGCTTCGATTGCTTTGAAGTCGGCTCCCTCTTCCAGTTCGACATAAACCATGCGGCGATGTATGCCTGTACCTACTGGAATGGTCATTGACAGTGCATCGCGGACTCCTGCAATGGCGCGTACTGCAACTGAATGTCCCATTGAACGGCCTGGACCGAAGTTGGTGTAACTGATGCCTTTTGGTGCAAGGCTCTGCATGAGTGTGCGTACGATGGAGTCGCTTCCTGGGTCCCAACCGGCACTGATGATGCTGACCGCCTTGTTCTCCTTTGCCACTGGGTCGAGGCTCTTGCGGAGGTCAACAATCTGTGTGTGTATGTCGAAACTGTCAACGGTGTTGATTCCCATTGCCAGATACTTCTTTGCGTTCTCTTCTACTTTGCGTGATGGGGTTGCGAGTATTGCAACATCCACCTTGCCGAGTTCGTTGATGTCGGTCACTGCGCGTACTCCGTCGAGCATGTACTGACCGTCGGCTGACTGTTGCAGACCTTCTACGCTGCGACGGACGATTCCTGCACATTCCATGTCGGGTGCAGTTTCTACGGCTTCAAGGGCGTACTTGCCGATGTTGCCGTAACCTACGATTGCTACTCTGATTTTCTGTTCCATTTTGTTATTGTGTTATTTGGGGTGATTGGGGGATGGGGCTCATAGGTCTAATGGGACTAATAGGACTCATAGGACTCATAGGACTAATGAGACGAATCGGTCTTATAGGACTCATAGGACTAAAAGCAAGAGGATGCTCCAACGAGTGGGGCATCCTCCTTCAATTTTTATGCCCCGCTGAGCGGATGGCAATTATGTTGCTTCATGCATTTATTAGTAATGCATTCGGTTGATTAAGCCTGAACTGCTGCAACTTCTTTTTCTTCGCTCTCATTGATCTTGCGACCAAGTACGAGGTATGCAGTAGGAGCAGCGATGAAGAGTGAAGAGCAAGTACCGAAGATTACACCGAGTATCATTGCGAATGAGAATGAACGGATGCTGTCGCCACCGAAGATGAAGATACAGAGCAATACGATCAATGTTGATACTGATGTGTTGATGGTACGAGCGAGAGTTGCGTTGAGTGACTGGTTGAACAGCAACTGCTTGTCGCGCTTAGGATAGAGCTTCAACTCTTCACGGATACGGTCGAAGATTACCACCTTATCGTTGATTGAGTAACCGATGGCAGTAAGGATTGCACCGATGAATGTCTGGTCAACTTCGAGTGAGAATCCAATCCAGCCGTAGCAGATTGAATACATACCGATGATGAGTAATGTATCGATTGTCAATGCTACGATTGCACCAACAGAGAACGCAAGGTTGCGGAAACGGAGGAGAATGTAAAGGAAGATGGCAACGAGGGCGAGGATGACTGAGATGATTGCACCGCGTGTTACATCTTCTGCGATAGATGGACCGACCTTCTGTGAACTGATGATTGAACCACCTTCACGCTCGTCACGGTTCTTGAACTTGTCGAATGAAACAGCGTTACCGTCAATCTGACCACCTTCAACGAGTGTCTCGTAGATTACTCGTTCGATTTCTTCGTCAACATTCTGATTGTTTTCTTCAATGCGGTAGTTGGTTGTCACGCGTACCATTGTGCCTTCAGTACCGAGGGCAAGTACATGAACAGTTGCCTTGTCAACTTCTTCGTTTGATGCAACGAGGCTCTGGAACTTATTGTCGAGGTTCTGTTCGATGGCAAGACGGTCAACTGGCTGAACGAACTCAATCTTGTAGTTGCGTCCACCTGTGAAGTCGATTGACTGGCTGAGACCGCGTATTGCAAATGAGATGAGGCAGATGATGACTGCTGCACCGAAGATGGTGAATGACTTCTTGTAAGCGCTCATGAACTTGTACTTGGTTCCCTGCATCATGTTCTTAGAGAATGGTGTAGTGAACTTGAGGTCGAGCCACTTGTCACGGTTGAGGAAGTGTTCGTAGCAGATACGAGTCAACCATACTGCTGTGAAGAATGAGCAGACGATACCGATGATGAGGGTTGTTGCGAATCCCTTGATTGGGCCTGTACCGAAGTAGAAGAGGATGACACCTGTGATGATTGATGTGAGGTTAGAGTCGAAAATTGCAGAGAATGCATTGCTGTAACCTGCTGCAACTGCGTTCTTGATGTTCTTGCCAGCCTTCATTTCTTCCTTTGTACGCTCGTAGATAAGCACATTGGCATCGACTGCCATACCGAGTGTGAGCACCATACCGGCGATACCTGACATTGTGAGGGCAGCCTTGAGTGATGTGAGGATACCGAGTGTGAAGAAGAAGTTGAGGAGGAGGGCGCAGTTAGCAACCATACCTTCGCGGAATCCGTACATGAGGCACATGTAAACCATCAGTACGATGAATGCGATGATGAATGAAATGAAACCTGCCTTGATTGATTCAGCACCGAGTGATGGACCTACGATGTCTTCCTGTACAATCTGTGTTGGAGCAGGCATCTTACCTGAGTTGAGGACATTTGCAAGGTCGTTGGTGTCGTCAGTTGTGAAGCTACCGCTGATCTGAGTGCTACCGCCGTCAATCTTGTTCATTACATTAGGTGCGCTGTAAACGAGGTTATCGAGTACGATGGCAACGCAGTGGTTAACATTTGCTTCTGTGAGTGAAGCCCACTTGCGTGAACCTTCTGGGTTCATCTTCATGCTTACGATTGGGTTACCAAACTGGTCGAAGTCGCTCTTTGCGTCAGTTACGACTTCACCCTCGATTGGAGCACGGCCGTTCTTGCCAGTAGTGCGGATTGCATAGAGGTCGAAGAGCTTGCCTGTCTTGTCGCGGTCGTCAGCCTTGACACCCCACTTGAGACTGAGGTTTGCTGGGAAGATCTGCTTTGCGAGTTCGCTCTGGAGCATTGCGTTGATTTCTGCTGTATCGGATGCGAGTGCAACTGCTACGAGACAACCACGGTCAGCATTGATTGGGCTGAGAACTGCGAAGAGTGGGCCGTATTCAGCAACACGCTTTGCCTTGTCTTCCTTTGTGTTTGCCTTTGCAGTGACATCTTCCTTTGATACCTGTGCAAGGATGTTCTTTTCTTCTGTCTTTGCAGAGTCGTTTTCTGCAACGAGAGTTGAGTCAGCACCTTCTTCAGCAACTGCTGTTGTGTCAGGTTCTTCTGTTTCAATCTGGCCGTTCTTGAGTGCTGTGTTGAGCTGTGAGAGCAGTGGTGTAACGACTGGTGCGTCGTAAGTCTCCCAGAATTCGAGGTTTGCACTACCCTGAAGGAGTTTACGGACACGCTCAGGCTCCTTGATACCAGGGAGCTCGACCATGATACGACCTGACTGACCTTCAACCTTCTGGATGTTTGGCTGTACAACACCGAAGCGGTCGATACGGGTACGGAGTACGAGGAATGCGTTGTCAACTGCGTCGCCAACTTCCTTGCGGAGTACCTTCTCGACTTCGTTGTCTGAGCTTGAAGGGGTTACCTTGCCATCCAACTGAAGGGTTGCAAAGAACTGTGCCAGACGACCGTCTGGGTTGTTCTTCTTAAAGGCTTTGATAAACAGTGAGATAAAGTCGTCCTGACTTTCGACAGCCTGTTCGCGTGCTTCTTCGATTGACTTCACGAAAACAGAGTCAGTGCTGTGGTTGGCTAATGCCTTTACTACTTCTGGAACAGAAACTTCGAGCATGACATTCATACCACCTTTAAGGTCGAGACCAAGACCGATTGCAGTTTCGCGGCACTGCTTAAGGTCGTAGTTGCCAAGGTAGAACTTGTTCGTGCTGAGCGAGTCCAGATAGAGTTCTGCTTCTTCTTCACTCATTTGAGCTGCTTTGTTCTCGTGGTAGTTTGTAACTACTGAGAATGACAAGTAGAAGATGCAGATAAGTGCTAGCGCAATGGCTAAGAACTTAACGAATCCTTTGTTTTGCATTGTTTTGAATTGATTTAGTTATTGATTTTTTGTTTATTGTTGACTTGGTTAAGGTCATGCCGGGTATGCCCCGACATTGTTGCTTTCGGTCGCTGCATATGCCGTTTTATGGGCTTGCATAGGTGCAATTATGCACCATAACCACCTAAGTCTGCACGGTGTGCACACTTATTAAAGTTTGCAAAGATAATGTTTTTTTCTGAATTAATGCAACTCTAAGTAACAAAAAATAGGGTAATGGTCGCTTTCTTTGATGGAATTGTCCACTTTTGCTCTGTAAGGCGTGATGTTTTTTGAGATAAGTATGTTGTCAATTCGGAAATACATGTGGTTCTGGTTGAAACTTACGCCTGGTCCGTTGCCTGATTCTGTGTATGCGTCGTCGAGGTTTTCGCTCAACTTGCTGTGTACATACGAAACGGGTGAGTCGTTGAAGTCGCCGCACACGATGGTGTATGGCGAAGTGACTTCACTGATGTACTGTGCAAGTGTGTCGGCTTGCAGGCTGCGGGTCACTGTGGCGCGTTCGATTTTGTCGGTGAGTGTCAGCACGGCTGCATCCCACACCTCGCCGTTTGCGAGTGTGTCAGTGTGCTCTTTTCTGCCCGCAGCTTCGCGTACCATGTCGCTGTATGTGTTCCGTTCTATCTTCGACAGGTGGTATGATTCGAGGTGGTTGTTGAAGATGGTGATGGTGTCGCCTTTCTCGCTGAGCAACTTCACGATACAGCTGCTGTTAGTTGATTCTCCATACTTGATGGCCTGGCTGCCCACGATTGGCAGTCGGGAAATGGTGATGAGCTGGGCATCCTTGGCATCAGGCCTGACGATGTAAGGATACTTTTCCTTGAATGCTTCCTGCAATTTGTCGAATGGAATGTAGTATGCCTCTTGCAGGCAGATGATGTCGGCATCGCTGTCGAGCAGGTATCTGACGATGGCATTCTTGTCGCAGTCCTTCTCTTTATTGCCGAATCCCATGACATTGTATGACACGAATTTCAGTGCTGTCGAAGGTGTGTCCTTCTGGAAAAGGTTGATGGGGCAATAGTCGCGTATTGGCGAGAAACAAATGATGAACGACACGATGCTTATCAGTGTCCAGAACTTCTTGATGAAAAACCACACCACGATGAATGCCGCATTGGCTATGATGGTGAATGGCAGCAGCATACCTAAATATGAACAATTGGGGTATTCTGCTGGATGTATGGTAGGTGAGAAGGCACAAGTCAGCATTGCGATGGCTGCAATGAGGTTGGCTGCAATGATGATGGTGCGGATGGTCGTTTTGATGAGTGCCATTGTCGTGTCTTATTTTTTTGAACCTGCGTCGAACAGTTTGATTTTTTCTTCCTCGGTCAGGCTGGTATAGCCCGACTGGCGCACCTTGTCGAGGATGCGGTCGATTTCTGCGTTTGCTTGTTGGCGTTCAGCATTGTAGTCATAGTCGCGTTCACGCTCGGTTCTGCTGTAATTGGTGGCTGCTTTCTCCTCGCGGTTGTATTCCACCTTGATGTCGGGGCGTGTTGACGAACTCGACTTACCAAATCCCCATCCACTGCCGGTGCTGCCAGTGTAGTATGAACTTTGGCGTTGCTGGCGTTTTTTCCACCACATTATATATATAAAGCCGAAGAGCATGCCACCGAGGTGTGCAAAGTGGGCAACTCCGTCGGCCATGGTCAGCCCTTCAAATATCTCGATGACGGCATAACCCATGACAAAGTACTTCGCCTTGATTGGGAACGGGATAGGAATGATGAACATACGCTCGTCAGGGTAGAGCATACCAAATGCCAACAGCACTCCGTAGATGGCTCCGCTGGCTCCGACTGTCATGGCAAACGGACTGATGAGACCTGCCATCTGGCCGATTTCCTGCACCAGCGCTGCTCCGATTCCGCATATTAGGTAGTAGATGACGAACTGCCGTGTACCCCATGCCTGTTCGATGATTCGCCCGAACATCCAAAGCGCAAACATGTTGAAGAAAAGGTGCATGACGCCGCCGTGCATGAACATATATGTCAGTGGCTGGAAAATGTGGAACTTGTGCTCTGGGCTGAATATGTAGTAAAGTCCACAGATGTCGTCAATCGGCATGACGAGACATACGATGTATGCTACAATATTAATAATGAGTAGATATTTAACTGCTTTTGTCATCATAGTTTTTCAGTGCTTAATTTGTTTGAGGTGCAAAATTACCTAAAATCTTCAATAAAACTATAAAACAACTGCTTAAAAGATGATTTTTTAGTGGTTTTTCACATTTTTTTTCGTATTTTGTTTGTCTATTGCAAAATAACCTATATATTTGCGCTGTAAATCCTACAAAAAGTCTGCACTTTTATATATTGGGACCATACTTAATCAATTAACAATAGTGTTAACAACTTTAATTTTAAGATCTAATTATGAACAAAGGTGAATTCGTAAAGGCTGTTGCCGAGAAGGCTGGTCTGACTCAGGTTGATGCTAAGAAGGCAGTTGACGCAGCTGTTGCTGTTGTAACAGAAGCATTGAAGGCTGGCGACAAGGTTGCCCTCGTTGGTTTTGGTACTTTCGCTGTTGCTGAAAAGGCTGCTCGTAAGGGAATCAACCCTACAACTAAGAAGCAGATTACAATTGCAGCAAAGAAGGTTGCTAAGTTCAAGGCAGGTGCTGAACTTGCTGAGGCTGTTAAGTAAGTAAAATTACTGGACACGAACAGTAAAGGTCGTACTCATCGTGAGTGCGGCCTTTTTTGCATCTGTGGCATCGTGTAAAATCCGATATTTGTGGCTCGTTGAAAAAGATTAAAGGTAGAGTACGGACTCGGGACCCATGTTCATCAACAAGTCGAAGATGCTGAGGTCGGGAAGGAAACCGTGCTTGTGGGCAAACACCTGGTAATAATTCTTGCCGTACATCGGACGGTGATGTGGCGGTAGTGCTTGCAACTGTTTGGTGTCGAGAAGGTCGGCACACACATTGATGAGCGCGGTGTTGAGGTCGGTGAAGTGCTCAAACTGCTGCTCGAATACAGGGCGGAAGTCGTCCTGATAGTACTCGAAGAACGGGCTGTTGAAGTAGGTCGATTCGAGTGCGTGCCAGTGCTTGTGGCGCCAGTCGCCGTGCTCGCTTACCAGAAGGTCGGACACTTTCAGCCGGCTGTCCGTGTCGGTCGTTCCGGGACGCGAGACGGGTACGGTCAGAGTCAACTGCCCATTCGGTGAGTCGATGCAGCAACGGTTCAGACCGTGACGCTTGCAGAATGGCACATTGTCGTCGAGTGGCGGCATTCCTTCCTCAATCCATTTGTGCCACCAACTGATAGGTGGCAGATATGATGTGGTCATGTGAAAAAGTCAGTTACTGTGGTTGTGATGATGACCGCTTCGAGTGACAACTGCTGCGGTCGTTGTGACGGTTGCAGCTGAATTGCGCTCGGTGCGGTCTTGATTTGTGCGCAAAGTTATGAAATAAATATGAACTGACCAAATCTGTGTTTCATTCATCTGTTGCTGCCAAAACCAGGGCAAAACGGGTGAAATGCTGTGCAAAAAATGAAATAATGAATCGATGGTATGTCCTATCTCGCTTTATTTTAGTATATTTGCGCATCAAAACATCAAACAACTCAAAACGATAACAAAATGAACAGACAAGAACTCGTTCAGCAGATTTACGAGAAGCGTACTTTCCTTTGTGTGGGTCTCGACACTGACATAAAGAAGATTCCGCAGCACCTGTTGGCTACCGACGACCCTGTGTTTGAATTCAACCGTCAGATCATCGATGCCACAGCACCTTATTGCATTGCATACAAACCTAATGTTGCTTTTTATGAATGTGGCGGCCTGAAAGGTTGGATTGCATTTGAGAAAACCATTAAGTACTTAAAAGAAAACTATCCGCATCACCTCATTATTGCTGATGCCAAGCGCGGCGACATAGGCAACACCAGCAAGATGTATGCCCGTGCCTTTTTTGATGAGATGGATGTCGATGCGCTGACCATTGCGCCGTATATGGGTGAGGACAGTGTCACTCCGTTCCTTGGATATGAAGGCAAATGGGTGATTCTGCTTGCGCTGACCAGCAACAAGGGCAGTCACGACTTCCAGCTGACTGAAAGCAAAGAGGGCGAGCGCCTGTTTGAAAAGGTTCTGAAAAAGAGCCAGGAGTGGGCCGACTGCAATCAGATGATGTATGTCGTCGGTGCAACCCAGGGCAGTATGTTTGAGGATATTCGCCGTGTTGCCCCTCGTCATTTCCTGCTTGTGCCAGGCATTGGCGCCCAGGGCGGTAGTCTCGAAGAAGTGTGCCGCTATGGCATGGTGCCTGATGAATGTGGACTGATTGTCAATTCATCGCGTGCCATCATCTATGCCGATTCCACCGAACAGTTTGCCGAGGTGGCAGGAGCCAAGGCAAGAGAAGTGCAGCAGCAGATGGCAGCGTTGTTGTAGCCGTCGGCTTTCCTCGACACATGGAATAATAAATGAATTTATAGAACCCACTAATAACGACTGCATCGTCAATGTCACCATCGGAAAAGAAACAGACATACGCAACGGTCATTGAGCAGGTGAAAGCATTGCTTGCCGATGAGACCGACATTATAGTCAATATGGCAAATGTGGCTTCACTCCTCCACGAATCGTTCGGGTTCTGGTGGACTGGATTCTATCGCGTGGAAGGCGAACAACTGGTGCTTGGACCGTTTCAGGGACCGTTGGCATGCACACGCATCCCGTATGGCAGAGGTGTGTGCGGCACTTCGTGGCAGCGCCGCCAGACAGTCGTTGTGCCCGATGTGGAGCAGTTTCCGGGACATATCGCTTGCAGCAGTGAGTCGCGGAGCGAAATTGTTGTGCCGGTGTTTGCCGGCAACGCAGTCCATGCCGATGCCACATGTGCTGCCGACCGGCAGGTGGTGGCAGTCCTCGACATTGATTCGCGCTACCTTGCCACATTCGACGACACCGACCGCTGTGCTCTCGAACAGATAGCCGAAATATTGGCCATTAGTTATTAGCCATTAGCCATTGGCTATTAGCCATTAACTGCAACAATGAAACAATGAAATAATCAACCAATCAATACCTAAAAAACAATGAAGAAAACAATCTTGACCCTTGCCTGCTGTCTGGTGGCTCTCTCCGCAGTTCAGGCACAGACTGCCCGTGAGGAAATCCGCGAATTACCAGAGCGTACGGGTGGTAACTACCTTAACTATGACCTTGTACCATTGAAGAAACTGTCAAAGGCGCCAAAGGGCTACGAACCATTCTACATCAGCCATTATGGTCGCCATGGCGCACGCTGGCTGCTCAACGACAATGAATATAAGGGCATTATCGACCAACTCGAAAAGGCAAAGAGCGCAGGTGTGCTCACTGCAAAGGGCGAAGACCTCCTTGCCAAGATGCAGGCGTTCTATCCATGCACAGTTAAGCGCCTTGGCGAACTCACATCAGTGGGACACCGCCAGCACGAGGGCATCGCACGCCGCATGACTGAAAACTTCCCAGAGGTGTTCAGTGGCAATGCCGATGTCACAGCACGCAGTACCACTGTGTTGCGCTGCGAAATGTCGATGACTGCTGCAAGCAAAATCATTTATGCGTTTAATCCAAAAATGAAATTTGTGAACGATGCCAGCGAGTCGTTCCAGTCATACATGAACCGTGGTACCGAACCTGTGCTGCGCCGTCTGCAAAATTCTCAGGAGCGTCGCGATGCAATGGATGCTGCCAACAAGGCATTCACCCATCCAGAACGCTTCTGCGCCCAGCTGTTCAGCAGCCAGGCATATATTCAGGACAGCCTGAATGGTGGTGGTCGTTTCATGAACAGCGTGTATAATGCTGCCACCAACATGCAGAGCCACGACACCGATGTCGATATCCTCGATTTCTTCACCAACGACGAGCTCTATGACCAGTGGCGCATCAAGAACATCGACTGGTATCTGCAACATGGTGCAGCACCTCAGACCGGTGGCGTTCAGCAGTTCTCACAGTATAACTTGTTGACAAACATCATCGAGACTGCCGACACCGTCGTCAACAAGAAGGGCTGGCACGGTGCAACACTCCGTTACGGTCATGAAGTTGCCTTGATGCCTCTCGCTTGTCTGCTCGAACTCGACAGCTGTGGACGCGCAGTCAGTGACCTTCTGAAACTTGATGAACAGTGGGTGGGTTATCGCATCTATCCAATGGCATGCAATGTGCAGTTGGTGTTCTATCGTCCGAAGGGCGGCAAGTCGGGCGACATCCTGATTAAGGCTCTGCTCAATGAGGCCGAGGCTACATTGCCACTCCCAACCGACAACTTCCCTTACTACAAGTGGACTGATTTCCGCGACTATTTCACCAAGAAACTCAGCGACTTCCGCACCAATTATCCAGAGGAGAAGGAACAGCCACGACAGATGCGCTGGCCTATGATGTTCTGATGCATTGCGGTGCAGACTGCCTCCGACCATCAACGACAGATTCCCTCACGAGCGCACATAAATTGTCAATCGTGCGGTGAAGGATTGCTGATCGAGCGGTGATAAATTAAAAAAGGTGTACACCTTATTGCGAAAAGGTGTACAGCAAAATTCAGAAAGGTGTACACCATTCGTCAGGAAGGTGTACACCTTTTTATGTTTTCGAGCGCTCGTGCAACAAAATACGAGCGCTCGTGTAGGCATTTACGAACTCTCGTTAAGCAAAAGCTGAATCAGTATTCCATGAAGAATTGCTGAATCTGTTGCCAGTCGTGTGTCTTGGTCAGTGCAAGCATCAGCAGCACTCGTGCTTTCTGTGGGTTGAGGTTCTGTGAAGCGACGAAATGGTAGCGGTTGTCATCGACCTCACCGTTGAGGCATGTAGGCCCTGTGCAGCATCGTGATGAACGGACAACGATGATGCCGTCGCTTGCAGCCTTTACCGCACTTGGGAAGATGTTGCGGTGGATGTTGCCGTCGCCTACACCTGCAATGATAATCCCGTCGTAGCCTTCCCTGACAAATGCATCGAACGGAATGGCGGAACAGCCGGCATATCCATAGACTATGCCCACGCGTGGCAGGCGGTCGATGGTTGACACATCGAATTCGGAATACAGTGTGTGCATGAATGTCACACGGCGGTTGTAGAATGCACGGTTGCCATAGACATAACCCAGGCATCCGTCGCCTTCGAATGTGGCAAGGTCGGTGGTGTGACGCTTTACAACATCTTTGGCATCAATCAGTTTGGTGTTCATGCAGCACATCACGCCCCGTCCGCGTGATTCGGGGTCGGCCAGTGCCACGATTCCGTTGTAAAGGTTGGCAGGGCCGTCGGCAGATATGGCAGATGACGAACGCATTGCTCCCACCAGAATTACCGGTTTGTCGGAGTGAACGGTGAGGTTGAGGAAGTATGCCGTTTCTTCCATCGTGTCAGTTCCGTGAGTGATGAGTATGCCGTCGCAGTTGTCATCGGCAAGCAGAGTGTTGACCCTTCGTGCCAGTTGCAGCCAGATGGTTTCGTCCATGTCCTGCGAACCGATGCTGCACAGTTGTTCACCACGAATGTCAGCCAGTTGCTTCACCTCTGGCACTGTGGCAAGTAAGGCATCGAGCCCGAGCTGACCTGCGCAGTAGGCGGTGTCGGCTGAACTTTCGGCAGTTCCGGCAATGGTGCCGCCTGTCGCTATTACATATATTTGCACTCGTTTTTTTTGTTTTTCAGTTTCCATATTTTATGGGAGAATTATAAATTAAGGGAATTGCTATCGCCATAAAGGTTCAAGTTCCCAACTATCAGGAAAGCCCATAGCATGCGGATCTATCTGAGGATAATCCACAAAGAGCCAGCGGAGCCGAGTGAGCATATCATTGTTTGGTTCAATGACATCAAGCATGTACTTGATAATACACAAAACAAAATATATGCGATTGTTAGCTGCAAGTCGAACCATGAAAGGACGACGGGGATGACGAGGCACAGACGGAGAGATTCTAAGAGTTCTGTTCCACAATCTTCCATGATGGGCACATATATTCCGTATGTAGGTGAGGCTATGCAACCAAGACTCCATCACAGGATCCGCCAGATCATAATAGCTTGCAATAGTTCTGCGATCATTGGGTGAACCAAGTAATTTGTACATTTTGGACAGATTTCCCATGGAGCTGAGTTCTACTGCCATCCAACAGGGTGGCCATGGATTGCTATATTGGGCACGAAACGAAACGATTTGATCATCGTCGCTGCGAGAAATTTCATTTTGCAAGCGTGATAACAAATCAGAATGGGCAGATGCATTTGAAAAGTTGGAACTATCAATATACCAGAACTGGTCGGTCCGCTCACTGACAGTTTGACTGATCTGAGTTCTAACAGAGACTTCAACCCTTGCAATCATAGATAGAACAAAACTTCTTAATGCAACATCAAAATGGTGAAGCATTAAAGCCTGTGTTAATGATGCTCCTGGCTTAAACTGATGGGTTAAATGATTTTGCTCAAATGGATAAAGATATCCTTTCAAACGGAACATGCTAATGTTCTCTAACAGATGGCGTGCTTCTGCCTGGTCTGGCAGAGAAAGTCCTCGATGCGAGAGCAAATTCAATTGATCCGTAATGCTCAATGTAGGCTGGTTATATTGAGTTCTTGTCATATGTAAAATTGCCTATATATAAAAAAGGCTTACCCTAAGCGCGCTGATCTTGCGGGAAGCGGGGTAAGCATGTTGCTGCAAAGATAGGCCATTTATTCGGTTCTTCCAAATTATTCTATCAAAATCTTTTCTTTCAGACTCTTTTCTTTCTGATAATACTCAATACAAGCATGTCAAATTGCATTTTCGTATCAGATTATACCTGCTGTTATGGGAGGAAAAGTGCGACATCGGCCACCTGTGAACAGTCGCTTCCTGATTGTTCGTGAATTGACATTTTGACTTTATAAAGTTAATGAAAAGTCAGCTCTTTGCAGCCGGATGCCACAATCAAAGCATAAAAAGTCGTATTTTTGGTTAATATTATTTAATAATTTGTCACACACATATTGCAACATGTGTTAGTTTCGGTGCATATTATTATATAAATAATGTGAAATTGCCACAAAAGTAATAAATTATTGACAATTTGTAGAGATATTCCCTAATAAATTTGTACCTTTGCACCCGATTTGATGATTAAGTGCGGCTGAATGATGAAAAAGTAAGCAACAAAGTATGGCTTTTACACAGTTGAATTAAAACAACATGGCGTGAGCCTGGGTGCCTCAATTTAAGTAATAGGTTTTAGGATACGAGTAGCGTAATAAATGAATTTTGAGTACTACATCTCTTATCTTTGGGGGTATTTGACCACATATGTTGGACATCTTATAACGATGTTCAATGAATACCCTATGATGGTACGCGTCTGCTGTATTGCCGTGACTTTAATTGCACTTGGTGCGGTAAACACTTTCTTCCAGCTTCTTAAACAGTATCGTAAACGCCAAAGCGAATATCGCATTATCAATAAACTCGACCGCCGTTACAAGGAACGAATCCGGTCAATCATCCTCAATCCACAGAATCTGACTCAGTACGAGACTGTCAAGCAGATGGGCTACAACCGTGCAGCTCCATTCACCCGCCGTGAGTTCCGATGGTTTACTCGACTGCTGCGCGATGTCCGCCTGGAGTGTGGTGATGATGCCAACATGACCAATGTCAGTTCCATCATGCGAGGCATCGACTTTGACAACTATGCGCTCAACACCCTGCACTCGGCTTCGCTTGATGCAAAGATGCGACTGACGCGTTCGCTGCGATTCCTCGACAACCACATTAAGATGGACGAGACGATTGCGAAACTCCGTAAGTCGAAGATCGTGGTTCTTCGCAAGACGGCACTCTTTACCTATGCATGGAACAATCCAAACGAAGCACTGAGCTACTTCGAAAGCGATGAGTTCGAACAGTACTGCTGTCTCTATGACATGATGATTTTCCACGATATCATGAAGCGAAATGCAAAGCGTGGTTATTCATTCCCTGACATTCTGAACTGGGTCAGCACAAAGGAGAGGAAAAAGTCGAAAGCCTTGTTTGTCCGTGAAATGCGCTATCTTGGCATTTCGGACAAATGTGCCGATATGATACCGATTTTTACAGGTTCAAAAGATGCCGACATGAACCGCGAAATCGTCACCAACTGGGGCGAGTTCAAGTTTGCGGAGGCAGAACCAATCATGATAGAATCATACAGTTACCAAGAGGAAAAGGTGCAGCGTGCCATTCTCTGCTCAATCCGCAAACTGATGACGGGTAATTCTGCTGAGTTCCTGAAAGTTGCTTATCAGAATGCCACCGACTACGATGTCAAGATTGAGGCAATCAAGAGTCTGTTTGCTTATTACCGCAACGGCAATCTCGGCGGCGATATTGAACAGTTGGCAAAGCCTGGCGATGAAGACTTGTTCAAGTACTTCAACGAGTCAGATTGACATTCTCCTAATGGTGGCTTATACAAGTTTCGCAAGCTCAACTTGCACGACCGAATGACTGAATGTCATGAGGTTTGCGACGACTCGGCGTTTATGCCGACAAAGGAGTTCCCCTACGAATCG
>JAGHSZ010000059.1 GCA_018065565.1 Candidatus Colivivens caballi
CAGATTGCTGTGCGGAACGAGGGAGCAATGCGAGCATTGTGACCGAGTGACAAACAGCAAGATGCCGAAAGAAAGCCAAAAGCGGCGAAAAGTTTATTTAAGTCCATCAGTTATATTGTTTATTGTAACGGTGAATTTATAGAACCCACCTGAAATATTTTATTGACCATTAGGCGTTAGTTGTTAGCTATTGGGTCCTAATAGGGCATATAGGACTAATAGGTCACATAGGGCTTATGAGATTGGCCATTAGCGCAGATGTCACCAGCTCTTACTTCTTCATTTTCAACTATCAACTTTATTGATGGTGAGAGTCAGCACATTCTGGTTGTTCTCGTATTTGTATGTTACTGCATCGAGCAACTGGGTGTAGAGGAACACACCGAGTCCGCCGATGTTGCATTCTTCCGTAGGCAGGTCGATGTCAGGACTTTCGTTCTGTGTGGGGTCGTACTGCACTCCGTTGTCGCGGATGATGAAGTCAATGGCTGACTCCTCCACCTTTGCTTCCAGATAAATCGGTTGATTCTTCTGACCTGGATATGCGTAATTCATCACATTGACCACGGCTTCTTCGACTGCCAACTGTATGTTGAACAGGCTGGTGTGGTCGCTGATGCCGTTGCGGTTGCAGATTATTCTTGTCCATTCGCCGAGTTTTGATATCTGGCTAACATCGTTGGTCAGTGTCAGGCGGTCGGTAGGGGTGAAGCGGAGCATGAGCATCGTGATGTCGTCGCTCTGCGTGGCTTTTCCTGCATGGGCATCGACGACTGCCAGCATCTGACTGACCACATCGGCTACATTGTCGGATGCCGCTGCCGACCTGACGGCATCGAGGGTTGCGGCTTCGCCCAGGAGCTTGTGGTTGATGTCCTCGGCCTCGGTCACTCCGTCGGTGTAGAGGTAGATGGAGTCACCCGGTATCAGCTGAAAGTCTTCGCTTGAATAGTTCTCGTCGTCAAACACTCCGATGGCAGCGCCTGGGGTCACTCGCAGGAACTCTGCCTGTGGTACGTCGCCGGTACGGTGGATGATGACTGGCGGGTTGTGTCCTGCGTTGCAGCAGCTCATCTTGCCTGTGGCAAGGTCGATGGAACCGAGAAACAGGGTGCAGAACATGCTGTTTTGTGAGCGCGACATGGTCTTGTTCAGTCGGTTGATGATTTTGTCCACATCTTTTTCGCTTTCAGCCATCACGCGTACAAGTGTTCGTGTGATGGTCATGTACATGGCGGCAGGCACTCCCTTGCCTGAGATGTCGCCGATGCAGAAGTAGAATCGTCCGTTGTCGTAGAAGTAGTCGTAGAGGTCGCCGCCCACCATCTTTGCCGGTCTCAGCATTCCGTGAATCTGCATCTGTCCGCAACTTATGTCTGTCGCACCGTCCTGTGGCAGCATCGACTGCTGTATTGCGGATGCGATTTTCAGGTCGGAGTTCAGTGAGGCGTTGCTCTCGGTCACTGCTTTCAGGTTGTTGGTGAAAGGGCGTATGATGTAGTAGATGCCGATGCTCAGTGCCACGAACATCAGCAGCATCAGTGCTATGCCTGCATAGAGCATGTTGTCAGCCATTGCCAGCGGCTTGCTTGTGATGACATCGGTCGGGATGCTGTAACAGATTGACCACTGGGTGCGCTGCACGGGAGTGAAGTACAGGTAAGTCTCTTCGGGCATGGAGATGATTTTCTTGCCTTTTTCCCCTTTCATCATGAGCCGGATGACTTCCACGTAGTCGTCGTTGCCCATGCTCTGAGCCTCTTTGAGCGCGTTGGTGGTGCTGTGTGTCGGCTGCTGGTAGATGTGATCTCCTTCTTTGGTTATGGCTATCAGCTGACATGCCTCGTTTGGCTTGTCTTCCATGAGCATTTGCTGAATCCAGTCGATCGTAAATGTTGAGCACAGCACTGCAAACACCTTGCCATCCTTGTCATATACGGGTGATGAATATGACACACGGTTGAGGTGGTCCGACACGCTGGTGTAGGGGGCTGACCATGTTGTGCGACCTTGTGCGCCTTCCGACCAGTTGACGTCGTTGTACTTGCTGTCAAGGTAGTGAAATCCTCGGAGCGTGATGTCCTCATAGATGGTGTCGCCCGTTTGGCTGCTTATAAATATGGTCGGTGCGTACTCCTTTCCAGTGGTCGGATAATGATGAGGTGCAAATTCCAGTGTGGCAGCAGAGATGTCGGGTGACGAGTTGATGAGTGTCATCAGCAACTCTTTGCACTTGGTGGAGTCAGCCAGTACCGCTGAGCCAGTCTTCGCCATCAGGTCGGTGATATTTTCACCATTGAGCAGGCGCAAATCGACATGCCGGGCTGTGTTCTCCATCACTGCCTCCATCTTCTCATAGGTGCTGCTGACTGCATCGTCGTAGGCTGTCCCGATGGACACGATGGAGTTGATGGTGAAGAACACCAGGACAATCCCAACGACGAACGCCGAGATTTTCATGGAAAGACTTCCTAACTGTCGTGAAAACTGTATTTTCATTGTTGCTGAGAGGTTGTTAACTTGTAGCTGAGAGCTTAGAGCTGAGAGTTTAGTGTTTAGAACTGAGAGTTTAGAGTTTAGAGGTTGTAGCTAAGAGGTTATTAGCTTGTAGGTTATTAGTTTAGTGTTTAGAGGTTGTTAGCTGAGAGCACTTTTCACTCTTCACTCTTCACTTTTCACTCTTCACTTATCACTTATCACTTTTCACTAAACCGAAATGTCACCATGTTCTGGTTGAACAGGTAGTCGTATTTGATTTCCGAACTGACCTTGCGCACCAGTGTCAGTCCGATCTGGTCATTGCCTGTCTGTTCGACAGGATTGAATGCCGCACCGTCGTCGTGCAGGCTGACTGATATGTCGCTGTCGTGTGTGAGTGCCCTTATGTCGATGAAATGGGCGTTTGAATGTTCGGCAATGTTCTTGATGAGTTCCTCCATGCAGAGTGCGGTGTAGTTGGCTGCACTTGACGAAATGCCCTTCGATGTGAGGAACGTCACCACATTGTCGGTGGCATCGTTGATGTTCTGCACCTTTGCAGGGATGGAGATGTCGAACACTTCTGTTTCAGATTTGAGCGGAATGAGTAAAATGGGCGAATCCAACGGATTTTTTCTGCGTTCGTTTATCGTTATCGGAATGAGTATGAGTGCCACAGTTGCCTGACCGATGGCAAATCCCCACCATGCCCCCGACGGGCACCACACTGTCATTGCCCAGAAACCAATCAGCGGCAGAATGGACTTGCTCAGTGCGATGTACATGGCAAGGCGGTTGTGGTCGTAGAACTGGTAGGCTGGAATCAGCAGACTGTAAACTCCTTCGAGCAGGATGTTGACGGTGAATGCTGGCAGTGCCGCCGTCACAATGGGCAACATTTCGCTGTCGTTGACTCCAAACAGCCTTGCCACTGCTTCTGGAGCTATCAGCATGACTGCTGCCATGATAACGAGACAGATGCAGAGGAACCGGTAGGCACGGCCCATCATCAGCATTATGCCCCGTCCGTCGTCCATGCCTTTCAGTATGGCTCCCACTGGCTGAATGGTGCGCATCGTTCCGCTCACGAAAATCATGGAGAAGGCGAGCAGGGTGATGCACACGGCAAAGGTGATGACACCACTGTCGCCGAGGTAGCGTATGGCTATGGAGTTGCAGCCGGCTATCTGTACTGCAATGAGGAATGTGGTCAGAGTGATTGGCAGACCCATCATCACCATCTGACTGTTAATGCCATTTTCTGCGATGAAATCGAGGGAAAGCACCTTCGCACCCTCTTTCTTCTTGAAGAAATGAACCATGAGCATCAGGGTGGTAAGCACATACATGATGAGGGTGGCAAAGGCTGCACCTTGCACTCCCCAGTGGAACACGCTGATGAACAACACATCGAGCACGATGTTCATCACATTGCCGATCACGACGGCTGTGGTTGCCAGTTTCGGGTTGCCATCGACAATGACAAATGTCTCGAGCATGTACGACAACAGGAACGGCAGCATCGTGACAAACATCACCTTCATGTATTCGCCAGCCATCGGGCGAAGGGTGTCGGAATTGCACAGACCCGCCACGATTTCGTCAAAGAATGCCAATCCACCAGCCAGTATCACCACACCAGCCCCTGCCACCATCAGCAGGCAGCGTGTGAAAATGCGGTTGGCACGGTTGCGCTCACCGGCACCGATTGCCATGCCGGTAAGGATTGATGCACCGATGATAAACATGTTGCCGACGGAGAAAGTCAGTTGCAGTATTGGTTTTGAAATGTTGACCGCACCCAGTGCCTCGGCACTGATAAGCTGTCCCACCAGTGAAGCATCGACCAGACTTGCCACCTGCGTGGCAGCAACTGTCAGCACGGTTGCCGTCAAATAAGCCCTAAAAGCTTTTCCAACCAAGAATGAATTGCGCTTGCTCATTATTAGGTCTTTTCTTATTCCGATGGCAAAGGTAATAAATAAAAGGGAATAAAGCCACATGTTTTTCTGATATTGCACAAATAATTGAGAATTAATAATAGAGAATTGAAAAATGTTTCAATAGCAGAGAGGCTTTCTTGTTTTCACCCGATTGTTAGTAAGCCTTTTCACAAAGTATGTCTGCGACACGGAGAGAGGGACACACGGTGAGGAAGTCTATCGTCCTCCTTCCCACGGCATCGTTATCCAGAATGGCATGAAATACCAGAAGTAATTCGTAATTGATAATTCCCACAATTCATGATTTGCCCCAAAGCCCCCTAAACCACTATTTACCCAATCGACCGCACATAAATTGCCTCACGAGCGCTCGTAAATGTTCACACGAGCGGAGGATAATTGAAAAAGGTGTACACCTTCCTGCGAAAAG
>JAGHSZ010000014.1 GCA_018065565.1 Candidatus Colivivens caballi
AACAGCAAGATGCCGAAAGAAAGCCAAAAGCGGCGAAAAGTTTATTTAAGCCCATCAGTTACATTTATTATTGTGACGGTGAATTTATAGAACCCACCTTAACACAGAGTAACGGGATGAGAGTTGAGGGCTGAGAGCTCTAAGCTTTAATCCCGTTCACAGAGAATGCCAATGGCATTACTGAGTTCAGCAGAGCCATGCGGATACCCACACTCAGTGTCCTCTCCATGTGCCACAGGCACACTCTGTGAAAAGGTTTGTAGATAAGGTAAAAATAAACCTTCTCTGTGTTGACACCGTTTTGAGTCTATATGCATGTCAATCCATGCCTTTTTTGATTGTTCACTCTTTTAGACGCAACGAACAGACGATTTGCTACAAATGTTGTTACTTTTTTCTTTATTTTGCCAAAAAAAGGTTTGCATCAAACCCCCTTCATCTATCCACCCCCGCCCTGAAAGGGAGGAATGGGGAGGGTCCGTGGAATCAGTGGATGGTCTGTGGAATCAGTGGATGGTCTGTGGAAGTTTTGTATAAGGACCGCTCATGTTTTCCTTCACGAGCGCTCGTAAATGTTCACGCGTGCATAGGATAATATAAAAAGGTGTACACCTTCTTGAATTTTGGTGTACACCTTTCTGGCGTTTGCTGTACACCTTTTCTCAGGAAGGTGTACACCTTTTTTAATTATCGACCGCTCGTTGGACAATTATCGAGCGCTCGATAGACAATTACTGACCGCTCGTTAGACAATTTATCTCTGCACGACCGACCATTTGTGTGGGTGGACATGAGGGTGAGGCGGCATTGCAGTGCTACCAGAGGTGGTGCACCAATGGACGGATTTCCTTGTCGTAGATGCGGCTGACGGTCTGCATCTGCTCGTCGGTGAGTGGCGGCAGTGTGGATGCCACGACATTATCGACAATCTGCTGTGGACGGCTGGCACCAGGGATGACAACGCTGACCTCTGGGTGCATAAGAATCCAGCGAAGGGCAGTGGCTGCGAGGTTGTCGGTGTGGAGTTCCTCTTTCAGTTGCTGTGCTACGCGAACACCGGTGAGATAATCTACGCCGGAGAAAGTCTCGCCCTTGTCGAATGCTTCACCGTTGCGGTTGAATGTACGGTGGTCCTGAGGACCGAACTTGGTGTCGGCAGTGTAACGGCCTGTGAGGAGTCCGCTGGCAAGTGGAACACGGACGATGATGCCCACATTCTTTTCTGCACAGCGTGCAAAGAGTTCCTCGGCTGGTTTCATGCGGAACATGTTGAAGATGACCTCGATGGCAGAGATGTCGTGGTCGAGTGCCGTGAGTCCCTCTTCTACCTTTTCGATGCTCACTCCATAGTGACGGATGAGACCTTCGGCCTTGATGCGGTCGAGCACATCAAACACCTTCTTGTCGGAGAACACCGATGTAGGTGGACAATGTAGCAGGGTGAGGTCGAGTGCATCGACCTGTTGGTTGCGGCGCGAACGGTCAACAAAATAACGGAGGTTCTGCTCGTTGTAGCCTTCTGCTACATGTGGGTTGAGGTCGCGTCCCATCTTGGTGACTACATGTACGGGATTGTCGGGGTGCTGACGGTTGTAGCCGTTCTCGCCGTTGAGGAATCTGCCAATGGCTGGTTCGCTCAGACGGTCCTGATAGATGTCGGCTGTGTCGAAGAGTGTGATGCCGTTGTCAACGGCTGATTGAAGTGTCTGCTGTGCTACTTCGTCGTTGAATTCGTCTCCCCAGCGTGAACCGAGTTGCCATGTTCCGAGTGATATTTCACTGACCTTATATCCGGTCTTTCCTAATGTGCGGTAAATCATATGTTAGTTGTTTAGTAGATTGGTTGTTTGGTGGTTTAGTGGATATGACCCTCCCCATCCCTCCCTTTCAGGGCGGGGGGTAATAGATAATTACTTTCCTGCCAGTCGCTTGATGAGTTCGACGGTGACTTTCCAGATGTTGTCGGCGGTGTCGAGGTTGACGCGCTCGGAGGTGGAGTGTGGCTCGATGATGAGTGGACCGATGGAGGCGATTTCCACGCCTGGGTATTTCTCGACATAGTATGCTGCTTCAAGCACGAAATGCATAGCAACGGTTTTAGGCTTGAATCCGAGCACATCCTTGAATGTCTGGCAAGTGAGGGCAAGGAGCGGAGAGTCTGCGCGCTCCACCCACGAACCCGTGTCCATGAGCATTTCCACATCTGTGGCTTGCGCTGCACGCATCAGACTGCGGATGACGCTGCTCAGTTCCGCCTGTTTCTGATTGCTGAAACTGCGAGTGTGGCACGACACGGTCAGACGGTTGCCATCGATGCGCAGCATGCCGATGTTGTTGCTGGTCATCACAGTGCCAGGCATGTCGGTGCGCATGGCTTCCACTCCACATGGCAGGAAGTTGATGCACCAGATGATGTTGCCGGCATTGGTGATGTAGGTAGGCTGTTGCTCGGCTGGTTCGAGTCGGACATTGACTGTGGCGTCGGTCTCGGCATACTTGGCTTGCAGACACTCGTTCCAGTGCTGAACCTGTGGTTTCAGTTGTTCGGCATTTTCGGCTGGCACGGCAATGGTTGCCTCTGCCCATGATGCGATGGAGGCATTGGCTGTGCCGCCACTCATGTGGCAAATGAGGATGCCGTTGAGGTCGCGGGTGCCTCCGTCGAAGTCGTGCATGATCATGCTGAACAACTCCTTGATGCAGTTGCTGCGGCCCTTGTTGATGTCAACCCCAGAGTGCCCGCCCAGACCTCCGTCCATGACGAGGCGCATACAGGTGAACCCTTCTGGCAGAGGTTGGCGCTCGATGTCCCATTTGCCGACTTGCAGGCAAGCACCTGCTGCACCGACTGTGATTTCGTTGTAGGCTTCGGAGTCGAGATTGATGACCTTGCGACCGTGGATGAAGTCACGGCTCAGTCCCTCTGCTCCGCTCATGCCGTCTTCTTCGTTTGTGGTGGTAAGCACTTCGATGGCAGGGTGAACGATGCTGTCATCGGCAAGTATGGCAAGTGCCATTGACAGTCCCATGCCGTTGTCTGCTCCGAGCGATGTGCCTTCGGCTTTCATCCATCGGGTGCCGTTGGCATCGGTTTCGATGTAAGGGCGGATTTCATCGGTCAGAGGGTCGAACGGGCGACCGTCACGCAGATAACCGTCCTTTGCTACGCACACCATGTCCATGTGGTTGAGGATAACGATGGGCTCGGCATCTTCGCACCCTGGCGATGCTGCCTTTTCAATAACTACGCAGTTGTGTTCGTCGCGCCGATAAGTCAGTCCGTGTTCGGAGGCGAACAGGCAGAGGTAGTCGGCTACACGCTCCTCGTGATGCGAAGGGCGTGGAATCTTGTTCAGTTCACTGAATATCTCATAAAATGTCGTTGCCATAGGAAATTAGAAATTAAATTTAGGCTGTTAGCTGTTAGCCGTTAGCCGTTGGCCATTAGCTGTTAGCCATTAGGGACCCTCCCCATCCCTCCCTTTCAGGGCGGGGGTTGAATGATGCTGGATGTGGGATTGACAAGTAACCACTCCCCGTCCTGAAAGGAAGGGGGTGGGGGAAGGTCTGTTTTTCACTTTTCACTCTTCACTTTTCACTCTTCACTTGCGAAGCACTACTTTTCACTTTCATTGGTATTTTCTTATTCTCACATCAATGTCGCTGCCATCAAGCATCTTTACCACTTGCTGCATGTCGGTCTGCCCGTAGTGGTAAGGGAAGAGAACAGTTGGCTTGACAGTTTTTGCTGCTTTGACCAGCTGTTCGGGCGACATGGTGTATGGCAGGTTGCAAGGGAGGAAGGCGATGTCGATGTCTTTGATGTCTGTTAGTTCGGGGATGTCCTCAGTGTCGCCAGCAATGTAGATGCGGAATGCCTTGCCAGGAGCTTCGGCAGGGATGTTGATGATGTAGCCGTTGTCGCGTCCTTTTGGATGAAACTGCTGCTTGTCGGCACCAGTGTTGTATGCAGGTACGGCTTCTAATTTGATGCGAACAGGCGCTGCCAGCGTGAGGTGGTCGCCGTTCTTCATGACTACGCTCTTGCCGTCACCTCCAAGTTGCGCATTGCTGCGCTGGTTGGTGATGGGCATGGTGCTGGATTTCATTAACTGGCTGATGGCCTGTGTGTCGAGATGGTCGCCGTGTTCATGGGTGATAAGTATGATGTCGGCCTTTGGCATGTTGCTGTAATCGGTGACAGGTTGTGCTGCCTTGGTGACCGGGTCAACATAAATCCATTTGTTGCCAATCTGAATGCGGACCGTGCCATGCTTGATGCAGTAGGTGCGGACGATGGTGCCGTTGTCGGTAAGAAACATATCGACAGCATCTTTCGTCACGGACTTGCCTGCACCTGTCCAACCGTTGAACCCATTGGAAAGTTCCACCACCTTGAATCCTTGACCTGCAAGGCGTTCGGCTGCAACCTTGCTGCGTCGGCCACTGCGACAATAGACGGCAATGGTCTTGTCCTTTGGCAGTGTCTTTGTGGCGAGGCTGTCGAAGGAGTCGCTCTGCTGGATGTCGATATTGATTGCTCCGTCGATGTGACCATCGGAGTATTCGTCGGCTGTGCGGACATCGAGACGAACCACATCTGCATCCGAGATGATGCGGTCGAACTCTGTCACATCCACGCTTTCATAGCCTTTTGGCTGTGCCGTACATCCCATGATTCCACATATCATGGAGAATAAACTCATAATTCTTGCTTTCATATTGTTTGGTCGTTTAGTTGTTTGGTTTTATGGTTGTTTTAGTTGTTCAACTTTCGCAAGTTCTTGCTCAGTTGACGAATCGCCCTTCCGGGCTACTTATCACTTCGTTACTTATCGCTTCGCTACGAGTATGTACTCAACTTTTGAATAGTGTCTTACAGACGCTTTTGAAATGAAAACATATTTTCAGTCACTCTAAATGTAATTATTCATCCTAAGAAAATGCACCGATGTGCCTTTCTGCATTCGTTTATAAAACAATGGCTTTAATTCCTGAGTGTGTGCAGAGTAACTCTTTTTTTGGGGAGCCACTCCTTTGCGCACACTCCTGAATCAAAATTACTGGGGATGGGGATATGTACCTTTCAAATTACTCCGAAAGCACAGCACGAACGGAGTAGCCGCTGAAGCGGCTGATGTCGAACACACTCTGGCTGCCCGCACCGAAGCGCAGGTCGTACGCGTGGCTGCTGCCATCATGCGTGGAAGACCAGTAGCGCCCGTCGTTGCCCAGGCCGAGAACATCGCCGTAGTAGCCGTAGCCCGCAGCAGGAAGGAAAATGGAATTGCCATTGATGTTACTGGTCACCTTACATCCATTGGCACCGTTCTGTGTAGTCCATTTCCATGTACAGTTGTTGAGAAGTTCTTCCAGCTCTGCCTTGGTCGGCATGCGCCAGTCACCACCCCAGTTCACATGGGCTGCATCGTCCTCTGGGTCGAGCACGGTCTTGTTGTCAACGGTGCCAAAGTAGGAATCTGTGCCGTATTTGGTCTGAGTATCATATGAACCGTTGCACCACTTGTAAGTACTCCAGTCGTAATAGTCCTTCGGTTCTGGTTCTGTTTCGCCCCAGGCGAAATAGTCACCATAGTCTTCGGGGGCATCTGCGCCGACATTGCAGGTTGCCCATAGGAGACCTGACGGAAGACCGAGGTCAACATATTCATGACCATTATAATCGGGTTCAACAACCTCGACATTGCAGGTTGCAGTCAGGCCACCTTCTGCCGTTGTTGCAGTGATGACTGCTGTACCAGTACCGACACCCTTGACAAGTCCAGACTCTGAGACTGTTGCAACAGATGGGTTGCTCGATGTCCAGGTCACTGTCTGGATAGCATGTAGCGGAGTGCCTGTTGCTGTAAGTTGGAATGTCTTGCCTATCATTATTTTTGTTGAATCTGCGGACAGTGTGATGGACGGAACTTGATCTTGGCAAACCGCGCGGACAGAGTAGCCGAGCTTGCGAGAGTCGTAGCCCACGTACTGGCTGCCCGAATTGACGTGCAGGCCGTACGCGATGATGCTGCCATCAGACGTGGAAGACCAGTAGTACCCGTAGTAGCCCTGGCCGCGGACATCGCCGCCGAGGCAGTAGCCGGCAGCAGGAAGGAAAATGGAGTTGCCGTTAATATTGCTGGTCACAGTGTAGCCCTTGACACCGTTCTGCGTTGTCCATTTCCATGTGCAGTTGTTGATAAGTTCCTCCTGTTCTGCCGGTGTCGGCATACGCCAGTCACCGCCCCAGTTCACATGGGCGGCATCGTCCTCTGGGTCGAGAACTGTCTTGTTGTCAACTGTGCCATAGGATGGACTTGTGCAGTACTTGGTCAGGGTATTATTCGAGCCGTTGCACCACTTGTAAGTGCTCCAATCGTAATAGTCCTTCGGTTCGGTCTCGCCCCAGGCGAAATAGTCGCCATAGTCTTCGGGAGAGACTGCACCAACATTACAGGTAGCCCACTTGACGGAAAGGCCGAGGTCAACATATTCGTGACCATTATAGGGGTCATCTGATGGCTCGTCGGACTGATACTCACCCGTCAGGATGTAATTCGCCGTGATTGCGATGTCGGCAACATCGACTGTGCCGTCGTGGTTTGCATCACATGGATGAAATTCTTGTGCATTAGCACTTATGCCTACCAATGAAAGCAGACACATGAGAATGAGTGTGTGAAGTTTGTTCATATGATTGTATTTTAGATTGGTTCGTGGTGCAAAGATAAGGTTTTATTTGCAAACGGAGAAACATCTGGAAAGAAAATAGGGACTCATACGATATATCGCGTGATGCGGCTATTATGTAAGGCATAAAGTCTAAGTGTGAAACATGTTTTTGCGAGTGTGTATTTTTGCGACTGGAAGTCGCTTGTGAAATGAAAAGATATTTTCAACCGCTCAGAATGCCGAATGAACTAAAAATCCCTCCAAAAGATGTGAGTTTTTCAGTTTTTATCTGTACCTTTGCCGTGTCAATGAAGTTAAAATTTAAATTTAGGCTGTTAGCTGTTAGGGACCCTCCCCATCCCTCCCTTTCAGGGCGGGGGTTGAATGATGCTGGATGTGGGATTGACAAGTAACCACTCCCCGTCCTGAAAGGAAGGGGAAGGGGGAAGGTCTGTTACAAGTAACCACTCCCCGTCCTGAAAGGAAGGGGGAAGGGGGAAGGTCTGTTACAAGTAACCACTCCCCGTCCTGAAAGGAAGGGGAAGGGGGAAGGTCTGTTTTCACTTTAATGCTATCAAGTCACAAAGTAAATAAAAAATACTGACATACGGTTCATAACTTTACTTTTTTTCGTTGTTTTTGGATTTATACGCCTTTCTGACATCATTTTCAATTCGGATTTAATATGCCGACTGCACATTGGCGGGGGTGTGCAGTGTGTCTGTTAGCATCTTTTATAGAGGGGAAATATGGTATGATTTGTGGCTATATGCTGAAAATTCAAATCAAGGGGGCATTATTTTGTGCAGTTGACGGCATATTACAAATATAATTTTCTATCTTTGCAAGCGACAAAGAATCTAACAGTATTACCTTTTAACAATACCATGGAGTATATTGGGCAGAAACTCAGCTGGCGCGAACGAATAGGCTTTTGCACTGGCGACCTTGCACAAAACATAATTTACCAGACTGTGAACATCTGGCTCCTGTTCTATTACACCAATGTGTATGGACTGGCGCCGGATGTGGCAGCACTGATGTTTCTTGTGGTCCGCATCATCGATGTGATATGGGATCCGATGGTGGGTGCGTTCATCGACAAGATGCATCCCCGCTGGGGCAAATACCGCTCGTGGCTCATTCTCGGTGGTCTGCCTCTTGCTGCATTTGCCATGCTCTGCTTCTGGAACGGATTCAGTGGCTCATCGCTTTACGCGTACATTACTTATATTGGTCTGAGCATGTGTAACACACTGATTAATGTGCCGTATGGAGCCCTCAACTCATCGTTGACACGCGACACCAACGAGATTACCATACTGACGAGTGTCCGTATGGTGTTCAGCAATCTGGCTGCACTCATTGTCAAGACGCTGCCACTGGTCATTGCCTTGTTTGCCCCGAAGGTGGCTGACCCTGTCACTGGAAAGATGGTGGCACAGTACAGTACGCCCGAGGCGGGAGAAGCATGGTTTGTCACTATGAGCATCTTTGCCATTGGCGGACTGCTGCTGCTGATTTTCTGTTTCACGCAGACCCATGAAAATGTGGTTATGGACAAGGCTGCTGCCGAACAGGTGAAGGTGAGCGATGTGTGGATGGAGTTTGTACGCAACAAGCCGTTGCGCATATTGGCGTATTTCTTCATCATTTCATTTACGATGATGAGCGTCAGCAATGCTGCCGATTCCTATTTCATGACATACAACATTGGTGCTGACACATTTATGACAACGGTGTTCATGTGGCTTGGAACCATTCCTGCATTCATCTTCATGCCGCTGCTGCCTGCCATCAAGCGTAGCATCGGCAAACGCCGGATGTTCAGTCTGTCAATATGTGTAGCCATTGTTGGCATGATGCTCATGTATGTGTTTGTGTCGGTTCCGGCACTGCGGTCGAACTTCTGGCTGCTGTGTATTGCTCAGTTTGTCAAGAGTGTCGGCGTGCTGATTGCG
This sequence comes from Candidatus Colivivens caballi, assembly GCA_018065565.1. GTDB lineage: Bacteria > Bacteroidota > Bacteroidia > Bacteroidales > Bacteroidaceae > Colivivens > Colivivens caballi. The sequence goes on from JAGHSZ010000014.1 coordinate 8,637, forward strand.
ACGGGGTATATGTGGGCTCTTGTGCCCGAGGTTGTCACTTTTGGCGAATATACAACTGGCCGGCGCATTGCTGCCATTGTCAATGCCATAACTTGCTTGTTTCTCAAGGCTGGTATGGCACTTGGCGGTGTCATCCCTGGTTTTGTACTTTCGTGGGTGGGATTCAGCGCAAAGGCACCCGTGCAGTCGCTGCTGGCACAACAAGGCATATTGTGGCTTGTGACCGTCATCCCATCGCTGCTGATGCTGCTCGGACTGTTCGTCATCAGACAATATGAGCTGACCGATGAAAGAATGGACGAAATCAACAGAACGCTTGATGCGCAGCATCATTCTGCCCCCGCCCTGAAAGGGAGGGACGGGGAAGGTCTTCTTAATTTTTAACTTTCAAGCTTTAATATCTAAACTCTCAATAATGGAATATTCAGCTTCACCCGACAAAATCACACGCGACTACTTTGACTCGCTGTTGCTTGAGACCCGTTATCTGGACTCAGCACTACCTTCAACAGAATATAAGGTCTTTGGCCACACATTTTCGACTCCAATCATGACCGCAGCCTTGTCGCACCTTGGCAACACTGCCCCTGACGGGATGGTGGTATATGCACAGGGAGCCGTCCAGAGCAATGCCATGCACTGGGTTGGAATGGGCAGTGACGAGGAACTGGAAAGTATTGTTGCCACTGGTGCCCGTACCGTAAAAATCATCAAACCTCATGCCGACAACGACGAGGTGATGCGAAAGATACAACATGCCGTCGGTGTGGGTTGCATTGCTGTGGGAATGGACATCGACCACGCATTTAATGCCGAGGGTGGATACGACAATGTGTTTGGTCTGCCCATGAAGGCAAAGTCAACTGCTGAAATTGCAGAGTTTGTTGATGCCGCTGGTGTGCCGTTCATTGTCAAGGGGGTATTGAGTGCCAGCGATGCGGAGAAATGTGCCAAGGCTGGTTGTGCCGGCATTGTGGTGTCGCACCATCATGGCATGATGCCTTACTCTGTTGCTCCGTTGATGGCCATTGGCGACATCATCTCGGCTGTGGGTCAGGATGTACATGTGTTTGTGGATTGTGGCATAGAAAGTGGCATGGATGCCTACAAATGCCTTGCGCTCGGGGCGAAGGGTGTGTCGGTGGGCCGTCATCTCATGCCGTTACTCCGACTGGGGGCGGATGCAGTGTCACAGCGTATTGATGCCATGACTGCGGAACTTGCCAGTGTGATGGCTCGTACGGGTGTACGCAATCTTGATGCAATGGATGCGTCAGTAATACATAGGAGGACTTTCTGATGTACCTGGGCATTTCATCGTCACTCAGCCACAGCAGTCCTGCTGAATGGGCTGAAAAGCATAAGTCGCTCGGTCTGAAATCAGTGGTGTTTCCAGTGGATTATCTTGCCGGCGAGGAGGTCATTCAGGCTTATTGCGATGCCGCTGCCGAGGCAGGACTTACTATTGCCGAAGTGGGTGTTTGGCGCAACACTCTTGCTGCCGACCCTGCTGAACGGAAAAAATGGATTGACTATGCCATCGGACAACTCCGTATGGCTGACCGCATCGGTGCCATTTGCTGTGTCAATGTGGTTGGCACTCCATACGGACCGAGGTGGGATGGGGGGTATCGCAACAATTTCAGTCCTGAACTGTGGGGCATGGCGGTCGCCATGATTCAGCATATCATCGACACGGCTCAGCCTCTCCACACCAAGTTCTGTATTGAGTCGATGCCATGGATGATACCGAGCAGTCCCGATGAGTATCTGCGACTTATCCGTGATGTCAACCGTCAGCAGTTTGGCACCCATCTCGACATTGTCAATATGATAACCTCTCCCGACCGTTATTTCTTCAACGACCGCTTTCTTAAAGAATGTTTCACGAAGTTGAAGGGCACTATCTGTAGCTGCCATCTGAAAGACATACGCCTGAGGGAGGAATATACATTCCAACTTGAAGAGTGCGCATGTGGCGAGGGAACACTCGACCTCGGACTCTACATAAGACTTGCCAACGCGGAAAATCCATGCATGCCTATGATAATCGAGCATCTTTCGACTGATGCTGAGTATGAGGCAAGCGTAAGGAAAGTGAAAAGTGAAAAGTAGTGCTGCGCAAGTGAAAAGTGAAAAGTGAAGAGTGAAAAGTGAAGAGTGAAAAGTGAAGAGTGAAAAGTGGAGAGAAGCCAATGGCTAATGGCTAACAGCTAACAGCCTAAATAATGGCAAATAGCAAATGGCTTAAAAATTAAAAGTAAAAACTGACAAATATATGAAAGCTCTGTTCATTGGTGGCACAGGAACCATCAGTTCTGCCATCACCCGCCTTGTGGCACAAATGCCAGAATGGCAACTTTATCTGCTTAATCGTGGAACCCGTTCCGACGAAGTTCCAGCAGGAGTGACAAACATCATTGCCGACATCAACGATGAGGCTGCTGTGGCTGACTTGATCAGAGACATGCAGTTTGATGTGGTATGCGACTTCATCGGGTTCGTGCCAGAGCAGGTGTAGCGCGACATCCGTCTGTTCAGCGGACGCACTCGCCAGTACATGTACATCAGTTCGGCATCGGCATACCAGAAACCGCTGTCGTCGCCTTACATCACAGAGGGCACACCGCTAAGCAATCCGCACTGGGAGTACTCGCGCAACAAGATTGCCTGTGAGGAACTGCTCATGCACCACTATCGCGAGGATGGATTTCCTGTCACCATCATCCGTCCAAGCCATACATACTGTGAGCGCAGTGTGCCTGTGGCAGTCGAAGGCAGAAACGGCAGCTGGCAGGTGCTCCGACGCATGATTGAGGGCAAACCCGTCATCATCCCTGGTGACGGCACCACACTCTGGACTCTGACCCACAACTCCGACTTCGCAAAGGCATTCGTCGGCCTTATGGGCAACGCACATGCCAAGGGAGAGGTGTTCCAGATAATGGGTGACGAAAGTCTTACATGGAACCAGATTTATCAGTCTGTTGCCGATGCCTTAGGAGTGGAACTGCATCCTTATCATGTGTCTTCCGATTTCCTTGCCGCAGTTGGCAAACAATATGATTTCGAGGGTAACCTCATTGGCGACAAGGCTCATACCGTCATATTCGACTGTACGAAACTGCGCCGTGCAGTGCCAGGGTTCGCCGCCAGTGTGCGTTTCGACCAAGGAGTGCGCATGGCTGTTGCCAACATCCTTGCTCACAAGGAACTGCAACACGACGACCCTGAGTTTGATGCATGGTGTGATGCCGTCATTGCTGCACAGGAGGATGCTAAAAACAGACTGAGCCATTGATTAAGTTTTCCGTAATCTGTATGTGGAGAGTTAAGTAGTGTGATGAAGACACAAATGACAAGTCCTTCCTGCCACTACTTAACTCCTGCACCCCCTTTTCAACTTCTTTACCCTCCATTTCCCTTCCAAATTGTCCTCCCTTCCGCTTTTTTTATATTTCCTTTTTGCATATTTGCTTGCGTGTTTGATTATTTATTCGTACCTTTGCACCCCGAATTACTATTCTGTGATGTATAAAAACTATTTAAACTATGTCGGGCACATGTCGTGCCGACGGATTTTTGCGTTAACACTGTTTCTGTTTGTGCTGTGCACCCATGGTGCCATGGCGTGGGACTATGTGGAAGTGACCAACAATGCCAATATGGGGAGGTGGAGCACCGCTGACATTGGTGTTGCTGTGGCATATAAGGATTACGCAAATCTCCCGACGGGCTCGGATTTCACGCTTCCGTGCTTTGAGGTGTGGAGGTCGGCTTCAAGTGGTACCCTGACCGATGGCAAGATTACGCATACGACCATCAGTGCCGTTCCCAACGGCAGGTACAGGCTGAGTCTTGACTACATTGCCATTTCGGGCAGCGGCAATGACCCCGCTGGTGCTTATTTCGACATAAACGGCGACACCGGCAGCCGAATCACCAGTTTCGGGACGGTCGGTTCGGATGGTTCGAGCCGATGGCGCAAGGGCACATTGGTGAAGGACATCGTGATTACGGATGGCAAGCTGGATTTCAGCATCGTGCTCAGCGGTGCCAGCTTCAACTGGATTTTGTTTAAGAACCTGAAACTGGAGGGGTGGAAGGACTGCCGTCGGTTCGAGCACTACCGAGGCATCGTGTCGGAGATGGGGACTGCACCCGAGGGCTTGAAGACCGACTACAAGACTGCTGCCGACGACCCGCGCCTACGGTCGGGCGTGACGCTGCAGCGTGCCCACGAATACACCCACGACATCTATCTGCTGCCAGGTCAGACCTTCGACCTCGAACCGTTCAGCGACTTCCACTCGGTCACCATGTATTACGATGTATATCATCGATGGTACGACTATCAGACCGACGAGTCGTCGTCGCGACTGTTCATAGCCGGTCGGTCGTATGCCACGGATTATTTCCGTTTTGACAACATCCCCGACGACGGTTATGTGCCAAATGGCTTTGTGGTGGATGACGGCGAAGGACATAAAGTTGGTGGCACGACGATAGTAGAGGGCAGCCGTAAACGCCGATTTGCCGATGGCGGCAACCTGGTCCACATGATTTATCTGGCGGCACGTGGCGGCGCTGTTGGCTCTGCCACCTATGGCGAGGATAGTAACACTGAGAGACAACTGTCATTACAGCCAGGCAAGTATCGCATCAGTTTCAGTTATACAGGCTGGGAAGGCAGCCGACCAGAATTCAACTTCAAGTTCTACGAGTCGGGAAACGAAGGGGGCTCACTGCTGAACGATGACCTGACCCCAACGGCATGTCATCCGGCTGCTGATGCCGTCTTTGATGAAGACAACTATTCACAGGTGGTGGAAGTCACCGAGGCGGGCAACTATGTGATGAAATGGTCGGTCGGTCATGGATACGATGGCATTGCCTTCGGCAACATCAAGCTCCAGGCGCTGAATACGCTGGAACTGGAAGACGGGGCGGGCAAGAAGAAGGGCTACTTCGGTGGCAGTGCAGTCGATGGTGAACGCACCTCGGCATGTATTGCCACATATACTGCACCGAATTCGGCTGATGAACTGTTTGATGTCATTGCCATCGATGTTGCCAACGCACTGCCCGACGACCATTACACACAGGGTGCGACCTATACAACCCTGAAAGAACCTACGCTCCAGTACCGCCACATCTTCGTCATCCACAATGCGAAGACAAAGACGGATGAACTGAACGAGCAGTCTGACCCTGCGAAGAATTACACCAATGTCATTCGCATGATGTGTCCTGAGGGTACGCCGTTCCAGTACCGTCTGGAAAACTTCGAGTACCGAGGATGGGGCGCTAATGCACGACCGACAGGATTTTATCATAAGACAGGCGACAACACATACGAACCCGTATATCACTACCGTGTGGAAATACGCAAAGGCACGAAGACCGGCGGCAGTTACACATATAATAACATCTTGGGTAGTACGGCTGGCAATCGCTCGTATGACAGCAGCGGCAATGTCATTGGTACTCACACCAAGACAGCTGTTTCCACTCCGCTTAACGATGCAGAAGAGACTTTGTGTAATAACATGAAGGACAATTTGGTATATACTTATAAATGTACCAATGGATATGATGCTGCCCTCTACTTGAAGAAACCGACAGTGGGGCATTATCAGATTCGGGTATATGCCATCGATGCAAGCAGTGCCGACAGTTATACCAATATCAAGACCTACGACAGCACTACCCATGGCTATACATCCAATAGTTTAATATTGCAAGAGATTGAACTCGAGGTGCTGCCCAAGGGTCAGGCAAACATGGTCGATGAAGCAACCATGAACGCAGACGACTTTGCGTACAAGTATCAGCGCCCGAACAACATGATGGCAGAATATGGCGAACCGACTGCTGTGGTGAATTTTGACGACATCAAGCCTGAGGATGTAGTGGCGGACAGCAATGGTGATGGTTATTACAAATGGCCTTGGCAGTGGGAATCTTCTGCGTATGGCTTTGGTTACGACCAGCGCTATGACTACAACATGTATATGGTGGCGAATCGAAGTAACAAGACACCGTTCAATGCATCAGGCGACATCTACGACCGTCTTTATGCCGATAAGAACGGAGAGGAGAAGGGTTTCTTCCTCTATGCCAATGCAGCGACCGACCCTACACGTATGGTCGTGCTGAACATCGGAAACAACCTGTGCATTGGTTCACGAATATATGTGTCGGCATGGATAAACGAGTTTAACACTTATCCGGAAACGGCAAATGTGGTGTTTGCGTTTAAGGGAGTAAAGAAGGACGGAACAGAAGTCATCCTGAACAACTATGTGACAGGCTATGTACCTGGCGGATGTAACACAAAGGACGGTTTCGACAATATACCTAACCACTGGGATGATGTAAATGGTGAAAGAAGTACCACCGACCCTGACTATCGTAGAAAGTGGATGCACGTCTATTACTACTTCGACCCGCAGTTCGACGAATTTTCAGGCGCAAGCAACTCGTTCGACCACTTTATCATTTCGCTCGAGAACAACTGTACTGGTTCGAGTGGTGCCGACTATGCCATTGATGACATCCGGGCATTCGTGTGCAAACCAGAGTTGAAGGCATTCCAGGAGAAACCTATATGTAACGGCGACCCATCGACGCGGATTGAGTTTGTAGCCGACTTCGACCGACTTCTCAGTGCTACTGGTACGCCGGAGGAAGACTCGTCTGCTGCGGCTCAATGCTATTATGCCGTTATCGACAAGACCGTCTATGAAAAGACATATCAGGCGAAACTCACAGAATACGAGGACAACACCGATAAATACAACATGGCACATAAGGAAGCCTATCTCGCGGCAGTTGTCAAGGGCATTTACTATAACAACGGAGTCGGCGCTGCTACCGACGAATATGGATGGTATGATTTTGACTCATACTTTGCTGGCAACAAGTTGTATGGTAATCCACTACTGACAGAAGAAGAAAAGAAAACAGAAACTTTACGCGAAGTGTCGGGAGTAAACCGATACCTGCATTTCCCAAGTTACAGCAACCTGAACGACACCAAGATTCACTATGG
>JAGHSZ010000069.1 GCA_018065565.1 Candidatus Colivivens caballi
TCTGACCGTGAGGCTGCTGAAGGTTGCGTACTCGCAAAGGTTGACGGCAACTTCGCAGCAATGATCGCCCTCAAGTGTGAAACTGACTTCGTGGCAAAGAATGCAGACTTCGTAGGACTCGCAACAAAGATTCTTGATGCTGCAGTTGCTAACAAGTGCAAGACTCTTGACGAAGTTAAGGCTCTCTCAATCGACGGTCGTGCAATTCCTGATCTCGTTACTGAACGCTCAGGTGTTACAGGTGAAAAGATGGAACTTGATGGTTACAACACAGTTGAAGGTAACTTCGTTGCTGTTTACAACCACATGAACCAGAACTTCCTCTGCACACTTATCGCAATGAACAAGCCATGCGACGAAGATGTTGCAAAGAATGTTGCCATGCAGGCTGCTGCTATGGCACCTATCGCTCTCAATGAAGCATCTGTTCCACAGTCAGTGAAGGACACTGAAATGGCTGCTAACATCGAGAAAGCAAAGCAGAACCAGATTGGTAAGGCTGTTGAGGTTGCACTGAAGAAGGCTGGCATCAACCCTGCACATGTTGACAGCGACGACCACATCGAGTCAAATATGGCTAAGGGATGGATCACTGCTGAGGATGCTGCTAAGGCTCGTGAAATCAAGGTCAAGGTTGCTGAAGAAAAGGCTGCTAACCTCCCTGAACAGATGATTCAGAACATCGCTAACGGTATGCTTGCTAAGTTCTATAAGGAGTCTTGTCTCCTCGAACAGGCATACATCGATGACAACAAGGTAAGCGTTGCTCAGTATCTCCAGAGCGTTGATAAGGACCTCACAGTTACTGACTTCAAGCGTTTCACTCTCCGTGCTGAATAATCAGCCTTGATGCGATTCGCATAATAAAAGGGGCTCGTCCTTGTGCGAGGCTCTTAATAGAATTTATGAACGCACTCTCCGACTTTGGCGAGTGCGTTCTTTTTTTTGACAGTGAGTGTGGTGGGGCTTATGGGGGCATGTGGCTTCTTGGGTTGCTAGGACTTCTGGTCTTTCTAGAACATCTAGCATTTCTAGAACATCTAGCCTTTCTAGAACTTCTAGGATTTCTAGGATTTCTAGGATTTCTAGGATTTCTAGGACTTCTAGGATTTCTAGGACTTCTAGGTGGTGAGATGGTGTTTGATATTGGCAAATGTTGTGAGTTGTCTTGTTCGCTTGATTTGCATTATTGTGGTGTAAATATGCAATGTGAAACTTAAAAACGAATGTTATTATATTGTTTTTCATATTTTTATCAATAAAAAGTGGCGAAATATTTTTTGTTTTGAAATGAAAACACTAACTTTGCACTCCGATGCGGTTGAACATTAGTTCGACGCAAGTCACTTGATGTGTGATGCTATACAACTATATCTCACTTTTATGTTATATAAACATCGCTTGTCGTGGCCAAAAGGAAAATGTATAAATAAATATTAATCATTAAAAACTCAAAACAATGACAAAAGCAGACATCGTAGCGTCAATCGCTGAACAGACAGGTGTGGACAAAGCTGTCGTACTCAATGTTGTAGAATCATTCATGGCTACAGTTAAGTCAAACATCACAAATGGTGAAGAAGTATTCCTCCGTGGCTTCGGTTCTTTCATCGTAAAGAAGCGCGCTCAGAAGGTTGCTCGTAACATCTCAAAGAACACAACTCTCGTTATTCCTGAGCACAACATTCCTGCATTCAAGCCTGCAAAGACTTTCATGGAGGCAATGAAGTAATCATTTGCAGAAATTCGATTTTGCAAACTGATTGCATGTGTGTAGTTAACCATTATTTATAAACCTCTAAAATTTCAGGACTATGCCAAACGGTAAGAAGAAAAAGAGACACAAGATTTCTACTCACAAGCGTAAGAAGAGACTGAGAAAGAATCGTCATAAGAGCAAATAAGGTTGGCTAAGCCATAAGACGAAATGACAAGCGAACTTATTATCGACTCTCAGCCCAACGAAGTCACCATCGCATTGCTGGAAGACAAGAAACTGGTGGAGTTTCAGAAAGAATCATCCGATACCAAGTTCTCCGTTGGAAACATCTATGCAGCCAGGGTCAAAAAAATAATGCCTGGTTTGAACGCATGTTTTGTTGAAGTCGGTCATGAACGCGAGGCATTTCTGCACTATCAAGACTTAGGAACACAGTTCCTTTCGCTCGAAAAGTATATAAAACAGGTAGCAAGCGACCGCAAACGACTCCCTCAATGGGATAAGTTCAGTAGGCAGTCCGACCTGCCAAAGGAGGGTTCGATTGACAAAATCCTTGAACAAGGCCAAGAGGTGCTTGTTCAGATTACAAAAGAGCCTATCAACACAAAAGGTCCGCGACTTACGGGGGAAATATCCTTCGCTGGTCGCTACCTTGTTTTAATGCCTTTCGCTGACAAAGTTCATGTTTCAAGCAAAATCAAGAGCGCTGAGGAGCGTGCACGTCTCAAACAACTTGTACAGAGCATCAAACCGAAAAACTTCGGCGTGATTGTCCGTACGGTTGCAGAAGGTAAGCGAGTGGCCGAACTCGACAAGGAACTTGAAATCCTTGTTGAGAGTTGGAACGACTGCATCAGTAAGGTACAGCAGGCACCAGAACTGCCGGTGCTGGCTTACGAAGAGACCGGACGCACCGTTGCCATGTTGCGCGACCTCTATAATCCTTCCTATGAAGCAATTCATGTCAACGATGTGAATGTGTTCAAGGAGGTACGCAAGTATGTGTCGCTCATTGCTCCCGAATGCGAGAACATTGTCAAGCTCTATAAGGGGGAACTGCCTATATTTGACAATTTCGACATTACTCGTCAAATTAAGTCGGGTTTCGGAAGGACGGTAAGTTACAAAAAAGGCGCATACCTCATCATCGAACACACAGAAGCACTCCATGTGATTGATGTCAACAGTGGCAATCGCAACAGAGGAGTCGAAGGTCAAGAAGCCAATGCGTTCGAGGTGAACATGGGTGCTGCCGACGAAATAGCACGACAACTTCGTCTCCGAGATATCGGTGGAATCATCGTGATAGACTTCATCGATATGGACACAGCAGAACACCGACAGAAACTCTATGAGCACATGACCGAAATCATGCGCCCAGACAGAGCCAAGCACAACATCTTGCCTCTAAGCAAATTCGGACTGATGCAGATCACCCGTCAGAGGGTGCGTCCTGCAATGGATGTCAATGTTGATGAAACCTGCCCTACATGTATGGGCAAGGGTACTATCAAGTCATCCTATCTCTTTGCCGAAACGCTTGAAAACAAGATTGATTACATTGTCAACCACTTGAAGGTGAAGAAATTCCAGTTGTTAGTTCATCCATATGTCTATGCATATCTCAATCAGGGGCTTTGGTCGCTTAAATTGCAGTGGCATGCAAAGTATGGTCTTGGTTTCAAACTGATACCGAGTCAGGCTCTTGCGTTCCTTCAATATGAATTTAAAGACAGTCAGGGGACACTGATTGATATGCAGGAAGAAGTAGAAACGAAATAACTGCTCAAATGCTTTACGGCTCATTGCCGATTCTGACAGTAAATTAAAATCCTCCCAGCGCCACGATGCGTCTGGGAGGATTTTTTTGCTTGTTGCTTTGCGTGTCGCTTTTGTGAGTTGCTGCGGCTGTGCCGTGTGGCTACGGCTACTTGGTGATGCCCTTGTATGTCTGTTGCACCTTGTTGTAACTTTCAAGGTTGCCAATGTCGTAGCGCTGTCCTGGCATCTGCATTGCATGAACCGTTGTCTGAGTTGACAGCCATGCGATGTAACTGCCTGGAGCATCAGTGCCACAGCCTGCTTCTATGCCGCGGCGAATCCACTGTGCATTTTCGCGCGTGTAATAGTAGAATGGTGGGCAGCACCAGTGGCTTTTGGGTTCTGCTGGCTTTTCCTCCATATTGGTGACAACATCGTTGTCGTCGATGCAGATGACACCGCACTTGTGGAGTCGGTTGTCATCGGGTTCAAAGAATCGCATGATGCAACTTGTCTGATGTTGAGCCGCATAGTGCACGAAAGTCTGCAATGAGAAGTCGAGCAGGTTGTCGCCTGCAATCACGAGCAAGTCATCGTCGATGCCGAGTTTGTCAATGGCATACTGAATGTCGCATACGGCTCCGAGTCGTGTCTCGTTGGTCGATGTGCCGTCATCGACAACAGTGATTTTGACCGTTTTCTCCTTTGCCCATGACATGAAGTGTGAGGCAAACTTATGATTGGAAACGACGATGTACTCATCGACCAAGTGTGCTCCGTCGATGTCGTCGATGAGCCAGTCGAGTATTGTCTTGTCGCCGACTGTGAGCAGTGGCTTTGGAAAATTCTCAGTGAGAGGGTAGAGACGTGTGGCATAGCCAGCAGCCAAAATTATGCATTTCATTGTAAACTGATGTGTTGCTTTATGTTTAGTTTTAGTGTTCTTGTTTTATTGTTTTCTTGCCTTTGATTTTCTGTTAATACCGAACTGTAAGGAGACTAAATGATGCCGTCTGCGCTTTTGCAGATGACAGCCTGATACTTCTCTTTGAGTTCAGGGAATGTGGCGATGTATTCCTTCTCGACCTTTTGGAGGATACTTTCACGATAGGCAGGGTCGATGAGTGCCATGCAGCATCCCTTGAATCCTGCACCACTGAAACGGCCACCATAGATGCCATCGGTGCGAGTCATTATGTCGTACAGTGCTTTGAGTTCAGGTGAACCAGTCTCCCAGTTATAGATTGACGACCAACCACTTTCGAAACTCAGTTTTCCGTATGCCTCGATGTCACCGTTGCGCCATGCCTCTGCTGCCTTTTCAACGCGGTCGTACTCTGTGTACCAGTGGGTGGCACGCAGTTTCCAGTTTTCAGGCAGACGGTCTTTGTACTGCTCAAATACTTCACGCGGAACTTCGCGCAGATGAGTTTCGCCAAACTTGCCGTATTCCATTCCTGCAAATGCTTTCAGGGCATAAGCGGCGCTGCGGCATTCATCGACGCGCATGTTGAACTTGCTGCCTGCGAGTGTGCGTTCCACGCCACTGAAAAAGATAGCGATTTCGTATGGTTTCATGTTCTTCGATGCAGGTATCAGCTCGTATTGGTCGTTGAGCGTGTCAAGGTAGAGCAGATGGTCCTTGCGTGAGAATATTTCGCAACTTTGGTCGAGTTTGCCACTGTTCACACCCACATAGTTGTTTTCGACCTCGACGGCGATGGCAATCATTTCCAGAGGTTCCAGCTTGATGTCGTTTACTGCGCACAAGGCTTTCAGATAGACCAGCGTAACAGCAGCCGATGATGACAGTCCGCCAATTGGCAATGTGCCTTCGATGACACCGCTCAGACCCTTGCTCAGTGTATAGCGCTGTGACAGATAGAGGGTTGCACCACGCAGGTAGTCAGCCCAGTCGCATTGCTTCACTTCCGGGATTCGGGCAATGTGCCACTGAGCGCGCTTGTCAAACTGCAATGAACAAAGTTCGACCACTCCGTTCTGCTTTGGCGCATAAGCCATGTGAATACCTTTGTCGATGGCCAGACCTGTGATTTTACCGTGCTGATGGTCGCTGTGTGCGCCGACTGGGCAGATGCGATAAGGACAAAATGCCACTGCCTCAGGGTCTTTCTTATAGAGCTCTGCAAAATGTTGTTCGCAATACATAGTAAATGAATTTTCAGTTAGGGTTTGACTTATGTTTTGTTTTTGCCACTGTGATGTGGTGGTTAGTTGAGTGCAAAGTTAAGAATAAAATGATAAATGCCCAACTACTTTCATGAAAATCGTTTGATTTTGCACTGTGAATACTTGTATTGAACAGAAAAATGCCTTATCGTGCGGTGATAAATGTCTCAACGAGCGGTCGTGTTTTCTCTCACGAGCGCTCGAAGATTGAAAAAGGTGTACACCTTCCTGAATTTTGGTGTACACCTTTCTTGCGTTTGCTGTACACCTTTTTCTGGGAAGGTGTACACCTTTTTATATTATCCTCCGCTCGTTTTACAATTTATGAGCGCTCGTGAGAGGAAACATGAGTGCTCGTTCAGGCATTTTCCGAAGAGCCACTGCTGTGGCAGACATGAATCGGCCTTCATTCGAGGCACGATGCCGCACTCTATTCCGTTAGTTGACACGGCGTTTCGCAATGTCTTGCTGATGTCGTCAGCGGTTGGGGAGTGATGCCGATGTCTGCCTTCGTAAGCAAATGCTTGCGAACGATGCACCACCGTGAATGAATGTTTCAATGGCGCAGAAAACAGTGGTGGAATGAATGCGCTTTTGTGCGTATCACATTCTCACGGCGTTGAAATGGGTGAAAAAGGTTTAATATTTCTTAATCTATTTTGAAGTTTGCCGAATTCTCACTATATTTGTACAATTATTCAAGACTGACTAAGGAAAAATATGAAGATAATAAGTAAATATATGTTGATGGGAATGGTATGCCTTCTGCCACTTTCTGCATTTGCACAGAAAGTGACCCAGGGGCAGTATCAGTTCCCGAAGAACGGTGGCGTGTATGTGGGCGAACTGTCGGGTGGCAAACCTTACGGCAAGGGAAAGACCACATTTGCGACTGGCGACACCTACGAAGGTGAATATGTGAAGGGAAAGCGCCAGGGACACGGCGTTTATCAGTTCACCGATGGTGAACGCTATGAAGGCGACTGGTATGAAGACCACCAGCACGGACGCGGAGTCTATACATTTGCCACTGGCAATCGCTATGATGGACTGTGGTTCAAGGACTTCCAGGAGGGACAAGGCACTATGTTCTATCACAATGGCGACAAGTATGTCGGCATGTGGGTACAGGACATGCGCCAGGGAACCGGCACATATACATGGGCAAACGGAGCAATGTACAAGGGCGATTGGCTGGCTGACAAGAAAGAAGGCAAGGGCCTGTTCGACTGGAACGACGGTAGCACCTACTATGGCGACATGAAGAACGACATGCGCAACGGCTACGGCACTTACAATTACAGCAACGGTGACACCTATGCCGGTATGTGGAAGGACGACCTGATGAACGGCAAGGGCATCTACACATTTGCCAATGGCGACAAGTACGAAGGCGACTATGTCAACGGTCTGCGCCAGGGTCAGGGCATCTTCACCTATGTAGATAAAGGCAAATATGTGGGTGGATTCAAGAATGGCCTGATGGAAGGATTCGGCTCATATACATGGAGCGACGGTTCAAGCTATGAAGGCTACTGGGCCGAAGACATGCAGAACGGTCGTGGCAAATACACTTCGAAGGATGGTGATGTCTATGACGGCGAATGGGCACACGGCGAAATGAATGGCGAAGGTGTGCTGAGAATGAAGAACGGAGTGAAGTTCAAGGGACATTTCCTCGATGGCAAAAAGCACGGCAAGTGCGTGGAGGAAGATGCCGACGGCACTCGCTTCGAAGGTTCGTATGTGGAAGACCTGCGCGATGGGGCATTCACCGAGAAAGACCGCAACGGCAAGGTCATCCGCAAGGGACGCTACAACCGTGGCGTTGTGGAACTTGACAGATAATAATCACATTGGGCTTGGGCTGATGATGCCGGATAGCCCAATGGACACTATAAACCCGATAACAACAACTTACTAATCCAAACAACAGATGATAATCGACTCAATCAACAATCTTAGCAAATACGAGGCATTGAACCCTCGATTCAGCAAGGTGCTGGAATACATCAATTCACACGACCTTGCGCAGCAACCCGAAGGTAAGCAGGTGATTGACGGCAGCGACCTGTTCGTCAATTTCTCATTGGCAAAAGGCAAGACCCCTGCCGAGGCAAAACTCGAAAGCCACAACGAGATGATTGACATCCAGATACCATTGTCGTGTACCGAGGTCATGGGATATACTCCGCGTGAAGACCTTGACGAACAACCATATAATGCAGAAAAGGACATCACATTCTACGAAGGAATGGCACAGCAGTATGTCGCAGTCAAGCCTGGCATGTTTGCCATCTTCTTCCCACAGGACGGTCATGCACCATGCATAGCGGACGATGATGTAATAAAGAAAGTGATATTCAAGGTGAAGTGCTGACGGGGGACATTCCGGCTTATGACAGTTTCGATGCTGCCGACAGAACTAACCCTTGTTTCGACAGTCATGCCTTGACGCAACCAGATATACCTTAAAAACATTAACCTCAATCGAATCATTCTTAACTCATAATATGAAACACATTGGACTTGTAAAGAACGATCCATGGCTCGAACCATTTGAGAAGGCCATAGTGGACCGCCACGAGCATACATGCTACAAAGCCAGTGAACTGACTTGCCACGGCAAGCAGACTCTCAGCGAGTTTGCCGATGGCTATCTCTATTTTGGTCTCCATCGCACGCAGCAGGGATGGGTGTTTCGTGAGTGGGCTCCCAATGCCACAGCCATCTATATGGTGGGCGACTTCAACAGCTGGTGCGAAATGCCGCAATATCAGTTGAAACCGAAAGACAATGGCGTGTGGGAACTTCAACTGCGTCACACTGCCCTCCATCATGGCGACCATTTCAAACTCCACATCTACTGGGACGGAGGTATGGGCGAACGCATCCCGGCATGGGCAAACCGTGTGGTTCAGGACCCACAGACACACATATTCTCGGCTCAGGTCTGGGCACCTGAACACGAGTACAAGTGGAGAAAACGCTCGTTCAAACCCAATACCGCTCCGCTTCTAATCTATGAATGCCACATCGGCATGGCACAGGACGAAGAGAGAGTGGGGACATACCGAGAATTTCAGGAAAAGATTCTGCCGCGAGTCATCAAGGCAGGATACAACTGCATACAGATAATGGCGATTGCCGAGCATCCTTATTATGGCAGTTTCGGCTATCATGTCAGCAGTTTCTTCGCACCATCAAGCCGGTTTGGCACACCCGAAGAATTGAAGGAACTGGTTGATACGGCACATCAGAACGGCATAGCTGTAATTATGGACATTGTCCACTCACATGCCGTGAAGAACGAGGCAGAAGGACTTGGTAACTTTGCAGGCGACCCTTGTCAGTACTTTATGCAGGGACCACGCCGCGAACATCCAGCATGGGACAGTCTGTGCTTTGACTATGGCAAAAATGAAGTCCTGCACTTCCTCCTGTCCAATTGCAAATACTGGCTCGACGAATTCCATTTCGACGGCTATCGCTTTGATGGAGTGACCAGTATGCTCTATTACAGCCACGGACTTGGAGAGTCGTTTGACGGTTATGGCGACTACTACAACGGACATCAGGACGACGAAGCCATCGCATATCTCACACTTGCCAATCTGCTCATCCACGAGGTGAAACCATCTGCCATCACCATCGCAGAGGAGGTGAGCGGAATGCCGGGACTCGCTGCACCGTTCCGCCTGGGCGGTTACGGCTTCGACTACCGAATGGCAATGAACATTCCAGACTTCTGGATTAAGACAATAAAGGAGTTCAAGGACGAAGACTGGAAACCATCGTCGATGTTCTGGGAGACAACCAACCGCCGAAACGACGAAAAGACCATCTCCTATGCTGAAAGCCATGACCAGGCACTGGTGGGCGACAAGACCATCGTGTTCCGACTCATTGATGCCGATATGTACTGGCATTTCAAGAAGGGCGACGAAAACTTCATGGCGCACCGTGGCATTGCCTTGCACAAGATGATACGACTGCTGACTGCCAGCACCATCAACGGAGGTTACCTCAATTTCATGGGCAACGAGTTCGGACATCCTGAGTGGATTGACTTCCCGCGTGGCGGCAATGGATGGAGCCACAAGTATGCTCGCCGTCAGTGGCATCTGGTTGATGACCATGAACTGTGTTACCACTATCTCGGCGACTTCGACCGCGAACTGATGCATCTGATTGGTGGAACAAAGAATTTCCAGAAGAGCAAAGTACAGGAAATATGGCACAACGATGGCGATCAGGTGCTTGCATTCACTCGCGGCGACCTGCTGTTTGTGTTCAATTTCTCACCAAACCGCTCGTTCAGTGACTATGGATTCCTGGTGCCAGAAGGCTCTTACCATGTAGTCCTCAATACCGACAATCCCGACTTCGGCGGTTTCCAGTTGACCGACGATTCAGTCGAACATCTCACGCTGCACGATGAACTCTATGCCGACGACGGCAAGGGCTGGCTCAAACTCTATCTGCCTGCACGCCTTGCAATGGTGCTGAAACGCAGCAACTGACATCGCGACGGAGAACTCGTGACAGAGAGTCTATGATAAAGAACTAAAAACAAATGAGTTACAACAACCCCATACCACACACCACGGCAGGTGTCATACGGTTAGCATGTTCGCTGCTGTTTGCACTGTTCTGCTTCACCTACCTCTTTTGCTTGCAAGGCGATTTGCTTGCAGAGGCTCAACATGTGTTCTCCAATGGAGTCACTACATACTACCGTGGAACAGGAGCAGTGATCATCACCATTGCCCTGATTGCTGTGCAGCGGGGAGTGGCACGCATAACCCGTCTTGAAGGACGGTTCTATGCCTTGACATTCTTCCCATCGATGCTGATTCTGGCGATGCTCACCAGCATGACTCGTGAGACTATTGCTGACTTCACATTCGGTGGATGGTACTGGGCTTGCCCGTTGCTGTTGGCACTCTATGCCTTGGTGGTGTGGGGATTGCATCATTATTCCGACCAGCACATTGTTGACGGTGACTACACCATGAGCCGCTACCTGTGGCCCAACTTCCTCACACTGTTTGTGATGATTGTGCTGTGTGGCGCATGTCACAAGGCTGGCGATGTGTTCATGTATGAACTCCGTGCCGAGCGCTATCTGCTGAAAGAACAGTATGCAAGTGCTGCCGATGTGGGCCGGGAGTCATTGCCGACCAGTTGCCGACTCAACAATCTTCGCTGCTATGCCCTTGTGCGTCAGGGACAGCTGGCTGAACATCTGTTCGATTATCCACAACCATACGGCAGCGAGGGACTGATTGACCTGACCGACACTTGCTCGCGTCTCCACCGTTTCAACGCAAAGGACATATGTGGCTATCTTGGCGCGTTACCAAACAGCCTTGTCAGCACCCCTGAACAGTATTTTATGATAATGCTGAAAATGGATTCGCTGCCAGACCGCCAGGCCGTTGCCGACTACTATCTGTGTGGACTTCTGCTTGACAAGAAAATGCACGAGTTCCGTCGTGCTTTGCCACGCTTCTATGATTGCCACACTGCATCCGACATTGTTGAACTGCCACGGGCGTACAAGGAGGCATTGATTCTCGACCATGCGTTCAATGGTTCACATCCAGTGGCATTCCCCGATACTGTCGTTGGCGAACGCTATAAGGAATATTGTGCGCTGGCTGACGAACTGACCGACTCAACCACACGCAGCAATAACCTGCACCGTGAGTTTGGGACAACGCTGTGGTGGCATCTCGGGCTGAAACAATAGAGCGATGAGGGAACTGGGATGGCCGTCCCATTAAGTCCTATGGGTCTTATTAGCCCTATGAGTCCCATGAGTCCTATAAGTCCCATGAGTCCCATTGACCCCATAACCCTCACTCGCCCCATCCACAAAAGAACTGACTAACATAAAACAATGATATGAACAATAAATTTTGTGTAATACTTGCTGGCGGCATTGGTTCCCGACTATGGCCCAGCAGTCGTCAGGCACTGCCAAAGCAGTTCCTTGACATTCTTGGCGAAGGTGAAACCCTATTGCAGAGCACCTATCGCCGTTATCGTCGATTCATCGAACCCGAAAATATAATTGTTGTAACAAACGAGGCTTACAGCAACCTGGTGTGCGAGCAACTGCCCGAACTGCCAGCCAACAATCTGCTGCTCGAACCAATGCGGCGCAACACCGTTCCATGTGTGGTCTGGGCTGCATTTGAACTGCTCAATCGCACTCCCGATGCACTGATGATTGTCACTCCTTCCGACCAGAAGATTGTCGATGAAGATGCTCTCCAGTCTGATGTCATGAAGGGCTTTGACTTTGTCGCTTCACACGCCAGTTGCCTGAGCATGGGCGTTGAGCCTTCGCGCCAGGAACCTACTTTCGGTTACATACAGATGAGCGACCAGATGGCTGACGACATATATCGTGTACAGAGTTTCACAGAGAAACCAAATGCTTATTTCACAAAACTCTTCTGTGAAAGCAAGGAGTTCTTGTGGAACACAGGTCTGTTCATGTGGAGCGCACGCACCTTTATTGAGGCACTGCGCAAGTCGTCACCGCGTGTCAGCGTCATCGAGGACAAGTTCCGAGATTTCCTCAGGGTCCGTCAACTGACTTCGGAGATGATAGACAGTGTCTATGAAATCTTCCCGAACCTGTCGCTCGAAGGTGCCATTCTTGAAAAGGCAGACAACATTGGCGTCATGCAGTGTCATTTCCAGTGGACTGATGTCGGCACATGGAATCAACTCTACGAGATGCGGTCGGGTGCAGATGGTGGCAATGTCACTATTGATGGCCGTACATTGTTCTCTGACTGCGACGGGTGTCTTGTGAAACTGCCTGACGGCAAACTTGCGGTGTTGCAGGGACTCACCGACTATGCTGTTGTCGAAGAAGGCAATGTGCTGATGATTTGCAAGAAGGACGACCAACAGGCTGTCCGAAAGTTCGTGAATGACTTGCAGGTCAACGGTGGCAGTGAATACTTGTGATTTGATGTTGCCTAAACTCCAAACAATTGTTGCCAGAACTCCAAACAATACAGAATCCCACAAACTTCATAATTCCTCTCCATGCTTCTGCTGATACTGTTACTATTAGTTATACCCGTAGTCTGCTCTGCACAGGGCGATGCTAAACTCATCTTCGCAGGTGAGGTCAATGCGGGCAACAACTACAATGTAAGGCATCAGTCGTCGATTGATACAGAACATTTGTTCGCAAATGTGAGAGATGAACTCAATTCGGGAACTGCTACATTTGCAACGCTGGGCACAGTGCTGATTGATGTGGCTGGAACTCCAAACCATGCCAACCAGGTTGGTACTCACAAACTCATCAGGGTGGGGGAGAACTATGCACTGACACTCCAACAGGCGGCATTCACCACGATGAATCTTGCCAACAGTCATGTTGCCGATTTCGGCATCGAGGGCTTACAGACCACTTCGTGGGCAATGCGTGACAACCACATTGAATATGCAGGCATCAAGGCAATAAAGGAATACACTACATTCGAACGCGACGGCATAAAGTTCGGTTTCGTGGCTTTTGGCACCAGTGTGCATGCGCCGTCGATGTCGGACTCAACAATGATAAAGAAGGTGGTTGCAGGACTGAAAGACCAGTGCGACATTGTCGTGGTGGCATTCAGCCTGAACGAGACCGCATCAACAGCTTCGCTCGGCAACATCTATGCGGCTGGCAAGCACTTATATATGGACCACTCCACTGCTTTTGCACATACATGTGTTGATGCAGGAGCCGATGTGGTCTATGGCAACGGGCATAATCTGCCTCAACCACTGGAACTCTACAAGGATCGACTGATTGTCTATGGACTTGGCAATTTCTGCACACCTTACGGAACAAACTATCAGGGCGATATGGGAGTGGCACCAATGGTTGAGGCAGAACTGTTTATTGACGGCACATTCATATCGGGCAAGATATTGTCGTACCGTCAGAAGGACTCTAACGGACCGCAGCACGATCCTACCAATGAGGCTGTGAAGATCATTAAGAGCCAGACACTTCATCTTTTCCCAAAGACACAGTTGACCATTGACGACAACGGCATCATCACCAGTACTTCGGCTGCTGCACTTGCGTTTGTGAAGTCGTTGCTCAAAGAGGCGGCACGCCATAGGGGTAAACCTTATCGTTCGGGCGCGATGGGCCCAGGGGCGTTTGACTGTTCGGGCTTCACCAGTTATGTGTTTGCCAAGATGGGCATCAAACTGAAACGCTCGTCGGCAGAGCAGTACACAATGGGTACGCCAGTTGACCGCCGTAACCTCCGTCCCGGCGACCTTGTCTTCTTCTCTCGTGCATCAGTGCGCGGGGTAGGCCATGTGGGCATAGTTTATAGTGTTGATAAGAAGAACAACACATTCAGTTTCATTCATGCCAGTTCTTCGCGTGGTGTCACCATTGACAATTTCTCCAAGTCGGGCTACTATGTGCGTCGATACATCGGAGCGAGAAGAGTGAAATAGTCCATGACAATAAAGATTTATATAAACATAGATAAATGAAAACAAAATCAATCGTAATGCTGACCGTTCTTGCAGGACTTTGCGGACAAGTCAGCGCACAGCAAATCACACAGCAGATGCTCAGTAAGATGCGTCAGGAGAACTCGCTCAAAGGTACGGACCGCGCCATTCGCAATGCACTTAGTGTGACCGATGTCAGCAGTCTGGCTCTCAGTCAGGACAACCAGACCGAGATGAACACATATTTCAGCAACAGTGTTCCGTCAAAGGGCATTACTGACCAGAAAAGTTCGGGCCGTTGCTGGTTGTTCTCGGGACTGAATGTGCTGCGTGCACAGA
This sequence comes from Candidatus Colivivens caballi, assembly GCA_018065565.1. Taxonomy (GTDB): domain Bacteria; phylum Bacteroidota; class Bacteroidia; order Bacteroidales; family Bacteroidaceae; genus Colivivens; species Colivivens caballi. Next base: position 14,507 of record JAGHSZ010000069.1, read on the forward strand.
TGATAAACAATCAGAAACTTGATGAGATGACCTTCTCGCAGGTATATCTGTTCTTCTATGACCAGTTGGAGAAGTCGAACCTGTTCTTGCAGGCAATCGTTGATACCAAGGCAAAGCCTATCGACGACCAGACTGTCAGTTGGTTGCTGCAACATCCACTGAGCGACGGCGGTACATTCACAGGTGTGGCTGACCTCGTGTCGAAGTATGGACTTGTGCCTTCTGGGGTGATGCCTGAAAACTACACTGCACTCAACACAAGTAAGTTCACTTCGTTCATGAAACGCAAGTTGCGCGAAGATGCCATCCTGTTGCGTGAAAGCAACCTGAAAGGTCAACCGCTGCTCGACATGAAGAACAAGATGCTGGGTGAAATATATCATTTGCTCGTGTTGGGATATGGTGAACCACCAACTGAATTTACATGGGCTCCAACTGATAAGAATGGCAACTACCGTGAGGCACCAAAGCGCTACACTCCACTTGAATTCTATCACACCATGTTCCCTGGAATGGACTTGCAGAACGACTATGTGATGCTGATGAACGACCCAACACGCGACTATTGGAAGACTTACGAGATTCAGTACGACCGCCACACTTATGACGGACACAACTGGAAGTACATCAACCTGCCAATGGACGAAATCAAAAAGGCTGCCATTGCCAGCATCAAGGATTCGGTGATGATGTATTTTTCATGCGATGTGAAGAAGGAACTCGACTCAAAGCGTGGTCTGCTCGATGTCAACAACTATGACTATGAGAGTTTCCTCGGTGTTAAGTTTGGCATGGACAAGCGTCAGCGCATCCTAACTTTCGACAGTGGTTCGACTCATGCCATGACACTCATGGCAGTTGACCTCGATGCCGATGGCAAACCGCTGAAATGGGAGGTTGAAAACTCTTGGGGCGCAACTTCGGGCTACAAAGGCCATCTCATTATCACCGACAAGTGGATGGATGAATATATGTTCCGTCTGGTGGTCAATAAGAAGTACCTCGACCAGAAGGTCATCAAGGCTGCTGAGGCAAAGCCTACTATGTTGCCTTGCTGGGACCCAATGTATTCAGAAGAAGAATAAGTTTGTCCCATCAGTTTCACCGTTGCTGGTGAAAAACCAATTAACAGTGAAGGACAGTCATGGCTATATGCGCATTGACTGTCCTTCACTGTCTTTTTGTATTGTGGCGTTTGCTCCGTCAGTTTATTACAACAGGGCCGATGATATCATGGCAGAACCTGCTGAGAAAAAGAAGACGATACTCCATACGATGATGGCGCCAACGATGTCGCAAACGGCACTGGCCAATGCCCACATCTTTGCTTTATGTGCGGCGTCGCAGGCTTCGTTGAATCTGTTTTCGTACCAGAGTGTATCGACTTTGGTGGCATAGACGATTGACACGATGCCAAACGGTAGGCAGCACAACACAGTTGACAGGATTGCCCAGACGAGTCCGCTGTCGGGCTTGATCATTGGAGGTTGCTGGTTGTAGTCATACTGCCTTTGGTCTTGCTGCTGGTAGGTTGTACCATGATTCTGCTGATATGCAGTGCTCTGTGCCTGCGGATTATTGTTTTCCATTTGTTCCTGAGGATTGTAGTCCATAATGCCGATTTATTATATGAGTGTATGGTTCGTTTTTTGTTCTGTTAGTTCACCTTTTCCAACTTGAAGTCGGTCGCAGAGAAGTAGAGGAATTGTGATGGGCGGTTGGTTACATCTGGGTCGCTCGTCACACCATAGTGGATGTTGCATGGTTCACTTACTACGATGCTGTCCACCACGATGAAGTTCCATCCGTAGCCGAGTCCGTTGTTTGCCGATGCAATAGATTCTGCGCTATATTCGTTGCGGTAGAAGTCTGGGATGTTTGCCTCTTCGGCTGTCAGACTGTTGTTTGCCCATTTGTGGATTGTACCGCCACGGTCGTCATCGTTGATGATTGGGCTGAGTCTGCAGAACTGTTCAGAATCGGAGCCGATGCTGTCGTGGTCAGCCAGTGAGTATGATGCAGCATAGATGAAGGCTCCGGTGCCCTTGGTGCGTGCCGCAGCGACAAGGCGATAGGTGCCTGGCTCGACATATTCTTTGCGTTCAGCGGTGTAAATCACTCCGTGGTGACTGTTGTAACCGTCGAGATAGTGTACATCGTATTCACCTGTGAAGTGCTCACCGTAATTGGCAAAATGATGTTCGCAGTTTTCTGCCTTAATCAGTTTCCACCCTTCTTCCTGGAAGAATTCCCAGTCGCCGTCGTGTGTCCACACAAATCCGTCGTGTGTCCTTTCCTGTTCCCTTGCTGCGATGCTTCTTGCTTCATATTCTTTTGTGATACGTTCTGCAGCCGTAGCGCTACGAACTGCTAATCCGATGATTGCCACCAGCGAGATGAGCCACAGCGCAAACCACATCAGACGCTGCCACACACTCATTGGCTTCACTTTCTTGAATGAACTCAGTGCTCCGTGGATGGTGCAGTAGGTCAGTATTCCTGCGTTGGCAAGAATGGCACCGATGCAGAACCACAATGGGTGGGCGTAAGTCTGATAGAGTTCAACTGCGATAGGATGGCCGTAATTCAGGAAATGTTCGATAAAGAATGTTGAGCTGATGGCACTGATGACAGTGAAGCATACCATGATGATGAACATGAAACTGAATGCGAGGCCTAATCCTGTGAGCAGAATACCGCTGATGATGTTCCATGCGTTGAGGCTGTTGGGGTTGCTGTAATTTTGGTTGTTGTATGTACGGTTCATTTCTGTCACCTCCTGTGCCAGATGCTGTGGGTTTACGGTTTCTCCCCTCATTTTCAGACGATCCTCGGGGCGGCGTGCCTCTGGTGCAATGATTGCGGTGACGATGTAGAGGACTATGAAGAAGAAGCACAGTGGTGCAAATGACAGTTTCAGACTGAATGAGCCTGGGAAGAATGGCATGAGGCTGAAAATGCTGCCCACCAGTGGCACGATGATGACATCAGCTAACAGCAGCACTACAAACACAATGCGCCAGATGGTTGATGAACCGCCGAAGTACTGTGCGCATCCCGACAGCACACCTGCCACTTTCTTGTCAGCAGGGTCGCGGTAGAAGCGTTTGTTTCTCAGTGTGTCGAAGTAGCTGCAACCAGTCGAGGTGTGTGTCTGACTGCCGTTGTTGCTTGAACTGCCGTTTGCTCCGTTGCCGCTCTGTGCTTTCTCATCTTCGGGGATAATGTCTTTGAGGTCGCCTATGCGGTGAATGATGTCCTGTACATGTTCTATGGTGATGGCTTCGGTGCCCTGTGCCTTCAGTTCGTCGAAGAGTTCCACCATGCGTGCCTCGATGTCGTTGCAGATTTCGTCACCATCGGTCTGTTTGCTGAAATAGTTGCGCAGAGTCTCGAGGTAGTGGTTCATCAGTTCATAGGCATCTTCGTCGATTGAGTACAGACGGCCACAAAGATTGACTGTAATGTTCTTTTTCATATATGGTTTTTGTTTTTTCTCTTTATTGTTAGTTGCTTGTCGGAGTGCTCTGCTTTTGATGAGCATCTTCCGTTTCTGTTGATTCCTTTAAGGTTGGGTGATGTCGTTTTCCGCTTCTTCTTTTTATGGAAATGCAGGCTGCGACATGTGGTTTAACTCTTCAACTTGTGTACTGTCGATTCCAGTTCGTCCCAGGCACTTTCGAGTTGAACCAGCATCTGTTTGCCGTCCTCGGTCAGTGCGTAGTATTTTCTTGGAGGTCCCTGCGTGCTTTCCTGCCATTGGTACGACAGCACCCCGTCGTTCTTCAACCGGGTAAGCAGAGGGTAGAGTGTGCCTTCCACCACGAGAAGGTTTGCCTCGCGCAGGCGAGTGATGATGTCGGAAGTGTAGTAGGGCCGTTCCTCCAGAAGCAGCATGATGCAGTATTCAAGCATCCCCTTCCTCATCTGTGATTTTGCATTATCTACATTCATCTTGTTGTGAGTTTCTTGTTTCGTTCTGTTTTTGAGGGTATTTTCGAATTGTGCTGCAAAGGTAGGCAAAATATGAATACCTTGCAATACATAGTACTGTATTTTCTTCTTGTTTTAACATTAATTAACTGTTGTCCTCGCGTGTGTGCGTGTATATATTAAGGAGTTGCAGTTTGCGCAGAGACGAGTGTCTGCTTGCAGAAATATGCATTGACTGCTGGCATCAACACCGATGGGTGCAGTCACAGATTTCAGATTGGCAGTATGCCTGTTTCAGCCATAGCGGCATAGGGAGGGTAGGGCTGCTGATGTGGTTTTCCTTTACGAGCACTCATGTTTTCCTTCGCGAGCGGTCGTGTTTTGTCGCGCGAGCGCTCATAAACTATAAAAAGGTGTACACCTTCTTGGGAAAAGGTGTACAGCAAACTTCGGAAAGGTGTACACGAAAATCCAGAAAGGTGTACACCTTTTTATATTATCCTCCGCTCGTGTGACCATTTATGAGTGCTCGTGAGGGAAAACATGTGCGCTCGTTAGAGCATTTATCCCAAATCGTTCATTAGCGCTATAACATCAGCAGACTTTGTTTTCAACACAGAGAAGGTTTAATATATTTTTTCACAAACCTTCTCACAGAGTGTGCCTTTGGCACATGGAGAGGTCACGGAGTGTTGTCCCCGTCCGCATGGCTCTGCATAACTCATTAATGCCGTAGGCATTCTCTGTGGACGGGATTACATAGAGTTTAGGGATTAAAGCTTGGAGCCTCTCCACTCTCAACCCTCCACTCTCAACCCTCCACTCTCAACTCTCCACTCTCATCCCGTCTCTGTGTTTGTACCTTGGATGGCTCTTGGGATGACAAAAAGTAGGCTTGTTTGCGCGAAACAGCATAATGAATGATTTGGGTTTATCATAATGGCATACAATCTCTATGCCCTGTTCAGGTTGGTGCTTACCAACAACAAGAAACATCCGTTCCTGAAGAAGATACGATATGAATTGCTGGCCATACCAGGTTATCTTAGGAAGTCAAAGGACAAGCGGGTTCTTTATTTGGCAAGATCTATGATTACGCGAAAAGCATTCAAAGGAATATGGAACACTATGGATGATTTTCAGTTCCCGTATGCAATCTGATTTTTCTAATGAACTATTTGGGTTTATCGGACAGCAATAGTTAACAACAATTAACTAAAACTCACGCAAAAACAGGCATGACATGCCATTACAAGGCTGTTTTCCTAACATCTTTTAACAGTTTGGCACAAGGCTTGCTGCAATGCGGGTTGAAAATTCCGCTATAAGTCGCTATTGTTTCAGAATTTATTTGTATCTTTGCCATGTCAATGCAGATCTTTGCTTGTTTTTATTTGCAGCACAAAGATAGGTGAAAAATCTGACATAGCAAAAATCCTGAGCAACTTTTTGTTGCTCAGGAATATATAAATCAAGTTAAATCAAAGTGCTGCGGAATTAAGGTATATACGAACTTGAGAAACTTGAATTTACTATCTTTGCGCTATGATACATTTTCGGGAAATAACAACTGA
>JAGHSZ010000095.1 GCA_018065565.1 Candidatus Colivivens caballi
CAAGTTTCGCAAGCTCAACTTGCACGACCGAATGACTGAATGTCATGAGGTTTGCGACGACTCGGCGTTTATGCCGACAAAGGAGTTTCGTCCCTACGAATCGATATTTCGCAAAGCTCAATATCTACAAAGATACCCGTAGGTTCTGAGTATGCGAAGAACCGATAAGTAGCGAAGCGATAGGTAACGAAGTGATTTGTAGCCCGCAAGGGCGATTCGTCAACTTGCGAAAGTTGAATAACTGTAACTAATTAATAACAATGAAAGCATTAACAAAGACAGAGTTTAACTTTCCTGGACAGAAGAGTGTCTATCATGGAAAGGTTCGCGATGTGTACAACATCAACGATGATTTGATGGTAATGGTGGCTACCGACCGCATCAGTGCCTTTGATGTGGTTCTGCCAAAGGGAATCCCGTTCAAGGGACAGGTGCTCAACCAGATTGCAGCCAAGTTCCTCGATGCATCAGCCGCTATCGTGCCTAACTGGAAACTGGCATGTCCCGACCCAATGGTGACTGTGGGCCTGAAATGTGAGGGCTTCCGTGTGGAAATGATTATCCGTGGCTACCTCACTGGCAGTGCGTGGCGCGAATACAAGAACGGATGCCGTGAACTCTGTGGAGTGAAACTGCCTGACGGCATGAAGGAGAACCAGAAGTTCCCGACTCCAATCATCACACCTACGACCAAGGCTGACGAGGGCCATGATGAAAACATCTCGAAGGAGGAAATCATCGCTCAGGGCATCGTGAGCAAGGAGGACTATGAGCAGATGGAGAAGTACACTTATGCCCTCTTCGAACTCGGTACAAAGGTCGCAGCTGAGAAGGGACTCATCCTGGTCGATACGAAATATGAATTCGGCAAGCGCGACGGCAAGGTGTATCTGATTGATGAAATACACACTCCCGACTCTTCACGCTACTTCTATGCAGAAGGCTATGATGAAAAGTTTGCAAAGGGCGAACCACAGCGCCAGTTGTCGAAGGAGTTTGTGCGCCAGTGGCTTATCGACCACAACTTCATGAACCAGCCAGGACAGGTGATGCCTGAAATCACCGATGAATATGCACAGAGCGTGGCTGACCGCTACATCGAACTCTATGAACATATCGTTGGTGAGAAGTTCGTACAGGCTGAGGCCGATGGCGACATCGCTGCACGCATCGAAAAGAATGTAACTGAATGGCTGTCGAAAAACTAAAACCATATAAAGACGCTGACGGGACGAAGCGGGAGCAGGTGGAGACCATGTTCAACCACCTGGCTCCCACTTACGACCATGTCAACCACACCCTCTCGCTCGGTGTCGATCGCTTGTGGCGCCGCCGGGCCATAAACTATCTGATGGCAAAAGGCTCATGGCCGATGCGGGTGCTTGATGTCGCCACTGGCACGGGCGACCTCGCACTGCTCGCAGCCGTGGAACTGGGTGCCGAAGAGGTGATCGGAATCGACATCTCCGACGAGATGATGAAGGTCGGACGCGAGAAGGCAGAAGCCGCCAACCTCGACTTTGCTGTCAAGTTCCAGCACGAGGATTGCAGTGCCCTGTCGTTCCCCGACAAGTCGTTCGATGCCGTGATGTCGGCATTTGCACTGCGCAATTTCGAGAACATCGAACAGTGCCTGCGTGAGATGCGGCGAGTGCTCCAGCCTAACGGCGACATCGTCGTCATCGACCTGTGCGCTCCACAGCGCTTCCCCATGAAGCAGGTGTTCTCGCTCTATAAAAAATATATAATGCCACACATAGGCAAGACCGTGTCGAAGGATGTCTCGGCATTCCATTATCTGCCAGCGACGATGGAGACCGTGCCGCAGGGACCGTCCATGGCAGAGATTTTCCGCAATGCAGGGTTCCGCAATGTACACTATAAGTACCTGAATTTCGGTATGTGCTGCATGTACACAGCCATCCGCTGATGTGCAGCATCTGGGCTGTTGGCATCAACACATTAAAATAATACAAGTTTCGCAAGCTCAACTTGTACGGCGGAATGACAGAATGTCATTCTGCTTGCGACGACCGAATGACTGAATGTCATGAGGTTTGCGACGACTCGGCGTTTATGCCGACAAAGGAGTTCCTTCAAAAGCATAAATGCCGACAAAGGAGTTCCCCTATGAATCGATATTTCGCGAGGCTCAATATCTACCAAGATACCTTGTAGGTTCTGAGTATGCGAAGAACCGATTCGTAGCGAAGCGATAGGTAACGAAGTGGAGGCCTAAAGGCACTCCTTTGTGGAGATAAACCTCCAGTCGTCGCAAACGAAGATACTCAATCTTCGTCGTAGCCCGCAAGGGCGATTCGTCAACAGAGCAAGAACTTGCGAACGCTGAATTAAACCTCCAACTAATGACTTACGGACTGATTGGCAAAACACTTGGGCATTCATTCTCTCGCCAGTTTTTCACAGATAAATTTCAGAGAGAAGGACTTGATGCGGAATATCTGAATTTTGAACTTCCGCAGATTGACTTGTTCCCCTCTGTGTTTGAAGGGCGTGATGTCCGCGGTCTGAATGTCACCATACCTTATAAGCAGGCAGTCATCCCATTCTTAAAAGAACTCAGCGATGAGGCGCGTGCCATTGGTGCAGTCAATGTAGTAAAAGTCACAGCCGACGGACTTGTGGGCTATAACACTGATGTGGTGGGGTTCACGCAGTCCATCCGTCCATTGCTCCGTCCGCATCACACCAAGGCGCTCGTCCTTGGGACAGGAGGGGCATCACGCGCTGTGTGCTATGGACTGAATCGACTGGGACTCGACACCCAACTGGTCTCCCGCACCAAGTCGTCTGGCACGCTGACCTACGACCAACTGTCGCCCGAAGTGATGGCAGCCTACACCGTCATTGTCAACACCACCCCGCTGGGCACTTCGCCCGCAGTTGACACCTGTGCCCCAATCCCCTATGACTGCCTCAGCGAACGCCATCTCCTGTTCGACCTCGTCTATAATCCCGATGAGACAAAGTTTCTCCGACTGGGGCGTGAACATGGTGCCCAGACACGAAACGGACTGGAGATGCTTCACCTGCAAGCGGTTGCAGCATGGCAGATATGGAATGACTGATGCAGCGACGGGGGCACACCATCTCCCAGTTTTGTAGAAAAAACGGTAGTCGGTGGGGGAGAGAGACAGCCGTTAAGCAGAAAGTAGTCAAGAAGGACGGATGTGGCAGACTGATTGGCAAAAACATAGCCAAAGTCTGCCTTATTTGTGCCCATTTTGAAAATAAATGCAGAATAAGCACACTTATGTCCCAATAATTATATAACTTTGCACCGAATTATGAAAATTAGGGATATTATTGCTACCCTTGAAGACTTTGCACCTCTGGCCCTGCAAGACGGATTCGACAATGCTGGATTGCAGATTGGACTACCAGACGATGCGGATGCTACAGGGGTATTGTTGTCTTTGGATGTGACTGAGCCAGTCCTCGATGAGGCCATCAGTCATGGCTGCAATATGGTGGTAAGCCACCATCCATTGCTCTTTCATCCAGTCAAGTCGATATCGGGAAAGGACTATGTCGAACGATGCATCATCAAGGCAATCCAGAACGGTATAACCCTCTATGCAGCCCACACCAATCTTGATAACGCACCACAGGGAGTCAATCACCGCATCGCTGCCATGCTCCAACTTGGCAACATCCAGTGGCTTGCACCAAAAGAAGGAGTGGATGCAGGAGCCGGACTGGTGGGCAACTTGCCCCAGCCGATGCCAAAGGCAGAGTTCATGGAGAAGGTCAAGACCACATTCCATGTTGACTGCGTGCGCTACAACGACTGGATAGGACAGACAGTCAGTCGGGTGGCAGTATGTGGCGGTGCAGGAGCCTTCCTTCTGCCCAATGCAGTGGCGGCTCGTGCCGATGCATTCATCACTGGCGAAATTGGCTATCACCGTTTCTTCGGACATGAAGAAGAACTGCTGATGCTGGAAATCGGACATTTCGAAAGCGAACAGTACACACTCGAAATCCTTTCAGAAATCATACACCAGGCTGCCAGCCACAGTGACAGCACCACAAGCCTGCCTGTGATAAAGACACGGCTACACACCAATCCCATTTCTTACAGATAAGCGATGGCGGCAGCCTGCCCCACCATTTCCCCTGCGGATAATAAATTAACAAAGTATTGATATAATAATCATTTTTACAGCATTATGGCAAAGAAGAAAATCACACCTTCAGAATTGATGGTTGAGGAAAAACTCAAACTCCTCTATCAGCTTCAGACTACACTCTCAGAAATCGACCGTCTCCGCCTACTTCGTGGTGAACTTCCAATCGAAGTCGAAGACCTTGAAGACGAAGTGGAAGGACTCCGCACCCGTATCGAAAACACCGAACGGGACATCCACAACATTCATGAAAATGTCAATGAATTAAAGGCAAAGATGGCAAAGTCGAACTCTCTGATTGAGACATATAAGGAACAACTCAACAATGTTCGCAACAGCCGTGAATTCGATACCCTCAACAAGGAGGTTGAATTCCAGAACCTTGAAGTGGAACTTTGTGAAAAACGCATCGAAGAAGCAGGAAGACTGGAACAGGCAAAACGCGAACTGGTGGAACAGACACACATCATCCTGGACGAACGCATGCAGGACCTTGAAATCAAGAAAAACGAACTTGATGAAATCGTTGCTGACACCAAGGCTGACGAAGAGAAGTGCCGTGAAAAGGCAAAGAACCTCGAACTCAGCATCGAACCTCGTCTGCTGGCCTCTTTCAAGCGTATCCGCAAGAGTTGCCGCAACGGACTTGGCATAGTGTATGTGCAGCGTGACTCATGCGGTGGCTGCTTCTCAAAGATTCCTCCACAGCGTCAGCTCGATGTCCGTATGCGCAAGAAAATCATCGTCTGTGAATACTGCGGCCGCATCCTCATCGATCCGGAACTCGCAGGTGTGAAGATTGAAAAGCCAGTCGAGGAAAAGCCAAAGCGTCGTCGTGCCACTTCACGCAAGGCTGCTGATTCCGATGCAAACAATGTTCCAGAAGAGAACAGTGCAGAATAATCAGTTACAAGACCGACTTGATCAAAACAATTCAATGACTTGATTGAAACAATTCAATCCGTACCATATAATAGCGTGGGGGTGTGTCATACTGACATGCCTCCACGCTCGTATTGTAATATAATTTGTATAATATTTACAAACAGTGTATTCTGTATTAAGGTGGGTTCTATAAATTCACCGTCACAATAATAAATACGCGAGTTCGGGATAAGCAACCTCAAAATAATGACAGTTGCAGTTCGTCTTCTACATGTACAGGCAGGGCGTCAGGCTTGTTGTCATAGAAACAGTAT
>JAGHSZ010000105.1 GCA_018065565.1 Candidatus Colivivens caballi
GGATGGTTTCGTTGATGGTTATTACAAGGTGAAATCCATGTCGTTCAAGACCGTAAAAGAAGTGGATGCAGACGGAAATCAGAAAGAGACTATGATGCTTCACCTCTCTTTGGGTGACTTTATTAAGTTAGGAGAAGAAAGAGTTTTCTTCTACAGAGTAAAAGTGACAGCAGGTCAACTTCATTCTATAGCAAAGATTGAGGATGATTATTCAATATAGTTCTTGAGGAATGGTTAAACCCAAATCGTCCATCAGACTGTTACACGCTAACAAACCTTCTTTTCGTCATCTGTAATGTCGCTTTTCAGTTACAATGGAGCCCCATTGCGCCCTCAAGCCGACAATACATTTGTTCAAAAACTCCTTTGTCGGCATAAAGCCGAGTTGTCGCAAACCTCATGACATTCAGTCATTCGGTCATCATAACGCTAATGAACGATTTAGGATTATTGGAAAGAATGTACTTTATATTACCTTAACAAGCGCTTATGAACGCCTTAACAAGCGCACGTGAATGCCTCAACGAGCGCACATGAACGCCTTAACAAGCGCACATGAATACTCTCACGAGCGCTCGTAAATGCTCTCACGAACGCTCGTAAACATAAAAAGGTGTACACCTTTCTATCGTTAAGTGTACACCTTTTGATATTTTGCTGTACACCTTTTCCAAATAAGGTGTACACCTTTTTCAATTACCCACCGCTCGTAAAGAGAAACATGAGCGGTCGTGAGACAATCATTGAGCAGAAGAAACAGAAAACCTGTTTGGTTTAGCACCCTTTCATGGCAAGATACTCTTCTGCACGCTTCAAGTCGTCGGGGGTGTCGATGCCAATGGTTTCGACCGTGGTGACACCGACTTTAATCTTATATCCGTTCTCCAACCAGCGCAACTGTTCAAGCGACTCTGCCAATTCGAGTGACGACTGTGGCAGACTGGTGATTTCTTGAAGCACAGTGGTGCGGTAGGCATAGAGTCCGATGTGTTTGTAGTAGGTGTGATGCCGCAACCATTCTGACTGTTCCTTGCCACGGAGGTAAGGAATGACTGAACGACTGAAATACATTGCCTCCATACGGTTGTTGACCACCACTTTCGGGCTGTTGGGCGTTTCGACCATCGAGAACGGGTCGTCAGGGTTGAACGGCTTAACCAGAGTGGCTATGTCGGTCGAGGCATCGTCGAAACACTGTTTGATGGTTTCGAGTTGTGACGGCTGGATGAATGGTTCGTCGCCCTGAATGTTGACCACCACATCATACTTATCGGCACCCGACTTCTGTAATGCTTCATAGCACCGGTCAGTACCGCTACGGTGATTAGTACTGGTCATCACTGCCCTGCCACCAAACGCAACAACAGCATCGAAGATGCGCTGGTCATCGGTTGCGACCACTGCATCAGCAAAGACTTTGACGACTTGTTCATATACACGCTGAACAACTGGCTTGCCCCCCAACATTGCCAAAGGCTTGGCAGGGAAACGGGTTGATGCGTAGCGTGCCGGAATGATTGCAAGAAACTTCATTTACTACGAATTATTGTATTATTTATGAGTTGAGTGCGGAGGCACTGTGAATTCATGATTATTACTGGAAAGCCTCGTCAATGCCCTCGGGTTCGATGGATGAAGAGTCGGCAGAAGTGCCATAGTACTCATAACTGCGGAGGTCATCGAGTTCGTTGGCATAAGGATCGAAGTCTTCTGGTTCGACAAACTTATCTTCCTGACTGACACCGAATCGACCGTCACGATAGACATTGTTCATGAACTTATGATAGATTGGCAGTGCAGCCTTTGCACCCTGACCCACTGACATGGAGTTGAAGTGAATGTCGTTTTCGACTCCACCCACCCAGCAGCCAACCACGAGGTGAGGAGTGAATCCCATGAACCAGGCATCGACATGGCTGTTGGTTGTACCAGTCTTTCCACCCATATCAGCATGAATTGTGGAACGGAGCGAACGGCCAGTACCATGGTCGATTACTCCACGGAGCATGATGACCATCTGATAGGCATTTTCCTTTGAGAGTACCTCATTGGTGCGTGGTGTGAACTGTGCCACCACATTGCCGTCGGCATCCTCGATGCGAGTGACGAGCAGCGGCTCGGTGCGAAGTCCCTGATTGGCAAACGCGCTGTAACCGCTCACCATCTCACCGACACTGATGTCGCAGGTACCAAGGCAGAGCGAGAGTGTAGGCGACATGTTCTGGGTGCGGATTCCGAACTGATGCAGCAGATTGATGAAGTTCTTTGGTCCATAGCGGTCGATGAGTCGCGCTGATGCCTGGTTACTTGATGCGGCAAGTGCCGAAGCAAGGTCATAGCCTGCGCCAACACCGCCTCGTGGAGCCCATCCACCCGACGAGAACTGTGCTGTGCTGATATGTGAGTGTGGATTTTCACCGTTTATCATAGCCAATGAATAGAGGAACGGCTTGATGGTGGAACCCACCTGACGACGGCCACCGCCCATTACATTGTCGTATTGGAAGTGCTTGAAGTCAGTTCCACCAACATACGCACGGACATAACCCGTCTCTGGGTCCATTGCCATCATTGCCGTACGGAGGAATTTCTTGTAGTAGAGAATGGAGTCACGAGGAGTCATCTCAGTCTCTTCCTCCACACACTCACCATTTCGGTCATATTTGAGTATGGTCATGTGTACCTTGGTGTTGAACGAGGCAAGAATGCTGTCCTCGCTGAAACCAAGTTCTTTCAGTGCCCGCCAGCGCTCGCTCTGCTTCATCGAAGCAAGTGTCAGCTTGTTGGCTTTGGCAGTTGAGATGCCAATGTAAGGGAAATTGGAGTTATTACTCTTCAAGCGTTCAAAACTTGGTTGCAGATACTTCACAACATGGTCGCGCACTGCCTGTTCAGCATATTTCTGCATACGAGTGTCGATGGTGGTATATACTTTGAGTCCATCGGTGTAGATGTTGTAGCAGTCGCCATTCTTCTTGTGGTTCTTATTGCACCAGCCGTAAAGCGGATCCTGTTCCCATGCAAGCGAATCGTCATAGTACTGCTGACTCTGCCATGAAGCATAGTCGCCACGGACTGGCTTGTCAGCCATCATGATGCGGCGAAGGTATTCACGTACATATGGAGCTGGACCATCATGATGATTGACCAGACGGAATGTTGACACATCGATTGGCAACTGTGAGGTCTGCTCACAGACTTCGTGGCTGATGTAGCCAGCCTTCTCCATCTGTTGAAGAACGACATTGCGGCGATCAACACATCGTTCGTAGTTAAGGCGTGGGTTAAACAGTGAAGGGTTCTTGCACATGCCGACCAGTGTGGCACATTCAGAAAGATTCAGGTCATACTGTGACTTACCGAAATAGGTGTAAGCCGCATTCTTTATGCCGACAGCATTATAGAGGAAGTCGAACTGGTTGAGATACATTGCAACGATTTCTTCCTTTGTATAATACTTTTCGAGTTGTACAGCAATATACCATTCGATAGGTTTCTGCATGGCACGGCCAATCATGTCGCTTGCCACATTGGTGTAAAGCTGCTTGGCAAGCTGCTGTGTGATGGTCGAACCACCTCCTGCCGACTTGTCACCCATAAAGACAGTCTTGACGATAGCACGGCCAAGGGCACGGAAGTCAATACCCGAATGTTCGTGGAAACGCTCGTCCTCCGTGGCAATAAGTGCATTCACGAGGTCCTGCGGAATGGAATCATAAGGGACGATGAGACGGTTTTCTGAGGCAAGGCTCCAAGTTCCAATCTGCACACCATCGTCGCTATAAATGCGAGTGGCATACTTGTTAACAGGGTTCTGCAATTCTTCGATTTCAGGAATCTTGCCAAGCCATCCCTGTGAGATGGCATAGACTGCACCTGCACCAGCTAATAAGATAAGCAGTACACAAACCCATATAAAGATGATGGCCGCAGTGACACTGCCACGCTTTGCCTTATCGTTTGCAGCCTTGACCTGAGCCTTCTTGCGCTCGTCGTCAATAATGTAATCCATATTCATTGTAGAAAAATGTGCTTTTATCTCTTTTTATAATTAATTCATGCAAATTGTGTGCAAAGGTACGAAAGATTTGAGAATTACAAATGCAGAAGCAAGAAAAAAACAGCCGATGGCTTGTCTTTAATATAAATAAAGGTGGAAAAGTCACTTCCTACTTGCTCTTGGCCTCGTTCCACAATGCATCCATCTCAGCCAAAGTGAGGTCGCGGATGTCCTTGCCAGCCTCGCGTGCTTTCAGTTCTACATAGGTGAACCGATGGATGAATTTCTGGTTGGTGTGTTCAAGGGCTGTGTCGGGATTAATGTGATAGAGGCGGGCTGCATTTATGAGACTGAACATGATGTCGCCAAACTCACGGGTTGCCTTGTCGCGGTCCATGTTCTCGACCTCAGCCTCAAACTCCCCAATTTCCTCCTTCACCTTCTGCCACACATCACTGCGGTTTTCCCAGTCAAAACCAACATTGCTTGCCTTTTCCTGGATGCGGTCGGCCTTAATTACAGAAGGCAGGGCATCAGGCACTCCACTCAGCACAGTTTTGTTTCCATCCTTCTCCTTCGTCTTCAACTGTTCCCAGTTCTGCAACACCTGGTCGGTACCCGAAACCGTGACATCGCCATAGACATGAGGATGACGGTAAATCAGTTTGTCACACAGTTTATTGCACACATCGGCAATGTCGAAGGCACGCTGCTCACTTCCAATCTTGGCATAGAACACAATATGCAGCAGCACATCGCCCAGTTCCTTGCAGATGTTGGCTGTATCGTTCTTCAAGAGAGCATCACAAAGTTCGTAGGTTTCCTCAATGGTGTTAGGGCGAAGCGATTCGTTTGTCTGCTTGCGGTCCCAAGGACACTTCTCACGCAGTGTATCCATAACTTCGAGCAGACGGCCGAAGGCTTTCAGTTGCTCGTCACGAGAATGTATGTCAGTATTCATGTATGAATGATTTATTAAATTACGATGCAAAGGTACGGAAAAATGCACAAATCAGCAAGGTTCGTTTCTCTTTTTCAGTTCACCGCACAATAATTCGCACTTATCCAATCATCATTATCAACTTTTTTAGTAACTTTGCATCGAATAGCATTTATTAATCAAATAACAAATACAGACACATGAGAAAATTTCTTTTAACAGCAGCACTACTCTGTGCTTGCACTTTTACACTTCAATCGTGCCTTGACGGAGATAACGACAAAGCAACTGCAACATGTGCTTACTTTGCAGTCCCTGACAGCATCGGACTAACTGACCCTGCCGACAGCGCATTCATCCTTCCTATATGTGATGCTTTGGCATCAAAGACAATGGCACTGGTGGGCACTGAATCTGAATTTACAGAATCAGCAGAATCAGAAAACCAGATGGTTGACTATGCCATATATAAATGTCACCAGCAAGCTGATGCAAAATACAAGGCACTTGTTACTGCTTCTACCGGAGCACAACTGCGCAGTGTAATCCGAACAAACACAAACGACTCCATCTGCGTAGATTCACTCGATGAATTCACAGTGAGGTTTGCTCTGTATTCATCAGCTGCTTTGAATTCAAACATGATCTTGATTCAGAGATACACAAAGAATTACTAAACGGCACAGCATCCGCACAGTGTCAGACAGACTTCACAGAGATGCTGACACATTGAAGCCGTCAGACTTCATAAACTAACAATTGCCATGAAATCAGCAAAATGTCATTTCAGCAACTGCCTCATCACAGCAGTCGCCCTATTCGTCATTTTATGCAGCAGCATAAAAGCACAGCCACGCTATGACTATGTTCACATGCAGCGTGAGAAACTTGGGCGCGGACTGGTTGCAGTGCCGACTGGCAACGGTGACAGCATTTGCATTTCATGGCGTTATCTTGACACGGATTCACAGGATGTTGCCTTTAACCTTTACCGCGATGGGAAGCAACTGAACAAGCAGCCACTGACCACCACAACATGCTTTTGGGATAAACCCACCGACAGCAGCAAACCAACTGAATACAAGTTGCATGTTGTCGTGCATGGAGTAGAGGAAGCCCATACAGCAGCACAATTCATCTTGAAGCCACAGGCTACACCGTCCTACATATCAATTCCGTTGAGCCGTCCGTCGGAAGGCATAACACCAGATGGAAGGCGCTATTGGTACAATGCCAACGACTGTTCTGTTGGTGATGTAGATGGCGACGGCGAATACGAAATCATTGTGAAGTGGGAACCGTCAAATGCACACGACAATGCACACAATGGTTATACTGGCAATGTACTCTTTGACTGTTACACCCTTGATGGAAAAAAACTGTGGCGAATCGACCTCGGCAGAAACATCCGTGCAGGAGCACATTACACTCAGTTTCTTGTCTATGACTTCGATGGTGACGGCAAGACAGAGATGATATGCAAGACAAGTGATGGATGTATTGACGGTGAGGGCAATGTCATCGGTGACAAAGACGCCAACTACGTGGAACCAAACGGAAGGATATATACCGGCAGCGAATACCTGACAGTGTTTGACGGAATGACCGGCAAAGCCCTGTGTACTGTGGACTATGTGCCGCAGCGTGGCAGCATCAGCCTATGGGGTGACTCGAATGCCAACCGAAGCGAACGCTATCTTGCAGCCGTTGCCTACCTCGACGGGATGCGCCCCAGTGCAGTCATGTGTCGGGGTTACTACACCAGGACGGTACTTGCGGCATGGACCTGGGACGGGAAACACCTCTCACAGCAATGGACCTTTGACAGCAACATTCCCCAATGGCACTCTTATGCAGGTCAGGGCAACCACAACCTGAGAGTGGCAGATGTTGATGCCGACGGATGCGATGAAATAGTCTATGGTTCG
Source organism: Candidatus Colivivens caballi (assembly GCA_018065565.1). Lineage (GTDB taxonomy): Bacteria > Bacteroidota > Bacteroidia > Bacteroidales > Bacteroidaceae > Colivivens > Colivivens caballi. The sequence goes on from JAGHSZ010000105.1 coordinate 6,869, forward strand.
ATGTGTGTAGATAATGACGGCAACGGGCTCTACAACACCCGCCTCGGCCATGGCGATGCAATGCACCTCTATGCGTTCTTTCCTGATTCAGATCAATTGCAGGTGTGGGACATCCACGAAAACGGACGCGACGGTTCGACTTTCCGCGATGCTGCCACCGGCAAAGTACTGCATCAAATCAGAGCAGACTTTGATGTAGGCAGAGGTATGGCAGCCGATATCGACCCTACGAACTGGGGACTGGAAATGTGGTCAACAGGCAGTCCATACATTTACAATGTCAAGGGTGAAACCATTGCAGGCAACCGTCCTTCCATCAATTTCGCAGTGTGGTGGGATGGAGACCTCAGCCGCGAACTACTCGACGGCACCCGCATCAGCAAGTACGACCCACAGACTCATCGGGCAAACACAATCATTGACTTTGCCAACATGCAGTGTGCAGCCAACAACGGTTCGAAGAACAACCCGTGCCTTTCTGCCGACATTATAGGCGACTGGCGCGAGGAAGTGATACTTCGTACACGCGACAACAACGAGTTGCGCATCTTCATATCTACCCTTCCAACCAGTTACAGGTTCCACACATTTATGCAAGACATTCCTTACCGACTGAGTGTAGCCACTGAAAATGTTGCCTATAACCAGCCACCAGAACCTGCGGTATACTTTGGTTCGGATGTAAAGAAAGGGCAAAAGATGCGTGGCACACAGTTCTAAGGCAAATAAAACTTATTGGAAAATACAATTCAGCAAATGAACTATCTCTCAATCATA
>JAGHSZ010000026.1 GCA_018065565.1 Candidatus Colivivens caballi
TCAGTGAGTGACCAACCTGATGTCTGTGAGTGAGTACGCAGAGCCATTGACTTAGGGTTCTTAGCACCGAAGCTCTTGACAATCTTAGCCCAAAGCAGACGGCCAGCACGCATCTTTGCAATTTCCATGAAGTGGTTCATGCCGATTGCCCAGAAGAATGAGAGGCGTGGAGCAAATGCGTCGATGTCGATGCCTGCGTTAACACCTGCACGGAGGTAATCCATACCGTCAGCGAGGGTGTATGCAAGTTCGATGTCGGCTGTTGCACCTGCTTCCTGCATGTGGTAGCCAGAGATTGAGATTGAGTTGAACTTAGGCATGTTCTGCGAAGTGAACTCGAAGATATCAGCGATAATCTTCATTGAGAACGAAGGTGGGTAAATGTAAGTGTTACGAACCATGAACTCCTTCAAGATGTCGTTCTGGATTGTACCAGCCATCTCTTCGAGTTTCGCGCCTTGCTCCAGACCTGCATTGATGTAGAATGCGAGGATAGGGAGAACGGCACCGTTCATAGTCATTGACACTGACATCTTTGCCAAAGGAATACCTTCGAACAGACGCTTCATGTTTTCGAGGTTGCAGATTGATACACCTGCCTTACCAACATCACCAACAACGCGTTCGTTGTCTGGGTCATAGCCACGGTGAGTTGGGAGGTCGAATGCCACTGACAGACCCTTCTGACCTGATGCGAGGTTACGACGGTAGAATGCGTTTGACTCTTCTGCTGTTGAGAAACCTGCATACTGGCGGATTGTCCAAGGACGGAATGGGTACATCATTGAGTAAGGACCGCGGAGGAATGGAGGAATACCTGCTGCGAAGTCGAGGTGTTCCATACCTTCCAAGTCTTCTTTTGTGTAAACTGGCTGAATGTCTATTTGTTCAGGAGTTCTCCAGTTGGCAGTGATGTTATTGTCTGCTTGCCACTGCTTGCCGCATTTTGCTTCAATGCCGGCATAAATGTTTATGTTCTTAAAATCTTTTCGTGCCATAATCGTCTAATTTTGTTTACGATTTCTAATTGACTTGTTTAACACAGAGCGGCTTTAGCCTTGTCAAAATGTGAATGATAAAGCCTTCACAGAGTTGGCATTATAATAATGCTTAGAGTTCACGGAGCTGCTATCCGTTTATTTTTCGATAAATCCCATCTTTTAGTAAAGGAACATTGAAATTAATAAGTAGTCCTAAATTCTTTCCTGTTAGTTTTAAGTATGTCACTAATTGTGATTCAAATACTTCTTTCATTTCAGAAACAGATTTTAATTCAACTATTATTTCATCTTCAACTAACAAGTCTATTCTAAGATGTTTGTCGATTGTTTGTTCTTTATATAAAATAGGGATGTCAACTTGTCTGCACACTTTTAATCCCATCGATTTTAACTCAATCACAAGGCATTCTTCGTATATGGATTCCAAAAGTCCAATTCCCAATTCTTTGTGAACTTCAATTGCAGCACCAATTATCTTACTGCTAATTGCATTTAAGAATGAAATTCGTTCAATTGTCATACTACTCAGTGGCCTCTTGTGAAGATGTAATCTTTCTCTGTGTGAGCATCTATGATAAAATCAAATGTTAATGCTCTCTGTGTTGAAACTATCGGTCTTTTAGATTCCCAGTTTAGCGTTAAATTCTTTTAATGTCTCAAGCTGGTTGCTGCGTACATGGATGAAGTTCTCAATGCCGGCAGCTTTGAGGTCTTCCATACATGCAGGAGCACCTGCAACGATGTAGATGGCACGACCTGCGAGAGCTTGGAATGCAGGAACGCCATATTCAGCATATTCGTCGTCTGAAGAACAGAGAACTACGATGTCAGCATTAGCCTTCATTGCTGCCTCAACACCTTCTTCTACTGTGGCGAAACCGAGGTTGTCGATTACCTTGTAACCAGCAGCAGCGAGGAAGTTGCAAGAGAACTGAGCACGAGCCTGGCGCATTGCGAGGTTTCCGATTGTGAGCATGAATGCCACTGGCTGCTTCTTTGCGCCTTCTGTCTGCAGACGGAGTGCTTCGAATTCGCTTGCCAGACGGCTGCATTCGAGCTTTGCGATTGTTGCTTCTTCGTCGCAGCTGCACTGACATGCACACTGGCACTGAACTGGCTGCTTGCCTTCGCTGACTTCTGTGAAGTTAGGGAACTGGTTAGTACCAAGGATGAATTCCTTGCGCTTTGCAGCGTTTGCGTGACGGGTAGCGTTTGTTGCATTGACAGTTTCCTGAATCTTGCCTGCGAGAGCCTGAGCAAGGAAACCACCGTTCTCTTCTGTCTCGAGGAAGAGGTTCCATGCCTGTTCTGCGAGTGCCTTTGTGAGTGTCTCAACGAAATAAGAACCACCGGCAACATCGACAATCTTGTCGAAGTGAGCTTCTTCCTTGAGCAGAAGTTGCTGGTTGCGTGCGATGCGCTCTGAGAATTCAGTTGGAGTTTCGTAGCACTTGTCAAATGGAGTGACAACGATTGAGTCAACATTTGCCAATGCAGCTGACATTGATTCTGTCTGGCTACGGAGGAGGTTGACATAACTGTCAAACATAGTCTGGTTGTACTGAGTAGTAGTGGCGCAGACCTTCATCTTGCATGCACAGCGGCAAAGTCCTTCTTCTGAGTGGTTAGGACACTTGTCTGTATGCTGGCACTGTGGCTTGTACTGGTCAACGATCTGAGCCCAGAGCATACGACCTGCACGGAACTTGGCGATTTCCATGAAGTAGTTGCCACCGATACCCATGTTGAACTTGATGCGCTTTGCTGCAACATCTGCCTTCACGCCTGCTTCTACCATCTGCTGGAGATATTCGTTACCCCATGCAAGAGCATAACCGAGTTCTTGGTAGCAGAATGCACCTGAGTTCACAAGGTTGATGCTGTTGACATTCAGACATGCGTACTTTGGAAGTTCAGCGAGTGCCTCGATGAGTTCCTTGCCTGTAGCAATCAGTGCGCTTGTGTCCTTACCAGCCTTGAGAATCTTCTGGATAGGGTCGAAGTTGATAGAACCTACACACTTGCAGAGGTCTGCACCCTTCTCCTTGAAGTAAGCAACGAGAATCTGTGCCAGTTCTACACACTTGCTCTGACATGTGCCGAAGTTGAGTTCTACTGCTTCTGGGCAAATGCCGTTGAGCAATGTTGCGATGTCTTCCTTGTTCACCTTTTCTGCAGGAACACAGAAACCGAGAGAGTCAACACCCTTGTTGAGAATGTCGAGAGCCTTCTCGTTTGCAGCCTTAGGGCATTCAACAGCGATGTTCTGGCGAACATACCAGATGTTGTTGTCCTTCTTGTTGCCACGAAGATAAGGGAATTCACCAGGAAGAGCGTTTACGCAAGCCTCATTTTCGATGTCGGCCTTCTGATAGAAAGGCTGCATGCTGAAACCTTCGTTAGTCTTCCATACCATTTTCTTGTTGAAGTCAGCACCTTTCAGATCGACTGTGATCTTGTCAATCCATTCTTGACGAGTAGGCGCTTGGAACTCCGCAAAGAGTTTTTCTTTGTCTGCCATAATTTTTAGTTTGAAAGATTGAATTTAATATGTTGATAAATTACTTTGTTGCACAATCTGCTTTATATCTGTTAGCAGCAGTATGTCTGCTGCCACCATCCAATTTGCAAAGTTACTATAATTTATTGACATAACAAATAATAATGCGAAAAATATGCAAAGCATATGTCTTGCGTTGCATTTTCGTTCTTTTCCTCATTCACTTTGCATTCCTCACTTTCCACTTTCTCTTGACATTGGAGTCGTGGATTGACCAGCTGATGCTCTCTTCTTAGTCCAGAACCAGGGGGAGCTTTCAGCAACATCATTGTCAGAACGGCAGTCCGATAGCAAAGTGCAAGTTGAAGTCGCGCTTAAAGTTAGTGTGGGTGATAGGGTATTTGCTGCGACCCTTATAAGCCGGATTGACTGCTTTCATTCCGGCGTCAAATCTGATGATGAAGAATCCAAGGTTCAGACGCAGTCCCAGACCATATGCGGCGGCAATTTCCTTGTAGAAACGGTTGAACCTGAACTGGCCGCCTGGCTGGTCCTCATAGTCGCGGATGGTCCAGATGTTACCACCATCCACGAAGATTGCACCGTTCAGTTTCCAGAACAGATATGTGCGGTATTCGATGCTCATGTCGAGCTTGATGTCGCCCGACTGGTTGATGAAGTTGATGCCGTTGTCGGCACCGTTATACGAACCTGGCCCCAGTGTCCTGACTGACCATCCACGGATGCTGTTGGCACCACCGGCAAAATATCGTTTTTCAAACGGCAGGATGCTGGAGTTTCCATACGTGTAAGCAATGCCGACTGCAAGGTGGAATGCCACGGAGTTGTTTCTGTCGATTCTCACACTCTTTGCCATGTCGATGTCGCCTTTCACATATTGTGCGTAGGCAATGCCGCAGAATGTGCGCTGTCCGTCGCTTGTTTCCGATGGCTCACTTGGCATACTCGTCAGCAGTCCAAGCAGGTTGCCCGAAGTCTCGACATTCAGTTTCAGTGTATATGCGTTTGTTCCGTAAGTCGATGTGGTTGCCGTTCCTAACGAATTGTAGTTGTAGGTGTAGCCCATCTTTGTGATGAGCAGGTTTTCGTAGTTGTATTTCAAGATGGCGTTGGTCTTTCCGATGGAGTCGAGGTACTGTTCCTTGAATGTGGTTGATATCCAAGGCATGTTTACATAGTTGACTTCAAGCAGGTCGAACCTGTGTGTCTTCTTTTGTCCTGATGTCCATCTGTATCTCCATGCGGCAGTGAGTACACGGCGCTTAAATTCTGGGCGGTCCTGCAAGTTGTACTGCACTGCGATTTCTGATGTTGCAAAATGGGTGGCTCCGAACCGCTTGTTCATCCACGGACCGAGGAATCCCGGAAAACTCAGACTCATGTCGCCACCGAATTCCAGGTAGTTGTGTCCGTCATATCCCTCGATGCCGGTGATGGCTTCGTATGCTCCACGGAGTTTGATTGTGAATGTCTCCGAGCCTTTGAAGATGTTTTTGTGACTGAACGATGTGGATGCTGCCACGCCGAGGTCGCCAGCCGAGTTGGTGCCTTCGAGGTCGAACGAGATGGATTTCGACGGGGTGTGGTTCAGTATAATGTTGGCTTTCAGTGGACGCACCGATGCCTGTGTATCAGTGGAGTCGCCTTCTATCAGACGGATGTTGGCACCGTTGATTGCGTTTAGGCGCGAGAAGTAGCGGTATGTCTGCTTCTGCTTTTCTTCATTATACAGTTCGCCGGCATGAAACAGTGTGTTGGATGTCAGCAGCGATGACCTGAATCGCAGGTGGTCGGGGTAGTAGATGGTCGCTCCCTCAATCTCTTGCGACTTGAGTCCCGTCGTGTCGGTCTTGCCCTGGGTGTCGATGAAGTAGTTGACGGCATTGATGGTGTAGAGTGGGTGCTGTGTCTGGGCACTCTTGCTGCCTTCGCGGTGCAGGTCCACATTCATCGTGACATCCACCTGGTTGCTGCCTTTGACGGTGTCTGCCGTAAATGTGATGTGCTCTTTGTAGAACTTGTAATATCCCTGGTTGTGGAGCATGGTTGCTATGCGGCTGCGTTCCTCGTTCAACTGGTTAATGTTGAATGGCATACCGACTTTGAGCAGTGAACTGACGGTGTCGTTGCCGCACAGTATCTGCCTGAGGTTTTCATCCATGATGTTGCGCTCAATCGAGCGTATCCAGAACCGTTCGCCTGTATCTACATTGTAGGTGAGCGACAGCTTTTTGCCTTTTATGTTCTTCTCTTCTGTGACACTGGCGTGCATGTAGCCTTCGTTCCACAGCATCTTTGTGATGTCGCTTATTGTCCGCTGCGCTTTCAGACTGTCATACACCACGGGGTCTTCGCCTATCTGGCGGAAAAATCTTGTCGCCCAGTTGGTGGTGTCCACTCCGCTGAGGCAATAGATGCTCAATGGCACCTTGAAATTGAACCATTTCGAGTTAGGTGTCTGTATGATGTAGTCGGCTAATGCATATTGCTTGGTGGCTTTTGCGTCGGAGCATTTCACCTTCGTGTCTTTCAGGTACAATTGACCATCCTCGATGAATCGCTCCACCGTGCAACTGCCTGTTGCCATTATTGTCAGAATGGCACAGAGGCATCTCGTCAGTATGTACCTGCATTTGCTCTTCATCGTTGGTCACTATTTCAGTATTCTGCGTCTGAACTCGCTGCAAATCACAGCTGTGGCGATGGCTACATTCAGCGAGTCTCCGGTCTCGCGGCCTTCGGGGTAATTGGGTATGAGCAGTTTCTTGTTGATGTGTTTCTGTAGTTCAGACGATATGCCGTGTCCTTCGTTGCCCATGACGATCAGACCTCCCTTTGTCAGTTCTTCGCTGTATATGTTCTTGCCTTCGAGGAATGTTCCATATACAGGCACATCGCCAGGCATGTCCGCTATCATCTGGCACAGGTCACAGTAGTGTACTTTCACCCTTGCCATACTTCCCATCGTGGCTTGAACAACCTTTGGGTTATAGACATCGGCGCATCCCTCGTTCATGTATATGTTCTCAATGCCGAACCAGTCTGCCAGTCGTATGATGGTACCGACATTTCCTGGGTTCTGCACGCAGTCCAGTGCCAGTGCCAGCTCGTCTGTTGCCAGTGCCGGTGTTCCTGTCCCTTTGTTTTTCTGTCGGAACACTGCCACCGTGTCGCTTGGGGTGTCGAGCAGGCTTGCTTTCCTGGCGTCGTCTCCTTCGTACAGTTCCACCAGTTCAAAATGTGGCATCAGGTCTTCTATTATTTTCTTGCCTTCAGCCACAAACAACCCTGTCTCTTTCCTGAATTTCTTCAGTTCCAGACTTTTGATTTGCTTTATCTGATTCCTTGTTATCGCCATACAGTTGAATTTTCTTTTTGTTCTTCTTCCATCTAACTACCCCCGCCCAGAAAGGGAGGGTAGGGGAGGAACCGCCCTTTTACACTCTCACTGCGTCAGCCACTATTGCCAGTCTGCCTTCATCCACTCCCACATTCTTGAGGAATATTCCGAAGTGCCAGAAGTCCTCTATGAATTTCTCTGTTGTGGCTTCCTTCATATATTGCTGGTATGCTTTGGCATAGAGTTTCATCGCCTTCTGCACCTCTCCCTTGGCATATAGCAGGTGGGCAAGGTTGATGGTGTCGAGCGTCACTGCTTCCTCGTCCTTTGCAAGGTCGCGGTAGAGTGTCTCAGCCTTGTCGAAGTTTTTCGTCATAAACAGTCCCCATGCCAGCATCTCCTTGCCTTTTCGGAGGTTCTCGTCGATGTAGTTCACCTTATAGAGCAATGGCAGCGCCTCTTTGTACTGTTCCTTGGCAAACATCGCTTCTGCCTTGCGCATTATCAGTTTCAGGTTGTCGGCATCGTCTGCTAACATCATGTCGTAATATTCGATGGCGGTGTCGTAGTCTTCCTTGTCGAATGCAGTCTGTGCTATGTGCTGTATGGTCCATTTCGATTCGGGTTGCAGACAGAATGCAGTCTTGTATGTGTCAAGTGCTTCTGGCTCGTTCAGTTTCTGCTGGCAGAATCCAATCTTCTGCCAAATGTCGGCGTCGCTTTCGCGCATTTGTGGGTTCAGGCTGACAAACATGTCTTTTGCATCGGCATATTGTCCCCTGCGCATAAAGAATTCGGCGAGTGCCAGCATGTTGTCATAGTCTTTTGTCAGTGGACCGAACGACACTATGTGGAGTGAGGTGAAATGACTGAATTTCTTGTCGAACGGGTTGAACAACTGATGGTGGTATGGGTATGCATTGAACACACGGTAAAGGTCGAAAATGTAGTTACGGCTGATTTTCCCTGCTTCCTTCTCTCTGTTCCAGCTTTTTGTCTGGGCTATGTCCTCGGTCTGTGTCAGTGCGTCCAGTCCGTTCTTGAAGTCGTCTCCCATCTGTCCCTCGATCTGCTGCATCAGCGTGTCCTGCCCCGCTTCGCCGATGCCGCCAACCATAAACGCAAACGAGTATTTGTCGCTGTTGCAGAATGGTGAGTTGTTGAGCATCAGGCTCATCAGTCGTGCCACTTCTGGCCGTAGTTCGTTGTGGATGTCGATGGCGTATGGCTGGAAGTATGAAAATGGCAGGAACCATCTGTGCAGACTTCCGAAGAATGCGAATGACTTCAGGTGGCAGAACGAACTCATATACACATCTGCTCCTTCTTTCTGCATGTCTCCCATCTGCTGAATCTTCTTCTGCGCCTTCTTTCCGTCTTTGCCTTCGAACAGCCATTCTGGGTTTTCGCCGTTGGCAATCAGTGTCTCGGGCAGGTCGTTGTTGTCGGCACGGTTGGGTGCAGACTTGATGTTGCTGACGATGGCTGGCATGATGTCGTGTACCATCTTCGCCGTGACGGTGTCGGTCAGTTTGCTGTATTCCAGTTGCATCAGGATGGTGAAGCACTCCTGTCGGAACTGGTCGCTCTCGCAGTTGAGCGAGAAGCGTGATGTGATGTCGGTGTAGAACTTCAGTCGTCCGTCATATCTTATCAGCATCAGGACGATGCCTGTCAGTGCCCTTTGGCTCACTTCTGGTGATTGGTCTTCGTAGGCGTCGAAGAGGAACATCAGTTTTTTCTCGTCAAACATCTCTAACAGTGCCAGAGTCACGGCACTGGTCAGCACTGCTTTGTCGCTGTCGCTGGTGGTCTCTGATGCGAAGAGTGTTCGGTAGCGCGTTTCGTCGTTTCCGTTCCAAAGGTCCGAGGTCCAGCATTGCTCGAATGCCGCCTTGAGCCAGTTGTCGTGTCGCTCGATTTGTTCCTTTTCTGCCCTTCTGTCTTTTGTCGCACCTGGCACCACTGCCGATGCGTATGTGTCGTCAGCCACACTGCCGCTTTCTCTGCTCTCAGCCTGGCAGTATTGTTCTTCTTTCTTCTTTCTCAGTCTGATGATTCGGTTTGCCCTGTCGTTGATGGCATACGCCTGCCTTATGAGCTTTTGCTTCATGGCAGGACCTTCTGGGTCTTCTGCACCACTGAGCAGATATTGCAGCATACTCCTGTAGGTCTCTGCCAACTGCTCGAGTTCCTCGTTCAGTTGCCAGACACCCAACCCCTCAATCTTTGGCCGAAGCATCGTTATTGCATCGACCAACTTGCCTTCAAACAGTGTGGTGTATATGTTTGCTGCCATATTCGTTGCTTGCTGTTATGCTAATCACTTAGAGCATTCTTATCAATCAACACAGAGAAGGTTTAGATTCCTCTATTTTACAAACCTTTTCACAGAGTGTGCCTGTGGCACATGGAGAGGACACTGAGTGTGTGTCCGCATGGCTCTGTCGAACTCAGTAATGCCATTGGCATTCTCTGTGAACGGGATTATAAAGCACTTCTGTGAAATGAGATAATCCCGTTGCTCTGTGTTATTACGAGAGTTTAGACCATTTGCCATTACCCCCTAATGTAGGTTGCATTAGTCTCACTTTCCACTTCTCACTTTTCACTTCTCACTTTTCACTTTTCACTTCTCACTTTTCACTTTCCACTTCTCACTTTCCACTTCTCGCTTCTCACTTTCCACTTTTCACTTTTCACTTTCCACTTTTCACTTCTCACTTCTCACTTCTCCCTTTTCACTTTTCACTTTCAACTTCCCCACGATTTTCTCTATCTCCTTGCCGAACTTCTTCATGTCGCTGCTCTTGGCAACGAGTTGCGCCCAGAGCCTCTTGTTGGTAAACACACGGTTGCCGCCGCTGTCAACACATATCGTTGCATATGGTTCAGGCAGTATAGCACCGTCGTATTGTCCGAGGTTGAGCATTTCTGCACGGAGTTTCACATCGTTGATTTGTGGGCGGTTTAGTGCCTCGGCTGGCATCTGCGCCTTCTTCATTATCAGGTCGGCGGTGGCATCAACAGCCGAATTGCGTGTCACCGCTATGATTTTGTCTTTCAGACTCTTTATGTTCTTTATTCGGGCACTCTTCGCTGTGATGAGCGAAAGGGTGAGGGTGTCGGTGTGCAGTACGATGATGGAGTCTCTTTTTCCCTCTGCGCTGTTCTTCTCTTTGTTCGGTTTGCCTGCGCTCTGCGCTGGCTTCTTGCTCTCTGCTTTGTTTGGTGTGCCTGCGCTTGGCGCTGGCATTTTTCCTGTCTCTCTGTCCGGTGCGCCTGCGCCCTGCGCGGGCTTCCTGCTCTCTGCTCTGTTCGGTGTGCCTGCGCCTTGCGCGGGCTTTTCCATTTCCTTTTTCAGGTGCTCCACTTTCACCGAGTCGGTCAGCAGCAAGTGGGCATGTCCTTTCAGAAATGCCGTGTCTGCATCCATTGCCGACATGAATGTGTCGATTTTCACCTCGATGCCGATGTCGTCAAACAGTCCAGCCTCTTTGGCTTCTAACAGCTTGTCTGCTTCGTGAGTCAGCACCACGGCTATGTGCAACGCCGAATCGACGGCAGTCGAGTCCGCCGTCGATTTGTCGTCAGCAAAACTGCCGCCTTGGCATGCACAAAGCAAGCCAAGCACGGCAGTAAATGTCAGAGTGTTGATTTTGTTCATCTATGCATTATGGTTATGCATTACGAATCTTAGTTTTCTCTTGTTTCTTTATCCCTTGATTGCAGCAACACCTGGCAGAACCTTGCCTTCGATTGCTTCGAGCAGTGCACCACCACCTGTTGAGATGTAGCTTACCTTGTCAGCCAAGCCGAACTTGTTGACACAAGCCACTGAGTCACCACCACCGATGAGTGAGAATGCACCTTCTGCTGTTGCCTTTGCAACTGCTTCACCGATTGCGCGTGAACCTGGAGTGAACTCTTCGCATTCGAAGCATCCAGCAGGACCGTTCCAGAGGATTGTCTTTGCGCCTTCGATTGCCTTTGCAAACTTCTCGCGGCTGATTGGACCTGCATCGAGACCGTCCCAGCCTTCTTCGATTGCGTTTGAAGGGAATGTCTTTACCTGTGCGCCTTCCTTTACTGAGAATGTAGAGAAGTCGTAACCTGTGCAGCATACTGAGTCTTCACCGAGTACGAGTTCCACGCCGTTCTCCTTTGCCATCTTCTCAACACCGAGTGCAACATCGAGCTTGTCGAGCTCTACGATTGAGTTACCAATCTCGCCGCCGTGTGCCTTTGAGAATGTGTATGTCATACCACCGCAGAGGATGAGCTTGTCAACCTTGCCGAGGAGGTTTTCGATGATGCCGATCTTTGTAGATACCTTGCTACCACCCATGATTGCAACGAATGGACGCTTGATGTTGCTGAGTACATTGTCAACTGCCTGTACTTCCTTCTCCATCAGCAGACCGAGCATCTTGTTGTCTGCATCAAAGTAGTCAGCGATAACAGCTGTAGAAGCGTGCTTGCGGTGAGCAGTACCGAACGCATCCATTACATAGCAGTCAGCATAGCTTGCAAGAGTCTTTGCAAATTCCTTCTGGCTTGCCTTCATTGCCTTCTTTGCTTCGTCGTATGCAGGGTCTTCCTTGTCGATGCCAACTGGCTTGCCTTCCTCTTCTGGATAGTAGCGGAGGTTTTCGAGAAGGAGTACTTCACCTGGTTTCAGTGCAGCAGCTGCCTCCTGTGCCTTTGCGCAGTCTGGAGCGAACTGTACAGGTGTGCCGAGTGCCTGACTTACTGCGTCAACAATCTGACCGAGTGACAATTCAGGCTTTACCTTGCCCTTTGGCTTGCCCATGTGGCTCATGATGATGAGTGAACCGCCACCTTCAAGGATAAGTTTGAGGGTAGGGAGCGCACCGTTGATACGGGTCATGTCTGTGATCTTACCTTCCTGAATTGGCACATTGAAGTCAACGCGTACGATTGCTTTCTTACCAGCAAAATTGTAATCTTGAATTTTCATACTTCTTTTGTTTTTATTAATGGTTAATTGTATAAAATAATGTCTGCTATTATTGTGTGGTTGCTGTGTGTGGTTGCTGTGTGGGGTTGTTATGTGGGGCGTTGTGTGTTGCTGCGTGGGTTGTTGCGCAGGCTGCTGTGTGGTTGCTGTGTGGCTGCTGTGTGGGTTGTTTTGTGGTTGCTGCGTGGGTTGTTGCGCAGGCTGCTGTGTGGCTGCTGTGTGGCTGCTGTGCGTGGCGTGGCAGATAGGGTGGGCTGCTTTCCCCTTCGAATTCTCGAATCATCGAATTCTCGACCCTTCGAATTCTCGAATCATCGAATTCTCGACCCCTCGATTTTTCGAATCCTCGAATCATCGATTCCTCGGTCCCTCAATCTCTCGCCCCCTGGTTTCTTCGATTTCTCAACCCTTCTTTCCTCTTTCCCTCCATGCACAATTCGCTGCAAATATACAAATAAATTCCCATACAATCACCCGTTTCCTCCATAAATTTCATTCAGTCATGCATTTTGCTCCATATTAGCACCTTAGTGCAAACTCAACTTGCAATTTTCCATCCCCTCTTCCAGTGTTTTCTCTTCCCTTTGCTGGTGTTTCCCTTCCCCTCCGCTCATGTTTCCCTTTTCGTATGCTCGATTATTCCTAAACCTGTACACCTGTTTCTGCTATCGTGTACAGATGTTTTCATTTTGGTGTACACCTTCCTGAAAAAAGGTGTACACCTTTTCAAATTTAGCTGTACACCTTTTCGAATTTTGGTGTACACCTTTTTGTAGTTTATCATCGCTCGTTCGACAAAACATCAGCGTTCGTTCGACAAAACATCACCGCTCGTTCGACAAAACATCACCGTTCGTTCAGCAAAACATCAGCGCTCGTCCCACCATTCCCTTCTTTTCCTCATTCCCCTGTCCTCATCTTTTCATCCATCCATTCCCCATTCCCCGTCTTGCCATTCTCCATTCCTCGTTCCACCATTCCCTTCTTTTTCTCATTCCCTCGCCCTCATCTTTTCATCCATCCATTCACCATGTTCCACCTTAAACATACGCACTCGCGCATGCGGTTATTGTTTGCACCTGTGTGCGCGTTTTTTAACGCGCATATACACGCTTGCGCAACCGCTGATTGCCATCTCTACATTGCAAAATACCCCCCCACCTCCTTCTATCCCCATTTTTGCACAAAAAACGCCGTTATTTGCGCCTAAATCGTAAAAAACCTTTTGTCGTTATTGCAAGAACAATTATCTTTGCTCGTTGAAAAATTACAAGCAGACCGACAAAACTGCATTATTGGTGAGTTATTTTAGGCTTTACCTTTGTGCATGCTTGACGACAACTGCGCTTTGCTAACAACTTAAATTCAACAGAAACGAAAAGCGCGCATGACGCAACGACTGAAAATATTGACCCTCGCATTTATGACGACACTCTCGTCATTCGGTGGTGTATTCACATCTGCCGAAATGCCCGACGACTCACTCATCCTTGAGGAGTCGCATCCGGTCATTTTTATCGTCAATAAGTCGTATGTGCAGCAGAAGGACCTCAAATGGATAACTGACACACTCCGCCGTGAACTTGCAAATCAGGACCTTATGCGTGTCTATGCCCGTGCAGCAGCTTCACCTGAAGGACCTTATGACAACAATGTCCGACTCAGTAAGGCCCGTAGCGAGGCAATCAACAAGTTCCTCCGCAAGTATGGCATCACTCCCGACAAGGTTGTCAGCGACATCATCCCTGAAGACTACTGGCTCTTGCGTGCAATGCTCCGGCGCAACCACGATGCGGGCTATGAAGTGCTCGACTCTATAATGAAAAAGTACGGCGACTCGGTTGCCGACATCAAGTTCGCACTCCAGAAGCACGACGGCGGCAAACTCTGGCAGCGACTCCTGCGTGAGTACTTCCCTGAACTCCGTGCCGTACGACTCATGCTCTTCTACAACATCGATGAATTCCAGCTCCCTTCACTGCCTGTTGACACCATCGTCATCAACACAGAGTTAGGACAGCAGCGCGAATATCAGTCAGTCAACCTCAGCCCAGTGCTTCAGTGGAGCACATTTGGACCTTCCACAGGTGCCGACGGACTGGCAATGCGCGAACCTCGCCGCGAACTTCTCTCCATCAAGACAAACCTTCTCTTCGATCTCGCATATGTCCCTGGCTACGACCGCTGGTGCCCAATTCCTAACATTGCTGTCGAATACTATCCGCTTCACGGACACTTCACCTTCGGCGCAAGTTTCGACGGACCTTGGTGGCAGCACTACCGCCAGCAGAAGTACTTCCAGCTGCGCAACTACCAGCTTGAGACACGCTACTATTTCCGTAGCGGCGACATCGACGATGTGGGCATCGGCAACGGTGCAGCCTACAAGGGATGGTATGTCAACGGATATGTCAACGGCGGACTCTTCAGCATCTGCTTCGATGCCGACCGCGGTTGGGAAGGCGAAGGACTCGGAGGAGGACTCGGACTCGGATATGTGCTCCCACTCGGAAAGCGCGAACACTGGCGGCTCGAATTTGCAGCACAAGTCGGATTCTTCTGGTGCAAGCACGACCCATTCCAGTATGAATGCCCGGTTGACCCAACCGAACAGGACCACCTCTATTATTATAAGTGGACAGGCGATGCCGACCTCTTCAAGCGCCGCCAGCACCAGTGGTCATGGTTCGGACCAACACGCATCGGTGTGACACTCTCCTACGACCTGCTCTACCGACGCAACCACAAGAACGGAGCCAGCCTCAAGGCATGGGAATACTACTCAGGACCTGACCCTATATATATATATAAGGAGAAAGGAGGTGTCAGATGAAGAAACTTCGCACACTCATCGGCAGCCTCGCACTCGTCGCTCTTGTTGCACTGACCGCACTCACCTCGTGTGAACGCCATCCGGCACTCCACCTGCACCGCGGACCGCACATCGACATCAACCTCCCTATCATCGACCTCGAACTCGATGTCTATTGGGACTATGCAAACGACTACTCACCTGAACACTACGACTGGCGTGCCGAGTGGCTCTATGGATGGGACGAGACAGATGTCATGGCATTCGGACCTCTGGACTATGCCGAACCGACAGTCTTCAATGTACGCCGATACTACACAGGCAACAACCCTGACGCACCGCACACACAGCCTTACGCCCACCAGATCAAGGGCAACATGCTGAGAGCAGAATACGACTTCGGTTTCTGGGACATCCTCGCATGGAACGAAATTGAAACACTCGACGGTGTACAGAGCCTCATATTCGACGAAGAATCAACCTACGAGTATGTCACAGCATCAACCAACCAGACGATGCACTACACACGCTACTCGTCACCAAAATACTCACGCTCGTTCTATCAGCCTGAAATCCTGTTCGCAGGATATGCCGAAGACGAAGAAATCGACTCCCTGCTCACAGGATTCGAACTCCGGACAATCGAAGACGGCAAGCAGGTGTGGTACAAGAAACTCGATGTTCAGCTTCTCCCTTGCACCTACATCTATCTTACACAGGTCATCCTGCACCACAACCGAGGAAAGATAACAGGTGTCGATGGATCAGCCAACCTCTCAGGAATGGCGCGTTCGGTAGTACTCAACAACGGTGTGTCGGGCTCAGATGCCATCACCGTCAACTACAATGTCCGATTCAAGCGCGACCTCGACTACTATGGCGGAACCGAGAAAGTTGACATCGCCGGCGGACGACTCCTCACATTCGGAATGTGTAACTTCAACCCTAACCGATTCGAGTCACGCTCCGAACCTGCAACCAAGATCAACGAAATCGACCAGCAGCGCCACTACATCGACATCGACATGCAGTTCAACAACGGTATGGACAGCACCTTCGTATTCGATGTCACCGACCAGGTCCGCCGCCGCTACAAGGGCGGAGTACTCACCATCGAACTCGACATGGACACCATCCCGGTACCGCGACGAAGCGGAGGTTCAGCATTCGATGCCGTGGTCAAGGACTTCGAGGACGGAGGCACACACGAATTCTCAATGTAACAATCCAATAAGCCCCATGAGTCCCATCCGACTCATTCGGCCCATCAACATAGAAATCAAGAATATCAAAAATTACTAAAACAAACAAAACCAACATGAAAAAGAATTACAACTTAATCCTTGCTGCGCTCGCACTCTTGTTTGCGGGTTGCGCGAGTGAGGAATTATCGGAAGTTGTGAATCCTGAGGGAAAGTTCGCCAACAGCGAACTGATCCAGTTCTCTACTTTACGCCAAAACTCCACTCGTGCCGACTTAGACGGAGAAGAAGCAGCGCTGAAACTCAACAAGCAGTTCTATGTCTATGGAGAAAAGAGCTCCGCAGTCACACCTGTGTTCCCATCATTCCTCGTGAAGTGGCAAGGCACATCAACCACTACCGACACCAACACAAAGGGATGGGAGTATGTACTCACCGAAAAGCCTGAACAGACAGTACGCTACTGGGACTATGCAGCCGACAACTACAAGTTCATCGCATGGTCATCAACTACAAACGACATCACTCCTACTGATGTCAACATCAACGGCTTCAAGGTTGCAGTAACCTCACCCGACGACATCTCGAAGTTCTACATCGCAGAGAAGAACATGGTCGAGAAGGAAAACTATCAGAAAGTCGTTACACTCAAGTTCGCAAGCCTCGCTTCAAAGGTGCGCATCGCGTTCTATGAGGAAATCCCAGGCTATTCTGTTTCCGATATCGTCTTCCGCTACAACCGCGTCGAAGGCTACATGCCTTACGGTACTCGCTACAGCGACAACGCCATCCTCGACGGTTCGTTCAACAGTGCTGAAGGCGGCACCTTCACCGTCACTTACCCTGACAGCGCAGGCAAGGCCACAGTCGCTCTCCCTGGCGTAACACCAGTGAAGCGTCACGACTTCGGTACATTCACACGCGGCGAAATCGGTACATCACGCACCGAGGCTACATTCGCAGGCAACGGCGACTATGAACTCGTCATGCCAAACGAAGACAATGCCGGCGACATGTACCTCGCCATCAACTACACACTCGTCAGCGACGACCACAAGGACACTCTCCGCGTCAAGGGCGCACATGTCACAATCCCTGCATCCGCTGTCACATGGCATCCTAACTATGCCTACACTTATTACTTCAAGTTGACTAAGGACACCAACGGTACAACAGGTCGTGACCCTTACAACCCAGACCCTAACGACGGCGACGACCCTTACTATCCAGACCCTGACAATCCAGACAACCCAGACCCAGGTCCAAACCCTCCAGGTCCAAACCCATTCTATCCGGATCCAATCGACCCATCGAACCCTGACCCAGACCCAACTCCTGGACCGTTCGACCCAACCGATCCAACAAACCCTGACCCATACGACCCTAACAACCCTGACAAGGATGTCGATGGACTCTATCCAATCGTATTCGATGCAGTGGTCGTAGAATTCCAGGACGCAACTGAGTACGAAAAGGAACTCAAGGACGAATAAAAATAAACAAGATAATAAACAAATTTATTAACAATTCAAAATCTTTTAATTATGAGAAAATCTTATTTCCTCGCAGCCGCTGCCGTTGTAGCAATGGTCGGCTGTACTAACGAAGACTACTTCGGAGCTAACGAAAGCCTGAAGAGTGGTGAAGCTGCTATCAACTTCGGTACCGGCGCAAAGAAAATCACACGTGCTGACAACATCGGTGGTGAGGCAGCTGCTACAGCTCTCAACAACAACTTCGTTGTCTATGGTTTCAAGTCAAAGGATGCTGCAACTGCTACTACTTTTTCTGAACAAATAGCAGTATTTGACCACTATAGTGTAAACTATAAAACAGGTACTGCTGGTTCAACTGAATCAAACTCAAAGAACTGGGAATATGTAGGTCAGGAAATGAGCGGTTTGCAGAAGGAAGCTCAGGCTCAGACAATCAAGTATTGGGATTTTGCAAAGAAGCAGTATGACTTCGTTGCATTCTCTAAGGGTACAAACACTGCTGCTTACGAAGATCTCTTCTCACAGGTTGACGCGTCAAAACTTGGTACAACCAATGCTGCTTATACAGTTAAGGGTACAGTTGCAGAACTCCAGAATTGCTATGTAGCAGATCTGTTGACTGTTGAATCAAACAATTATGCTTCAACTGTAGTTACTCCTGTATTCCGTAAAATGGCTTCAAAGGTCCGTCTTGGTATCTATGAAACAATTCCAGGTTATTCAGTGAAGAATGTAAAGTTCTACACTGCTAAAACAGCAGCTGCAGACATGACCGATGCAACAAAAGTAGAAAAAGCTACTTTGTTCTCTTCTTCTGCAATTTTCCCTAAGTCAGACGCTAAGGGTGTTATGAAAGTTTCATTCCCTACAATTGGTGACGCTACACCAACTGAAGCAAAGAACAAGGCCTTCATCGAGTTTACTGCTGATGATGCAAGTGCAGCTGTAACAACTATGGATTTTGACAAACTCAACTATGAGGCTTCTGCTGAACAATATGAAGCTGATGCCAAGTATCTTGGTCGTACATCTGCAACTGCTACTTATGCAAAAGGCACAGAAACTGGCAATTATATTTCAGTTCTTCCAAAGAATACTCAAGATGTTGTAACACTTCAGGTTGACTACACTCTCGTCGCAATCGATGGTAGTAAGGAAGAAATCACAGTTCATGGTGCAACTGCAGAAGTTCCTGCAATCTACACAGAATGGCAGCCAAACTATGCTTACACTTACCTCTTCAAGATTTCAGACCAGACAAATGGTTTGACTAACCCTGATGATTTTGGCGATGACAAGTATGCAGGTCTCTTCCCTATCACATTCGATGCAATGGTAATGAATGATGAAAATGGTATTCAGGAAACAATTACTGAAGTTGGTAAGCCTTCAATCACTACTTATCAGCATGGTAAGGTCGTTACTGAAAACGATGAGTACAAGACTGGTGATGAAGTTTATGTAGTTGTTAATGACGAGTCTTTGAAGACATTGAGCACTACTAATTTAGGTAAGGTTGGTGCAGTTCAACTCTTCACTGCTGAAACTTCAAGTTCTGCTATCCAAGGCATCACAGAAGAATCAGTTGCAAATTGTATTGACAACAACTTCGACCCTACTTTTGATGCTGCAAGCTATGTAAATACAGACATCAAGACAGGTACTCTTACACTTACTCCAAGCAATCTTCTTTCTGTAGTTGACGAGATTCCTTCAACTGATGCTCCTCATGGCGTTGCAATAGAAAAGGCTGGTATGATTGGTTCATTCAAACCAACTGCTGCAGGTACTTATGTATTCCAGTACATGACAAAAGAAACAGATTTTGGTACACCAACTGCTAATACTCTTAAGAAAGGTGCCATTTATTACACTATTGCAAAGAATACAGTTGGTAATAAGACTACTTATGCTCCAGCAACAGGTACTGCAGTAGGTAATGAAATTGTTGCTGCTGATAATAAGTTATATGTGAAGACTCTTCCAACTTGGTCTACAACTCTCACATCAGCTCCTGCAACTCTGAAGACTGGTGCAACTTACTATAAGTTTACAGGTGACAACTTCGAAGAATACAAGGCAAATGGTACTGAAACATCTGCAGCCGGAACATTCAAGGAGGGTTCGCTCACAAAGGTTACTGCTGGAACAGATCTCTCTACTCTTACTGATGGATACTATGTTAAGAGTGGTAAGAATTATACTATGGTAGCTACTGGTACAGGTGTTGCTGGTGCTGCAGATGAATTCTATACAATTGAGTCTTTGATTGCTGCCAAATTTGATTATCTTGCAGCTGGTACTACTTATTTCTATAAGGAGTCAAGCAACTACATTGAATTGAAAGCTAATGGTGACGAAAAGTCTGAAGATTATACATTGTATGATATAAGCGAATTCATTCCTGTATATTATACAACTGATGAATGTACAACTTTGAACAGTGATGTTAAGTACTACACCATTGATTCCACTACAGGTGTTGCTACATTAGTAGAAAATGATGGCTCTCAAACTCTTCAAACTACATATAAGACAGTAACAACTCCTGCTAAGTACGCTTACAAGGTCATCCGCGTTCAGTAATCTCACACTCTCTCACTCCCATGGAGTCTAATGTCACTCCATGGGTTTACCAATAGCCAATGAATAACGATTCGGAGGCACCGACATTGGTCGGGAGGGACTGATCTCCCTCCCGACTACTAAAAAGAGGGCAAATAAGGTTATAGCCTCATAGGACCCATAAGTCTCATCAGCCCCATTAGTCCCATCACAGCAACTAATAACCTATTATTAATATGAAGAAATCACTTATCCTTGCAGCATCTGTCGTAGCACTGACAGGCTGCGCCAACGACCCGATTGCGGAAGTTGAAAACAACATAAAGCCTGTTGACGATGCGCCAATCACACTTGCCAGCGGCACAAAGGTGCTGTCGCGTGCCGACCGTACTGGTGAAGAAGCTGCAACACTGCTCAACAACAATTTCGTGGTTGAAGGCGTGAAGAGCAAGGGGGTGAGTGACGGACTCATTGACTCACCATCGGAGGTGTTCGACCACTACAATGTGAACTATACCGACGGTTCTGCGGGTTCAACCGACTCCAACACCGAAGGCTGGGAATATGTAGGTCAGGATGTACACGAACTCTCCACATCGCTCAGCCAGTCTATCAAGTTCTGGGACTATTCCACTGCACAGTACGACTTCGTCGCTTTCTCATACGGAATGGGTGGGGCAACAGGCACGACCCTCTCTGAAATCAACTACCGCAACATCGGCAAGGCAGTCAAGACCACTGGCGCTGATGCTGTATATACTGTGACCGGTTCTGCCGAGGCACTTGCCGAAACCTACATCGCCAACCTCACGACCGTGAAGAAGGCAAGCTACCAGAGCACCGTCACACCTACATTCCGCAACATGGGCGCAAAGGTACGCCTCGCACTCTACGAAGTCATCCCTGGCTATTCCATCAGGGATGTGAAGTTCTATCAGGACGCAACATCTACCACTCCGACCACCACTCCTGCACTCTTTGCCGACAGCAAGGTCATTCCGGGTGGCGACGGCAAGATGTCGGTCTATTTCCCAACCATCGGAAAGGACACTGACAAGGACAACAACAAGGCACATGTGATGTTTACCGGCGGCACTGACAACGAGTCGGTCATCACATTCTCCGACCTCAAATACACAACCCTCGAACTCGGTGAACGCAAGTCGGCAACCGCACCTGTACCTGCCACCACTGCCGACAGCCTTTTCCTCGGACGCGCATCGTCGGAGGCAACCTATGCAGGCGACTTGCTCGGCACTGACGCAGCATTCGTCAAGGTGCTCCCTACAGGCGAAGGCCATGTGCTCAATCTCAAGGTCGATTTCACCCTCGTGCCTATCGACGGCTCTGAGGAAGTCATCGGTGTCTATGGCGCATCGGCTGTGGTGCCTGCAAAGGTCACCGACTGGCAGCCAAACTATGCCTACACCTACATCTTCAAGATTTCAGAAAATGTTGACGGATATACCGACCCTGACGACCCTGACTCTCCAAAGGGACTCTACCCAATCACATTCGATGCAGTCGTGATGGACGACATCGACGGCGGTGTGCAGGAGACAATCCACGCAGTGGGCGACCCTACCATCACCACTTATCAGCAGGGTAAGGTGGTAACTGTCAACAATGAATATGTGGGTGGAAAGAACATTTATGTGATGGTAGGCGACGAAATGCCGCTCAACCAGACATTCGAGACCGTAGGTAGCGTGGCTCTCTTCACCACTACCATCGACGAAGGTGCTCTCCAGAACCTCGACGAGCGTTCGATTGCCAACTGTTATATCAACGGAACAGTCAGCGGCGACAACATCACAGTCACTGATGCCAAGGGCAAGAAACTCACCCTCACCAAGTCCGACAAACTCACCATTCCGGGCATCATCCCTGCTAATGAAGCTCCGCACGGAGTGGCAATCGAGGCAACCGACGCCATCGCAAAGATTGCAGAACCAGTGGCTGCCACCAAGTATGTGTTCCAGTACAAGGATGCCATCGCACAGTATGGCACACCAGTCACCAACACACTGACTGCCGACAAGATATACTACACATTCGACGGCTCAACCTACAACTTCTACAAGGCAAAGGGCTACGAGGTGGTAGGCGGCACAACCAAGTACTACGAATACGACGGTACAACCTACACCGAAGTCACTCTCGCTGACTGCAACACCCTCACCAAGGGCAAGACATACTACAAGAACATCGATGCCGAAACCGGACTCGCCACTGCATTTGCAGCATACGGCGACGAAGAACCAGGCACCACATACTTCACACGCACCGCAGCACCACAATACACTTACAAGATTATTGTGGTGAAGTAAGGCGGAACGGCTGCGCATAAAATAACAAGTTTCGCAAGCTCAACTTGCACGACCGAATGACTGAATGTCATGAGGTTTGCGACGACCGAATGACTGAATGTCATGAGGTTTGCGACGACTCGGCGTTTATGCCGACAAAGGAGTTCCTT
>JAGHSZ010000091.1 GCA_018065565.1 Candidatus Colivivens caballi
TCAAAAAACTCCTTTGTCGGCATAAACGCCGAGTTGTCGCAAACCTCATGACATTCAGTCATTCGGTCATCATAACGCTAATGAACGATTTGGGTTAAAAAGAACTTCCAGATACATGGTGTGGCTGCCTGTATCTGGAAGTTTCAGTTTATCATGAAAGTGAAGAGTGGGGAAGTGAAGAGTGAAAAGTGAAAAGTGAAAAAGACCTTCTCCCTGCCTCTTCCTTTCAGGACGAGGATTGTCAATCATACATCCAGCATCATTCTGCCCCCGCCATGAAAGGGAGGGATGGGGAGGGCCTGTTCTGCCCGAATCATCGGAACGAGTCGCTCAGCAGTTTGATTTCGACTTCGGGTTTGATGCCCTCATAGAGCACATTATAGACTGCATCGAGGATTGGCATGTTGACATGGTAGTGGCGGTTGATGGCTTTCATGCATGCCGTTCCGTAGTAGCCTTCGGCAATCATCTCCATTTCGACCTGTGCCACCTTCACGCTTGCGCCGTTGCCGATCATGGTGCCGAATGTGCGGTTGCGCGAGAAGTTGGAGTACATGGTGACTAACAGGTCGCCCAGATAGGCAGTCTTGATGATTTTGCGCTCGCTGTTTTGCTCCACGGCTTCGAGGAAACGGTCCATTTCCTGTGTGGCGTTGGCAACGAGCACTGCCTGGAAGTTGTCGCCGCATTTCAGTCCGTGGCAGAAGCCTGCTGCAATGGCATAGATGTTTTTCAGCACCGAACTGTACTCGATGCCTTCGATGTCGGTCGATACTGATGTCTTGACATACTTGTTGGTCAGGAGGTCAGCCACCATGCGGGCGTTGTCGGAACTTGGACAGCCCACGGTGAGGTAGCAGAGACGATCCATGGCAACCTCCTCGGCATGACTCGGGCCACCGATGGCGGCGATGTGGTCGGCGGGGATGTTGAATGTCTGCTGGAAATATTTTGAGATGGTGATGTTGTCGTCGGGCACGATGCCCTTGATGGCGATGCACACCATCTTTTCACGAATGCTTGCTTTCAGTTTGCTGAGGTGCCCTTTGAGATAGGGCGACGGTGTGACAAAGATGAGGGTGTCGGATTCGTTGACTATCTTGTTGATGTCGGACGAGAAGTTGATGCGCGTGACATCGAACTGCTGTGCAGTGAGATAGGCTGGGTTGTGTCCGAGTCGCTTGAATTCCTCGATGCGGTCGTCGCGACGGAAGTACCAGTTGATCTTTTCCTCGTGTCGGAGCACAATCTTGGCTATGGCAGTTGCCCAACTGCCTCCGCCGATGACGGCTACTTGTCCTGGACTGGTGAATTGCATATTGACTTGGTGTTTGTTCCACTATTCGTCGTCGCCCTTGCTGTCGGCTGCGGCAGTGGCTGTCTTTGGTTTCATGGTAGGGAAGAGCAGTACTTCCTGAATGGTTGGCTGACCCGTCATGAGGATAGCAAGGCGGTCGATGCCGATGCCGATGCCCGATGTAGGTGGCATGCCATATTGGAGTGCGCGGAGGAAGTCGTGGTCGATGATCATTGCCTCGTCGTCGCCCTTGTCTGCCAGTTTCATCTGGTCGATGAATCGCTGCTCCTGGTCGATTGGGTCGTTGAGCTCAGAGTATGCGTTGGCGAGTTCCTTGCCGTTGACCATGAGTTCGAAGCGTTCGGTGAGTCCTGGCTTCGAGCGGTGCATCTTGGTCAGTGGCGACATCTCGACAGGGTAGTCGGTGATGAATGTAGGCTGGATGAATGTGCCCTCGCAGGTCTCGCCGAAGATTTCGTCGATGAGTTTGCCGCGTCCCATCTTGTCGGTGCCCTCCACTCCGAGGTCTTTGGCTATCTTGCGCATCTCGTCCTCCGACATGGTGCTGAGGTCGTGCCCCGTCTTTTCCTTGATGGCGTCGAGGATTGGCAGACGGCGGTATGGAGCCTTGAAGCTGACGATGTTGTCGCCAATCTTCACTTCGGTTGTGCCGTTGACGGCGATGCATATCTTTTCGAGCAACTGCTCGGTGAATGTCATCATCCAGTTGTAGTCCTTGTAGCTTACATAGAGTTCCATGCAGGTGAACTCGGGATTGTGCGACTTGTCCATGCCTTCGTTGCGGAAGTTGCGACCGATTTCGTAAACGCCCTCGAAACCACCCACGATGAGGCGTTTCAGGTAGAGTTCGGTGGCAATGCGGAGGTAGAGGTCAACATTGAGCGAATTGTGGTGGGTGATGAATGGACGGGCACTGGCACCACCTGCAATCTGTTGAAGGATTGGAGTCTCCACCTCGGTGAAGCCTGCCTCGTCGAACACCTGGCGCATGGTGCGCAGGATGGTGGCACGTTTGAGGAATGTGTCCTTCACGCCGTTGTTGACGATGAGGTCAACATAGCGCTGGCGGTAACGGAGTTCTGGGTCGGAGAATGCGTCATAGACCTGTCCGTCCTTCTCCTTGACCACTGGCAGTGGGCGCAGGCTCTTGGCAAGTATGGTGAGCTGCTTGGCGTGAACGCTGACCTGTCCGGTCTGTGTGCGGAACACGAAACCGCGGATGCCGATGAAGTCGCCGAGGTCGAGCAGTTTCTTGAACACGACATTGTACATGTCCTTGTTCTCGTCAGGGCAGATGTCGTCGCGTGTGATATACACCTGAATGCGGCCTTTTGAGTCTTTGAGTTCGATGAATGAAGCCTTGCCCATGATGCGGCGGCTCATCATTCGTCCGGCGATGCACACCTGACGGGGTTCAACGCCTTCCTGTCCTTCTGTTTTTTCAAATTCTTCGACTATCTCAGTGGAGAATGCATCGGTTGGATATTCTGCTGCTGGGTATGGGTTGATGCCCAGGTCGCGTATTGCTTGCAGGTTTTGTCTGCGCACTTGTTCTTGTTCACTTAATTCTGTTGCCATATTTAGTTGTTTAGTTATTTTTAGTTATTTAGTTGTTTAGGGCACTCTTCACTTTTCACTTTCCACTTTTCCACACAGAGAAGGTTTACTTTTATCTCTTTTTCAAACCTTTTCACAGAGTGTGCCTATGGCACATGGAGAGGGCTCTGAGTGTGGGTGTCCGCATGGCTCTGTGAACTTTGTAATGCCCATGGCATTCTCTGTGAACGGGATTATAAATCACTTCTGTAAAATGTGATAATCCCGTTACTCTGTGTTATTGCGAGAGTTTAGGGCACTCTTCACTTTCCATATTCGGTGCAAAGTTACTAAAATATGTTGAATTTCTTGCACATTGACTCCAAAAGAATGGGTGTGCGGCTGGATTTGCTCCTTATTTCTTGATGATTTCAGCACGGTGGGTGCCTTGGTAGTCAATTGAAGGGTGACTCTGGAAGTAGTCGAGAACATAGTCGGAACATGCGCGGAATGTGTTGCTGCCTGAGTCGGACTTTGGCGCTGGAAGTATGGCGCTGACATAGGAGTTGGTGACGAAACGGTAGGTGCGCTTCATGTCGAACTTGCTGCCGTCGAGGTTGCGAATCTTGATGCCTGTCGGTTTGAGGTTCTTGTCGATGGTCATCTCGTACTTGATGCCACTGACATATGGTATCTGCTTCTCATCGATGTCGAAGCAGTTGAGAATCAGGTCTGCCACTTCCTTGCCTGTGATTTCGTAGATGATGGCTTCGTTGCCGAATGGGTCGAGGCGCAGCACATCGCTCAGTGTCATTGGTCCGGCAGGGAATGTGCTGAAACGGACTCCACCTCCGTTTTGGAGGGCAATGTCGCAGTTGGTGGCTGATGCCAGTGCGTCGCACACCATGCTGCCCAGTTCCTCTGCGTTTTGGAAGTCGGATGCCACATCGACCACTTTCTTTTCGAGTTCAGGGTTCTGCATCATCAGCTTCATCAGTCTTTCCACATCCTTGTTGATGCCGCCGCCGTTGGTGAGCGGAATCTGCTTGGATGAGCGGTTCACCACCTTGCCGCCATCGAGTGTGATGGTGGTGAGGAAGGCATATTTGAGTTTGTTTTTTGCCTGGGTGATGAGCACATTGTTGTGAAACTCGTTTTCTGCCACGAGGGTGTGCGAGTGTCCGCCGATGATGGCATCGAACTGTGGGAAGAGTCCGGCTGTCTTGATGTCCTCTTCATAGCCTTCGTGCGACAGCAGAAGCAGCACATCGCACTTGTCGCGGAGACTGAGGTACTGTGGGATGACCGTGCTGGCAGGCTTGAATGTCATGCCGCGCAGATTCTTCGGATGACTGTCGGGGATGCCGTTGACATTGGTCTGCAATGTGCCGATTACTCCGATGTTCAGCCCGTTGGCATGGAGAATGGTGAATGGCTTGAAACCGATGTTCATGGTGTCGGGGGCAATGGCGTTGCAGCAGATGAACGGGAACGACGCCAGGTTGGCGATGGTGCGCAGACCTGTGGTGTTGCTGTCCCATTCGTGATTGCCCACTGCCGATGCATCAAAGCCCACTGCGTTCATCAGTGCCACCATTGGGTATGCCGAGATTTCAAAACGGTCGTTGTATGGGTTGCCGGTGCGGTTGTCGCCAGCCGACAGCACAATGAGGTCGGGGTCGATGGCACGCAGACTGTCGGCTACGAATGCCAGTCGTGGCATCTGTTCGATGGTGGCATGCATGTCGTTGACCGAGAGTATGTTCACGGTCGTCTGCTGTGCCGATGCTGAGAGTGAAAGTGTGGCGAGGACTGCCGCCAACAGTGTTGTCCTGTATTTCATAAGTAAATAGTCAATTAATATGATTTGTCTCTATTGCTTAACCTTGTACATCACGAATGTCTTGGAAGGTACGCTGATGCAGAACGATGGTGAGTCGAACTGTGCCTGTGTGGTCTTTGGAGCGTACATAGTAGGGTTGTCGAGGGTGTTCTCGCCGTCCATGTTGTCGGACGTGAATGTGGTGACTTCGGCATTGACCGCACCCTTGAAGAAACCTTTCTTGATGTTCATCTGAATGGACTGTGCCTGGTCGGTGGTGTTGGCAATCTTGATGATGACGGTCTTCGATGGCTTGTCGATGACCGAACTTGCGAAGATGCCTTCGTCGCCGTTTTTCAGTTCCTTGTCCTGCTTCTTGATGGAGCAAGGCAGGGTGTTTGTGCCCTTGTTGTTTGAGTACATTGACTGCACATACCATGAACAGGTGCGGAATGAGCGCAGGTTGTCGTACCAGATCATGTCGGGACGCCATTGCCAGCCGTCAACATGGGCAAACAGTGGTGCGTAAGTTGCCATTTCCACAATGTCGGCATTGCGTTCTACACCTGTAAGGAATGCGGCTTCGAGGAGTGATGCCTCGAAGTGGTTCCACTTCTTGCCACGGCCGTGACATGCATATTCGCCTGCAAACACCTTCGGACCCTTGCGGTCGTAGTTGTCGTAGCGTGTGCCGCTTTTGAGGAACCAAGCCTCTGGACGGTAGAAGTGTTCATCGACGAGGTCGGCACCTATTTTGCGCATTTCCGGCCACAGGAATTCAAACTTGTCGCCCTCGGAGTCAGGACCCGATGTGCCGACAATCTTGATGTCTGGATACTGCTTGCGTACCTGGTCAACAAATGGTTTCAGGTGGTCGATGTAGGTCTGTCCCCATTGTTCGTTGCCGATAGCTACATATTTCAGTCCGAATGGAGCAGGGTGTCCCATGTCGGCACGGAGTTTAGCCCAATGGTTCTTTGCTGGATCGCCGTTGGCAAATTCTATGAGGTCGAGCACATCGTCGATATATGGTTGGAGTTCATCGACTGGCTGGTGTGCCTTTTCCGAACCGTTCTGGAACTGGCATGCGAGACCGACACTGACCACTGGCAGTGCTGTTGCTCCGATTTCTTCGCACAGCTGGAAGTACTCGAAGAATCCCAGTCCGTAACTCTGATAGTAGTCAGGGAAGAAACGGTAGTCGAAGGTGTAGTGCCAGCGGTTCTCGTTGAGTGGACGGTTCTCCACCGGACCCACCGAGTTCTTCCACTGGTAGCGTGTGCCGAGGTCGGTGCCTTCGACGATGCATCCGCCCGGGAAACGGAACACTCCCGGATGGAGGTCGGCGAGTGCCTGAGCCAGATCCTTGCGCATTCCGTTCTCATGACCGCGCCATGTGTCGGCAGGGAAGAGGCTGATGTGTTCGAGGTCGAGCACTGCACTGCCACGGCTGAGCATCAGTCGCAGTGTTCCGCGGTTGACGGTTTTCGATGCTTTCATCGTCACTGTGTATTTCTTCCATTCCTTCGAGTCGATGGTCAGTTCCTGCTCGCTGAACTGCTGGCGCTCGTCCATGGTCGAAGGGTCGCACATCATGATGCGCACCTTGCCTGTGCCGCCCTCTGGAACTCGTGCCCATACGGAGAAACGGTATTCAGTGCCTTTGGTATAGCCTATGCCGAAGAATCCTTCGTTCTCCACTCCCGAATACTTGTCGTTGTGTCCGCTGTATCTGAGGCGTATGTAGTGTGGGTTCTTGTCGAACGGTCCGTCGTCCTTCAAACTGACATTGCCAAACACCTTCCAACCCATGTAACGGTCAGGAAATTCAAACGAACGGTTCTTCACCAGTTCGCCATACAGACCGCCGTCGGCTGCATAGTTGATGTCTTCGAAGAATATGCCGTAGAGGGTTGACGGAATAGGGGCTCCCACCTTCTGTGGATTGATGTCAAGTTGGTAGGTCTGAGCTTTTGTGCCAGTTGCTGCCATTGCAAGAGCGACTGCCAGGGTTGTTGCTTTATTCATACGAATATGTTTTTGTTAAGTTTCCGATGTATGTTGATGCGTGCAGAAGTATTCTGATGCTTATGAACTCTGTGCGGTTTGAATTTCTGGGTTTGAGTTTAGAATTTCAGTTCATTTGGCAACCACACTGTCATGTTGCCTCTGCCACGGTGTGCCCATGCATAGTAAGGAATGAGGGTGAGCGACTGGTCGGTGGTGTGTACCCGACCGTCGTCGCCGTACTCAAATGATTGTGCCTGAGTGTTGATAGTCTGCACATTGGTGCCTCCGACCATTTTGCTGCCGAGGCTGAATGCAGGCTTTCTGTTGAGTAGGATGCGGAGCACATCGCATGTGTTGTCAGCCCATTCAGCGCAATAGACCAGTGGTCCTCGCTCTATGCACACGCAGCCACGGTCGGCACTGACTTTCTCGTTGGCACGCACCAGCCGAGGTTCCATGTCTAAATGCAGACGGACAATGTCGCCCGACTTCCATTTGCGGTCAATCACCAAGTAACCGTTTTGCAGTTCACCACCACTGACTTCCTCACCATCGTTGACACTGAACGAATAGTTGAGCGACTTGCCATCGGCGTATGTATAAAGGTCGCTTGGCACTACCTCGCCACGAACCCATCCAGGGATGCGTATGCAGAGAGCAAACTGGCCTGATGCCTGCTTCATCTGCAACTCTATGTGACCGTCCAACGGATAGTTGGTCATTTGTTTCAGTGTCACTTTCTTTCCGCCTACCTTGGTTGTCATTTCGTTGGCTGCGAACAAGTTTACATATAGGTTGTTGTCCTTCACGGCATAGATGTACTGTGGGAGTGACGGAATGAAGCGTGCTGCATTTGACGGACAGCAGGCACAGCCAAACCAGTCTTGACGCTGATGCTGTCCTGCCGACTGCAATGGGTTTGGATAGAAGAACTTGCCTCCGTCGATGCTGATGCCGCTGAGCACTGCATTATATAGTGTGCGTTCGAGTGCGTCATAGTATTTGCTGTCGCCGTGAAGCAGGAACAGTCGGTAGTTGAGATAGACCTGTGCTATGGCAGCACATGTCTCGCAGTAGGCTGTGGCATTTGGTAACTCATAGTTGCGGCCAAAGGCTTCGCCTGAATTCGTTGCTCCGACTCCGCCAGTTATGTAGTATTTCTTGCCTACGATGTTTTCCCAAATGCGGTCGATGGCATCGATGTAGCCGCGGTCACCGGTCAGTGCTGCCACATCAGCCATTCCGGCATACATGTAACCGGCACGGACGGCATGGCCAACTGCCTCATCTTGTTCAAGCACAGGCTTGTGGCTCTGTGCGTATTCATCAATCTTGTGCAGGTAACCGTCCTTGTCGAACATGCGGCCGCGGCGGTTTTCCCATGATGGGTCGAAGTGTCCACGCTGGTCGAGGAAGAATTTTGCCTGGTCGAGGTATTTCTTGTCGCCTGTTGCGATGTAGAGTTTTGCAAGTCCCATTTCGGCAATCTGATGCCCTGGCACCACCTTGGCCTGACCTGGCTTGTCGCCCACTTCACGGCAGACGCAGTCAGCGTAGCGGATGGCGATGTTGAGCAGGTTTCGCTTGCCTGTGGCATTGTAATGGGCAACGGCGGCTTCGCACAGATGCCCCAGGTTGTAGAACTCGTGGCTGAGGTCTTCGACCATTTGCCAGCGCTTCTCGCCCGACCATCCGTGTGGGTTCTTTGGGTTCTGCGTGCGGGCAGTGTAGAGGTATCCGTCGGGTTCCTGTCCACTGGCGATGATGGCAATCACGCTGTCGCAGTATTTGTCGATTGGTGTGCCGTGAATCTTGGCTTTCGGGTAGGTCTGCATCAGGTATGACGCTCCTTCGAGTGTCTTGTATGGGTCGGTGTCGTCGAACGAGAACCCCATGTTTTTCTTGACATCAAACACCTTCGAAGGGTCTTTCATGTGTGCTGCTGCATTCTCAAAGTTTGCATAGCGGTTGGTCTCCTCGCTCTTTTCAAAGGCAAGGGGTATGGTCACATCGCGGCTTGCCACCAGTCGCTGTCCCCAGAAACTTAATGGTTCGACCTTGACTGCTGTGAAGGGTACGGGTGTGATGGGATAGCCCGACTTGTCAGTCTGGGCAGAACTGTGTGCAACAGTGATGGATAGGAATAGTGATAAGGCAATTAATCGTTTCATAATGGGGGGATTTGATGGGAGTGATGGGACAAATAGGACCAATGGGGCTAATGAGACTAATGGGGCTTATCAGTGGGCTTCGAGCCAGTTTTCGCCCCAGCCGCAGTCGGCAATGAGTGGCACTTTGAGTGTGATGGCGTTCTGCATCTCTTCGACCACAAGTCGTTGGAGTTGTTCTTTTTCTTCTGGAACGACACTGAAATTGAGTTCGTCGTGTACTTGCAGAATCATTTTCGAACGGAGCTGTTCGCGCTGCATGCGCTGGTCGATTCTGACCATTGCCACCTTGATGATGTCGGCTGCCGTTCCCTGAATAGGGGCATTGATGGCGTTGCGCTCGGCATAACTGCGAACGACGGAGTTGCTGCTGTTGATGTCGGGCAGATAGCAACGGCGTCCGAACAGTGTCTCGGTGTAGCCTTTCTCGCGTGCAGTGGCGATGGACTTGTCCATGTATTCCTTCACCTTGGTGTAGGTCTGGAAGTATTCGTCGATGAGTTCCTTGGCTTCACTGCGGCTCACCTGCATTCGTTCTGCCAGACCGAAGACTGTGATGCCGTAGATGATGCCGAAGTTGGCGGTCTTTGCCTTGCGCCGCTCGTCGGCAGTGATGTTGTCGATGGGTTTCTTGAATACTTTTGATGCAGTGGCGGCATGGATGTCGAGTCCTGAGCGGAAGGCTTCGATGAGGTTTTCGTCGCCGCTGAGGTGTGCCATGATGCGCAGCTCAATCTGTGAATAGTCGGCTGAGAAGAATTCGCATCCGTCGTCGGGGATGAATGCCTTGCGCACCTCTTTGCCGTTGGCATCGCGTATTGGTATGTTTTGCAGATTTGGGTTCGATGACGACAGGCGGCCGGTGACGGTCACTGCCTGGTTGAACGATGTGTGAATGTGGCCCGTCTGCTTGTTGATGAGTGAAGGCAGCGAGTCGATGTAGGTGGACAGCAGTTTCTTGTAACCGCGGTAGTCGAGTATGTGACTGATGATTTCGTGCTTGCCTTTCAGACTCTGCAACACTTCTTCCGATGTGACATACTGGCCGCTCTTTGTGCGTTTTGCCTTTTCCACAATTTTCAGACGGTCGAACAGCACTTCGCCCACCTGACGCGGTGAACTGATGTTGAACGATGTGCCAGCCAGACGGTAAATGGTCTGCTCAATCTTGCTCATCTCCTCGGTGAAGGTGGCAGAGGTGCGTGCCAGTGAACCGGTGTCGATTTTCACTCCGTTCTGCTCCATGCGCACAAGTACTGGCAGGAGCGGCATCTCGATGTCGTGGAACACACGGTCAACGCCTGTGCTCCGCATGGCATCTTCAAGTTGCTGACGATGGCTGTCGGAATAGTTGCCGTCGTTGTATGGGCGACGGTCGGGCCGGAGCACATACTCGGCAAGCATCGTGTCGAACATACGGCCCTCTGCCACAGCCTTGGCTATGTTGGCATCAAGACTGTCGAGGGGGTTCGACATGATGTATTTCTTTAAGTCGTAACCGATGAGAGTGCCATCGGCTGAAAGTCGTGGGGTGGTGTCGGTGTCGGCTGCTGGTGCGGCTGAGAAAAGGTCGGACATTGCCGAATCGGCAGACGGTGAATCCTGGTGTGATGCTGGCTCAGGACTTGGAGCGGGTGTGGAAAACAGGTCAAGTTGTGAGTCGTTGCCTCGGGCTGCTGTTTTCGTCTTGCCAGCGGACTGTGTCTTGGCAGCAGCCGTTGGGTTGTCCGACTTGCCTGTGAGTCCCAGTTTGCTGGCAAGTCCGCGAAACTCTAAATCGCTGAACAGTTGCAGCAGCATCTCCTGATTGGCAGGCTTGCGGCTGAGCTGGTCGAGATTGAGCTCGATTGGCACATCGGTCTTGATGGTGACAAGGAGTTTGGAGAAGCGGATACCTTCCACATTGTCCTCCACTTTCTTTTTGAGTGCCCCTTTGAGTTCGCTGCTTCGGCTGATGAGCTGGTCGATGCCTCCGAACTCGCTGATGAGTTTGATGGCGGTCTTTTCACCGACGCCCGGACATCCGGGTATATTGTCGGCGGCGTCGCCCATAAGTCCAAGCAGGTCGATGACCTGGAGGGTGGAACTGATGCCGTACTTGGCACATACTTCGTTGGTGCCCATCACCTCGAAACCTCCACCGTGGTTGGGTTTCAGCATCTTGACGGTGTCGCCCACCAACTGCCCGTAGTCCTTGTCGGGGGTGACCATGTAGGTGAGTATGTCGCCATGCTGGGCTGCTTTTGTGGCGAGTGTGCCGATGACATCGTCGGCTTCAAAGCCGGGAACTTCGAGCACTGGTATGTTGTAGGCTGCAAGTATCTGCTTGATGACAGGCACGGCTGTGCGGATGTCCTCGGGGGTTGCGTCGCGCTGTGCCTTGTATTCTGGATAGATTTCGTGGCGGAATGTGCCGCCCTTTGGGTCGAATGCCACACCGATGTAGTCGGGCTGTTCCTTGCGCAGCACCTCTTCGAGGGTGTTGACAAAACCGAACACTGCCGAGGTGTTCATCCCCTTGCTGTTGATGCGCGGGGTGCGTATCAGTGCATAGTAGGCGCGGTAAATCAGTGCATAGGCATCAAGCAATAGCAGTTTCTTCATAAATGTGGTAGATATTCGGGGGTGTGGTTAGTCTTGTTTCTTTTCGCGTACAACTCCGACGGCTTCAACTACATTGACCACATAGTCACCGAGTTTTTCGCACTCGCCGATGATGTCCATGTAGTAAACGCCCACCTGGTAGTCGTATTCGTGGTTGTTGACATCGATGATGTTCTGGTTTTTGAGCTGGTTGCGGTAGTTGTTGATTTCGTTTTCGATGTTGAACGACTTGGTGACATCGACATGCTGGAATTCGTTTTTGCTTACGACCACCTCCATCTGCTGCAATGCTTCGTCGGCAAGGTTCATAATGGAGTGGATGTGCTCGTACTGCTTCTCAGTGAAGTCGTCGCGCATGTTGGTGCGCTTGCGGCTGATGGTGCGTGCCAGGTTGAAGTTGCTGTCGCAGATGCTTTCGATTTCTGTCACTTCGCGCAGCATTCGCTGAATCTCGCTCTTGGTCTCGAAACTCAGTCGTCCCTCGCTCACCTTGTTGAGGTAGTCGGCAATTTCCAGTTCCATGTTGTCGCTGATAGCTTCATACTTCTCGATGCGTGAGTAGAGTTTGTTGAAGTCGTCGAACTTGTCGGTGTGTAGCAGTTCCTGCACCATTCCGAACATACGGTGAGCACGGGTGGAGTAATTGACGATTTCCTTCTTTGCTTCAAGCACAGACAGTTCGGCAGTTGACAGCAGACCTCCACTGATGAATTTCAGTCGTGGCGATTCTTCCTCGGTCTCGGCCTTTGCCTTGATTATGAAACTTACCACTTTCTCGAATGGCTTGATGAACCAAATGAGCACGAGGGTGTTGGTCAGGTTGAATGTGGTGTGGAATGCAGCAAGTACGGTGTTGAGGATGGCGAGGTCTTCAAGTGGAGTGCCTGGCACATAGCCCACAAGTGAACATACACCGCCCACAAACGGCTTGAACAGACACAGCACCCATGTCACACCGAACAGGTTGAATATCAAGTGAGCCATAGCGGCACGGCGTGCCTGGGTCGATGCCGACAGCGCCACGATGTTGGAAGTGATGGTGGTACCGATGTTTTCACCCATGACGAGGGCAATGCCCATGTAGATGTCGAGCACTCCCGTGGAGCATAGGGTCATGGTGATTGCCATGATGGCAGCCGAACTCTGCACCATGCAGGTGAGCAGTCCGCCTATGAGCAGGAACAGCAGGTACGACCCGTAGCCCCATCCGCTGATTGATGCGAAGAACTGGCTGATGGTCTCGTTCTGGTCGAGGTGCATGCTGGTGGCATTCTCCTTCAATGTGGTGAGTCCTAACAGCATGAAACACAGGCCGATGATAAATTCGCCTGCATTACGGTTCTTATTAGAATAAATAAGTGCCATCGCCACGGCTATTGCTGTGTAGATGACACACTTCATGTCAAAATTGCCTCCGAGCACCATTATCCATGCTGTGGCAGTCGTACCGATATTGGCGCCCATGATGACGCTGATGGCCTGGGCAAGGGTGAGCAGTCCGGCACTCACGAAACTGACGGTCATGACCGTTGTTGCCGTTGACGACTGAATGGAAGTTGTGATGAACGCTCCGGTGAGCACTCCTGTAAAACGGTTGGTGGTCATTGTGCCAAGCACATTGCGGAGTTTGCTACCAGCCATCTTCTGTAGGCCTTCACTCATCACTTTCATACCATACATCAGCATGGCAACCGAGCCTATCAGCACGAGGAATGGGAGATAATTTTGCATTGTTAGCTAAGTTTTTTATTTGTTTTCTGAAAAAAGTTTATGACTGCATGTATGTGGTTCATTAATAATTCGTACCTTTACGCACAGAAAACCAAACATGCGTTTAACCGTGAATAATCAAATCCAGTGCAAAAATAATAAATATATTGTAGATATATGGAACGAGATGCGATAAAACTGCAAATTTTTAATAAAAAAAGTCAGGAAGTGGAGTTTATTGAACTCAAAAACCTCAATGACTTGAACCGTGCAATCAGTGATGGATGGACTAAAAACATTGTAAACATTTCAGAGTTGCAGATGGACTTGCGTCTGTCGAAGATTGCCGACACCATTAGTCAGGCGCCTCAGCCTCCTAAGTTCGTGCTTGTCTCTGGACCTTCGTCGAGTGGCAAGACCACATTCAGCAAACGGCTTTCGCTGCATCTGCTGGCGCGTGGCATGCAACCTTATCCCATCTCGCTCGACGACTATTTTGTCGATCGCGACAAGACTCCACGCGACGAGACCGGCGACTACGACTATGAGTCGCTCTATGCTCTCGATGTGGAACTGTTCAACAAGCACCTGAACATGTTGCTCAACGGAGAAGAGGTGGAGCTGCCACGCTACGACTTTACGACTGGCACCAGCCGCAAGAGTGGATGCCGGCTGCGCATGACCGACGGCATGGTGCTCATACTTGAAGGCATTCATGCCCTCAATCCTGAACTGACCCGACAGGTGAGCGATGATGCCACATTCAAACTCTATGTCTCGGTGCTTGCCCCAATCATGCTCAATGACGAACATGCCATGTCGCGCACCGACAGCCGACTCATCCGACGCATCATCCGCGACAACAAGTACCGTGGGGCTTCGGCTAAGTCAACCATAGCACGATGGCCAAGTGTGCGACGCGGCGAGGACAAATGGATATTCCCTTGCCAGCAATATGCCGATGTGGAGTTCAACACAGCACAGTTCTATGAACTTGCCGTGCTCAAAGACTGCGCCATTCCGCTGCTCAAAAAGATAAAGGCAGATGAACCAGAGTACGAAACGGCACAGCGACTGATTGCTGTGCTCCGCCAGTTCCGCTCACTCGCCGACCCATCTGTCATCCCGACAGTGTCGTTGCTGCGCGAATTCCTTGGCGGAAGCGGGTTCAAGTATTGATGGGAATTCCATAATCCCTTCACGACCGCTCATAAATGCCTTCACGAGCGCTCGTATTTCCCTTCACGAGCGTTCGTATTTCCTTTCACGAGCGCTCGTATTTCCCTTCACGACCGCTCGATAATTGAAAAAGGTGTACACCTTCCTGAATTTTGGTGTACACCTTTTCCCGGTAAGGTGTACACCTTTTTCTATTTACCTCCGCTCGATTGACCATTTATGAGCGCTCGTGAGAGCATTTATGAGCGTTCGATTGACATTTTGTGTGATGGGGCACTTCTCATTTCACAAAGAAATAACATTCGCCATGGTAGTAGAGGTGGGTGGAATCCATTTCGAGTGTGAGATAGTCTGGGCGCATGGCGATGCTACCAGTTGTGTCGAGGAAGAGAGGCTGTTCGTCCGACTTTCCGTATGCTTTCAGTGTCTTGCGGCTGAAACCGTATATGGTTGTCTTGTGACCTCGGATTTCATCGATTGACAGAGTGATGCTGTCGCCGTCGATTGACTCTTCAACAGGATTGCTGCCGCTTATATAACAGGAAAACACATGACTGTAACCGTCTGGGATGTCAATGTTGACTGAATCTTCGGTGGTGTAACTAAACAGTTGTTCCATGCACTTGCCATCGTCGCTGTCGTCATACTCTCCGTAGAGATAAGTGTCTTTCACCAAATCTTTTATGTTGTCGCGATTGTAGTAGCGCAACAGGTAACAGAGTTGTGAGTATGCAGTGCTGCGCTGGTCTTCGGGCAGAGTGCTGACCCATTGGTGCACCTCGTCGCGGCTCTTCATCGGCATAGCTGCTGGTGGATATTTCTCGATGAGTGCTTCAATCTTGGCTGTCATCGACTTGCGCACCACTTCGAAGTAGTTGAAAGGATGAGCCGAGGTGAGCAGAAGCAGCGCGCAGAACGAGAGCGACACCCAGTGAATGCGACGGGCACGAGTCACGAACAGTCCGATGCAGACGATGTAGAACCAGAGGTTGAGCGTGAGCAGATACAGACGGTTGGCAGTCACTCCGTAATCGTCGAACCGGCGTACGATGCCAACGGTCATAAGCATGACAAGCGGTAGGGCTGCAATCGGCATCCACTTGACTATCAATGCCTCAAATCGTTTGGCTGCTCCGCTTTGAATGGTCGGGTAGAGCAGAAACTCCACGAGGATGATGCCACACATCATGATGCTGACAAGCATCGAAACGGCACCATTTGGCAATTCCCATGTCACGAGAATACTGGCCAGATGGACATACAGCACCAGAATGTAGAGACAGGTCAGAGGTATGAACAGGTAGCGGGTTGTGCCATTGAGGAATCCCGACACAAACGGCTTTCGGTCGTGTCGTTCTTCGCCCATCGGTATGCGTGAGAGCAGAAGTAACATTGGCAGCAGTTGCATGAACAGCACTGCAACCGTCCAGTACACTTTCGCATCAATCTCAATGTTAAATATCTGACCTATTCCCATGATTAACAGTCCCACTCCCGCAGTCATCACTCCACCGATGAGGAATGAAACGGCAGTCGGCGCGATGAGTGAGCGCACGAAGTTCCATGATGCTATGTCATTCTTTTCACGGACAAACGGCAAGAAGAAAATGCCCAGCACCAGTGCCAGATATACAGCACTGTGAGCAATGTAAGTAGAGATTTCGATGTCGCCAGAGTCGCGCACAAACAGTACGATTGCATCGGCTAACAACAAGGCATGGGCTGCAATGCTGACCCCGAGTGCCATCCGCTTGTTCGTCACTTCGTCAGTCCACAGTTTCAGCATCAGCGAAAGCAGATAGGCTGCGGTGAAGTAGTAAGCAACTGCACCGTCATAGTCTTCGGTGATAATCATGGTGACTAACGAAACGGCAAGCAGCACGGCAAAGATGCAAGGCAGCGTGAATTCAGTGACCATCTTGCGAGTCTTGTCCCTGAGGTTCTGAAAGGAAATAGGGTTGTTCATACCTGAAAGGATTTAGTTTGATTGATGAATGAGTAATTAATTCCAGTCGCAAAGGTAACGATTAATTCCGAATGACAATGTACAAGTCGGTAGTTTTTAGAAAATTTAACTCAACTTCTGCAAGTACAGAGACTTGGGAAAGTTGAAAATAGGTTCATCCGACATTTAGAGTGATTGATAATTATTGTTGTCCGGTAAAAACGGCAATGTCACTTTCAGCACATTAGAATGTAGCGTGTTATTCCCATTATGCCAAAAAGGGGGCTTGTCATAATGCGTCTGGAAGACGCCACAGCCTCAAGGAGGTGGTCAGTAACCCCGTACATACGGAGCGACAGCGGAGAATGTGCGGGGATGG
Source organism: Candidatus Colivivens caballi (assembly GCA_018065565.1). Classification (GTDB taxonomy): domain Bacteria; phylum Bacteroidota; class Bacteroidia; order Bacteroidales; family Bacteroidaceae; genus Colivivens; species Colivivens caballi. Next base: position 16,672 of record JAGHSZ010000091.1, read on the forward strand.
GTGATGACACCAGTATAAGCCAAGCGTCTGGAGGACGCTACCTTGCCCTGCCAAGTGTTGTACCGTCTTCCAGACGGATGTGTGAGAGGGGCGATTCTCATATCCGAGCACACCTGCACTGCGTTTCGGTGTACCCGGTTATTGACCACTCGCTTTGCTCGTTGTAGCGTCTTACAGACGCTCGTCAAACGGATGGTCTCTCTTATCCCTGCACACCTCCACTACGGTTACGGTGTACAGGGTTATTGAGATAGCGACTTCCAGTCGCACATACTATTATTCACACTGGTTTTATGCCCCACATAATTGCCCCATCACGCGAAATATCTGATGAACCTAAAAATACCTGTGACAAGGCTGATATGCATAACATAACAAAAAAAAGCGCATCAAGTGTGACTTGATGCGCTTTGATATAAGGGATAAGTGTGTGATTACAACTGTGGACCAGCAGCAACGAGAGCCTTACCAGCTTCGTTTGTAGTGTACTTGCCGAAGTTCTTGATGAAGCGAGCAGCAAGATCCTGAGCCTTCTCTTCCCAGATTGAAGCGTCAGCGTAAGTGTCGCGAGGGTCGAGGATAGCAGGGTTAACATTTGGAAGAGCTGTTGGCACTTCGAAGTTGAACATAGGAATCATCTTAGTTTCAGCCTTGAGGATTGAACCGTCGAGGATAGCGTCGATGATACCACGAGTGTCAGGAATAGAGATACGCTTGCCTGTACCGTTCCAACCAGTGTTTACGAGGTAAGCCTTTGCACCTGACTTCTCCATCTTCTTAACGAGCTCTTCTGCATACTTAGTTGGGTGGAGTTCGAGGAATGCCTGGCCGAAGCAAGCAGAGAATGTAGGAGTTGGCTCAGTGATGCCACGCTCTGTACCTGCGAGCTTTGCTGTGAAACCAGAGAGGAAGTAGTACTTAGTCTGCTCTGGAGTGAGGATTGATACTGGAGGAAGAACACCGAATGCATCAGCAGAGAGGAAGATGACATTCTTTGCAGCTGGTGCGCTTGAACCTGGCTGGATGTTTGTGATGTGGTTGATTGGGTAAGAAACACGAGTGTTCTCAGTTACCTTCTTGTCAGCGAAGTCGATCTTACCTTCTGCATCAACTGTAACATTCTCGAGGAGAGCGTTGCGCTTGATTGCATTGTAGATGTCTGGCTCTGATTCCTTGTCAAGGTTGATAACCTTTGCATAGCAACCACCTTCGAAGTTGAAGACACCGTTGTCGTCCCATCCGTGTTCGTCGTCACCGATGAGCTTACGCTTAGGGTCAGTTGAGAGGGTAGTCTTACCTGTTCCTGACAGACCGAAGAAGATAGCAGTGTTTTCACCGTTCATGTCGCAGTTTGCAGAGCAGTGCATAGAAGCGATGCCCTGGAGTGGGAGGTAGTAGTTCATCATTGAGAACATACCCTTCTTCATTTCACCACCGTACCATGTGTTGATGATAACCTGTTCGCGGCT
>JAGHSZ010000148.1 GCA_018065565.1 Candidatus Colivivens caballi
TAGGCACGCACACTCAGTGCCCTCTCCATGTGCCGTAGGCGCACTCAGTGAAAAGGTTCGTAAAATAATACAAGTTTCGCATGCTCAACTTGCACGACCGAATGACTGAATGTCATGAGGTTTGCGACGACTCGGCGTTTATGCCGACAAAGGAGTTCCCCCTACGAATCGATATTTCGCGAGGCTCAATATCTACCAAGATACCTTGTAGGTTCTGAGTATGCGAAGAACCGATAAGTAGCGAAGCGATAGGTAACGAAGTGATTCGTAGCCCGTAAGGGCGATTCGTCAACTGAGCAAGAACTTGCGAAAGTTGAATGAGATAAAACTAAACCTTCTCTGTGTTGAAACACTTTCGTGTTCGAAAAAAAGACATCGGTGTATATTGACACTTGGTTCAGAATACTTAACATCATCAAGTTATGATTAACTACGACATACTATCAGGCAAACGACTGGCATTCTACACACTCGGATGCAAACTCAACTTCGCTGAGACATCGACTCTCGGCGAAATGTTGATGGAGCACGGAGCAGTGAAGGCACGCCGAGGCGAGCAGGCCGACATTTGCGTGGTCAACACCTGCACCGTCACCGCAGCCTCCGACAGCAAGTGTCGTCAAGCCATACACAAGATAATAAAGGAGAACCCCGGCGCCTTTGTCGCTGTCACTGGCTGCTATGCCCAGTTGCAGCCACAGGTCATTGCCGACATACCTGGCGTTGACCTCGTGGTCGGAGCACAGCAGCGAAGCGAACTCCTGCCGCAGATGTGCTATCTGCTTGAACACCACACACCGCAGCAGCCACTTGCCACCGACACAGCCTCGTTCTTCCCGTCATGCTCACATGGCGACCGCACCCGCTACTTCTTGAAAGTGCAGGACGGCTGCAACTACTTCTGCACCTACTGCACCATACCGATGGCACGCGGACGAAGCCGCAACGGCAGCATCGAGTCGATGGTGCAACAGGCACAGCATGTGGCTGACGAAGGCGGAAAGGAGATTGTCATCACTGGTGTCAACATCGGCGACTTCGGCCGCACCACCCACGAGGACTTCTTCTCGCTCATTCAGGCACTCGACCGCGTGGAGGGCATCGAGCGCTACCGCATCTCGTCCATCGAACCCAACCTGCTCACCGACGAAATCATCGAGTTCTGCGCACAGTCCAGCAAGTTCATGCCGCACTTCCACATACCACTTCAAAGCGGCAGCGACACCGTGCTGCGACTCATGCACCGCCACTACGACACCGCCACCTTCCGCCACAAGATTCAGCGCATCAAGCAACTGATGCCCAACTGCTTCATCGGTGTCGATGTCATGACCGGCACAAGGGGTGAAACCCAGGAACTGTTCGACGAGGCATACCGGTTCATCGACAGTCTGCCCATCAGTCAGCTCCATGTGTTCACCTACTCCGAACGCCCTGGCACCCGTGCACTCGAAATCCCGCATGTCGTGTCTCCCGAGGAGAAACACGAACGCACACAGCGGCTCATCGCACTCTCCGACCGGAAACTCCACGACTTCTACTCGCAGCACATCGGCACCACCGCCCGCGTGCTGATGGAACACACTTCAAGGCGCAACCAACCGATGAACGGATTCACCGAGAACTACATCCGCATCGAGATGCCCAACCAGCCACAACTCGACAACCAGATCATCGAAGTGACACTCGGCGATTTCAACGATAAAGGCGATGCACTGCTCGTTCGCTGACTTTGGCCATTGGACGTTAGCCGTTAGCCATTAGCCGTTGGCGTGTGAACTTTTAAGTACCATCACTGCTTTCGTGCTTTTCGTGTTCTAAAAAGATTGAACGGATTTCCTTTTATTCTGCGCATTCTGCGTGGGATTTTAGGCACACACACTCAGTGCCCTCTCCATGTGCCGTAGGCGCACTCAGTGAAAAGGTTCGTAAATAAGATAAAACTAAACCTTCTCTGTGTTGAAACAATTTCGTGCCTTTCGTGTTCTAAAAAGATTAAACGGATTTTCCTTTTATTCTGCGCATTCTGCGTGGGATTTTAGGCACACACACTCAGTGCCCTCTCCATGTGC
>JAGHSZ010000021.1 GCA_018065565.1 Candidatus Colivivens caballi
GCTTCTCGGTTACAATGGAACCCCATTGCGCCCTCAAACCGGCAATACATCTGTTCAAAAACTAAGGCTGTTATCATCATAACGCTAATGAACGATTTGGGCTTAAGAAAATTATTATCTATTTCGGAGTGTGAAGTTTTTAAGCAAGTATCAGAACTGTAGTTTTCAATGCCTTCATAAACCCATCCCTCATTCATTAATTTTCCGCAATTTTCGCACACTCTTACAGATTCAATATCATTGGATGAAATTACATCGTCTAAAACCTCTTTATCAGAAAGTGTATGAACAAAACTGAGTGCAAGATTGGCTTCTGTATTATTATCAAATTCAAAAGAATCCTCTTTATACTCATCAAGAGCCATCCATTGGCAATTACCTATTGAGAAATGATAGACCTCTGATAAGGCATCTACCAATTCATCTAAATCATCACAAAATGATGCGAATTGCTTTTCTTCATCCGATAATTTTATCTTGATAATTCTATTATGAACGAAGTCAAGAACAATTATGAAATTGGGTATTTGATTCATATCTTAAATTCTTTTATATATTCCTCGTCCTTTGAATTCTATTATGCCTCTGTCTCGCAAGAACTGTAGCTGTTGTCTAATCTTATCCTGAATATGATTATTGCCGGGATGTTTCAGTTTTAATTCTTCAACAAAAGCATACATTTGATTCAATGTGAATGTCTCGTCAAACCGTTCAACGAGATGCAATGTATCCATCAACCATCCTCTGCTCTCCACCGATTTTGTTTGCAAGTTGAACACTCGGTGATAATGATAAACAACTTCTTGAACAGGAAGAACAACGCCATTTCTAATGATTGGTATCTTCGCAGTTGTTGGTATTTCTCTCATCAAGATGTTACATCCCTCCCAACCAGCTCGTCTTGCGGTGGAAGCTAATGCCTCACGCTTTTCAATAACCGATGGAGTAAAGAAACATTTGGGGACAATTACCAGATTGTTCACTTCATAGCGGTCATAATGCATGAAGAAGAAACTTGGGTTATCCAAAGAGGTTATGCGGCCAATCATCGTTTTATAAACTCCATCGGCAACTGTAGCTTGGAAATTTTCACTATCAGACTTCTTGCTTTTTAATTCATACTGAGCCATACAATGTTCACACACATAATCCTTAACAGGAGCATTGGGTTCTGCACGACGAATAGTCATCTCGCCACAAATTGGACAATACATATTTCGTGCCAACCAATCTTCTGTCAGCACTCTTGCTATTTGGCTGCTACTTTTATAGCCCTCTGCCAATGATTTATTGAATCTCAAATCCATCGATTACTTTAGATATTTACGGTTTTCTGATTCTTCGAGCACCTTCATCTGCTGGATTGCTACTTGATTTAGCTTGATAAGCCTCTCCGTTTGTGGCATACCATCATTGATGAATACTGCATTGAGATTCTCCATGTTTGAAAGGCAGATGAGTTCGTTAATGGTTGCCATTTGGTAGGACTAAGTGTGAAAGCATTACTTCCCGCTTCTTGGAAAAGGGGGTCGAATCCGACCCCTTTAAATTGAGGGTTGTTGAGTTTCTCCTAAAGTCCCATATACTCGATAGTATTCTTCAGACGCATCCAATTCTTTATCACGTCCTTTGGCTCTTCTGCATTCTTTTGCCGAGCAATATCTGTTATGCAAACATAATCCATGCCATTTTGTTGCATGGTACGGATTAGCGCCTTAACTTGAATATTTGTGATTTTCTTTGCCATAAATTATCTGGGCATATAATAAGAAGGGTTCTATGTATGTTACATTTTCCCAATTACCAAAGTCAGCTGGAAGTTGTGCATCCAGTTGTTCAATGAGCTGACTTTTTCCGCCAACCCATTTGATAAATGGTTTTGCTTTTGCCATGATTGTTCAGTTTGTACTATTTACTTGAATCGGTGCATATTGAAATACCCCACAAAAATACGAAATAAAACCCAAAAGCCCTTATCTTACTTCTGATTTTTATGCATGGGAGGGGAAAAACAATGATTTTATCGTAGAATTATTACATTCAAGGAACAAATTGGAGGTGTAAAAATGCTGCTTCACATGAATTTCAAATGGAACCAATTTGTTCTGATACTGATAAAAAAGCACTGGATGCTATGTGGCTTTCGTTTTTTATTGCTATCTTTGCCAAGTCAATCGGCGGCTTGTGCAGTCAGAACTTTGGACCATTGGTCCACATTGCTGTTTTTGCAATAACGACAGACAAAACCGATGACATTCGCATAATGAACCAGACAGACATTGCATTACAGATTGCCATACAGGCACATAGCGGGCAGACCGACCGTCAGGGCGAACCCTATATACTTCATCCACTGGCAGTAGGACTGGCGGGCGAAACCGATGAACAACGGGCTGCGGGATTTTTGCACGATGTGGTAGAGGATTCCGACTTCACTTTCGATGATTTGCTCAATCGGGGCATTTCGTCAAGCGTGGTCAATGCCCTGCGACTGCTCACTCACGACAAGCATGTCACTTATCAGCAGTACATTCAGAACATCATTGACTCGGGCAATCCTATTGCTCTGAGTGTGAAATATAATGACTTGCAGCACAATTATGCCCGAAGCAAGGAATTTCCCGACTTGCAGACCAAGTATGCCGATGTCATCGACATGGTGAAGAGTGCCATCGACCTCAATTCACAGACAGGACTTTACCACCAGACCGATGGCGTGGCGGTGGCTGTGTTTGCCGGTGGCTGCTTCTGGGGTGTTCAGCACGAATTTGGAAAGATTGCAGGTGTGATGCGCTCGCTCGTTGGTTACACTGGCGGCGAAGAAGAATTGCCGACATACGCAGATGTGCGAACCCACAACACCCATCATGTTGAGAGTGTGCTGATTGAGTACGACCCCCAGACGGTGAGTTACACTGAACTGTGCCGTGTGTTCTTTGAAATACACGATCCGGCACAGACCGACGGTGTGGGCTCCGACATTGGACCGCAGTATCGCAGTTGCGTCTTCTATGCAGATGGCGAGCAACAGACTGAGGCGCAGTCGGTCATCGCCGACCTTCGTTCTCGTGGCTATGTGGTTAACACATTGTTGCTTCCGCTCGGCAAATTCTGGACGGGCGAGGAGTTTCATCAGCGATACTATGAGAAAACGGGTGGCGAGCCATACTGCCACATCCGTCAGCGTAAGTTTTGAACGGGTGGGGCAGTAGATTTGCAAATTGATAAAGGAGCATTGTCAATTCGAATGTTTCCTTTTAGCATCAGAACCAAAGAGAAAGAGGCATCGAACCTGCTGTGGGTTCGATGCCTCTTTTAACTCAAATTTGAGCTTGGTGTTACTTTGCGCGCTTGATGTATGCGATGGCTTCGCCCTTGCGGACATATCCACCCTGTGGAACAGCGATTTCGACAAGCTGACCGCCGAGTGCTGCTGGCAGTTCGCTGACTTGTCCGTATGCATTTTCGAAGTAGCAGAAGCGGTCGCCTTCCTTGTACTGCTTGCCCACCTGTGGCGCGATGCTTGTCTCGCATTCACCGTCGCCGTTGACTTGCCACAGTACTGTTCCGTTTTCAGGAGCAACGACGGCATCGGCTTCGGCGTGCTTGTATGCAGCAACATCTGCCAGACTCATGCCGCTGGTCTTTTGCAGTTCTTTGTCCTTTGCAGCCTGGAGGTCTTTGAGGAAACGCTCCTTGGCAACACCGCTCTTGTAGTCGCGATACTGGCTTTCGTGCATTGCAAATTCGAAGAGTTCTTCGTCGTCTTGTCCGCGGTCCCATCCGTTTTCCTTCATTTCCTTGATGAAGCGGTCGAGTTCGTCAGGGTAGTTGTCCTGTGGGTTCTTGTCAGTAAACTCATAACCTTTCTCCTTTGCCAGTTCCTTGACTTCTGGTGCAACCGAACCTGGCAACTTACCGCTCTTACCGAGAATCATGCCCCAGATGGATGCGTCCATCATTGAGTAACGAGGTTTGCCCATTGACTCAGCGAGGAGGTTCATGAGTGCTATGTTCTTGACATACTGGCTGAATGGAGTTACGAGACATGGTGTTCCGACGCGTGGCCATACATATGACACTTCGTTGAACAGACGAACCAGCAGCGCGTCCTCTGACAGTGGCTCTTCGCCCTTCTGCTTGCGGTTGTTGTTGATGGCGTCCATCACACCCTTGAGGTCTGCCATCATACTGCCCATCATTCCGCCTGGAAGTCCACATCCGAGCAGGAGTGACGACATCAGTTTGTTGCTTGGGTTCATGAAGTAGCCGAGGAAGTCGTCGATGAACTCTTGTGTGAGTTTGCGTGCTTCCATGTATGCGTCCATGTTAATTTCAGGTACATCGAAGCCATAGTTCTTCAACATGCTCTGCACTGAAATGATGTCTGGGTGAACCTTACCCCATGAGAGTGGCTCGATGGCAGTGTCGATGACATCGGCTCCGTTCTTGCACACTTCAAGGATGCTTGCCATTGACAGTCCAGGACCTGAGTGTCCGTGGTACTGAATGATGATTTCTGGGTGCTTGTCCTTTATCATCTTGACCAGACGGCCGAGCATTGCTGGCTGACCGATGCCTGCCATGTCTTTCAGACAGATTTCAGGTGCACCGGCTGCAATGAGCTGTTCGGCTATGTTGGCATAGTATTCTGCTGTATGGATTGGACTTGTGGTGATGCAGAGTGTGGCCTGTGGAGTCATTCCTGCTTCGAGTGCATACTTGATTGACGGAATGATGTTGCGCACATCGTTCAGACCACAGAATATGCGTGTGATGTCAACACCCTGTGCATGCTTCACCTTGTACATCAGGCGACGAACATCGGCTGGCACTGGGAACATACGGAGTGCATTCAGACCACGGTCGAGCATGTGGGTCTTGATGCCGACTTCGTTGAATGGCTTTGTAAATGCGCGTACTGCCTTGTTAGGGTTTTCGCCATAGAGCAGGTTGACTTGCTCGAATGCGCCACCATTGGTTTCTACGCGTGCGAAACATCCCATTTTGATGATTACTGGTGCGATGCGTTCCAACTGGTCCTTGCGTGGCTGGAACTTGCCACTTGACTGGAACATGTCTCGATAGACGAGACTGAACTGTATTTTTCTCTTTTCCATGTTCAAGAAATATGTTTATGTTTTATTTTGCACGCAAAGATAATCATTTTCTCGTTATTGAGCAAATGATTTTCGGAAAATGCTGTGATACATGCTTGAAATGCGTGTATGCACGGACAATAATGGGTGGTGAGGGCATAAAAAAAGCAAACGCTAATCGGACATAATGTCTTCTTAGCGTTTCCCAAGGGTTGGTTGCGGAGATTGGATTCGAACCAATGACCTCCAGGTTATGAGCCTGGCGAGCTACCAACTGCTACCACTCCGCGATGTTATATCGTTGCTTCCTTTCTGAAAGCGAGTGCAAAGGTACAACATTTTTCCCATATGACAAAATTATTTGTGCAAATTTTGTCCTTTTCTTGTCTTTTGTGCTGGTTGTCGTATGAGAAATGCCTCGTCCATGACAGCCAGTCGTTCGTGCATCCACTCTTTGAGGGTCTTGATTTCTGCTGCGTAATCAGGTACTCGGTAGGCTGCAAACATAGCGACAGCCATGCCCTGCATACCTTCCATTCCTGGTATGTTGCTAAGGTCAATTCCCTGCATGTTGTTTGGATTGAAGTCGGGCATATTGTTAGGGTCAAATCCCGGCATGTTGCTGAAATCGGGCATTGGCATGTTGCTGAAATTAGGCATTCCCTGTATAGAGTCGTTTGCTCCTAACATTGGGAAACCTCCCATCATCGGGAATCCTCCCATCATTGGGAATCCTCCCATTGTAGGAATGCTGTCGCCTGCTACTGGCATTCCCATCATCGGGAAGCCGCCCATCATTGGAAAACCTCCCATCATGTTGCCTTCGTCGGTGCCGTTTGACAGCAGTTCTGGGTAGAGAGCATATTGCCTTGCCTGTGCATCAGCCAACAGAGTGGCATAACTGTCGATGATGCTGTCGATGTGCTCGTCACTGTATATGGTATGGCGCAGCTCGGTGTAGCGCTTGCACACTTTCTGCTTGAAGTCAGGGTCGCTGATGAGTCGTTTCCAGAAGGCTGGGGTAGGGTTGGTGCTGCAACCATTGTATGCCCAAGCCTGAATGTCGTTGGCTCCACAGAAGTTGCAGTTGCCGTATGCAAGGTTGTAGTCCCATACCGGACCAGCATAGAGTTTGCCGCCTGTGCCGTCGGTGTTTTGCTTGGTTTTGTAGAAATACGCGCTGCGCTTGTAGGCATCGGCATTAAGTGAGAGTTCGGTGTGGATGAAGTAGTCAACAAACGACGACACCTTGATGTACTTGCTATACCCGTTGTCTTTGTCGGCAAAGTGATCGGATTGCAGGCAGAGTTCCATGCTGTCGATGTAGTTCTGGATGTATGCAAACTGCTCCTTTGTAATGTTTTTCTTCTTTGGAGAGAGGCATGTCCACACCACTTGCTGGTTGAATAGTCCTTCGCCTATGCCCGCTACTTTTGAACGGAATGTGGCATCGTTGTCTTTATATGTGTCGATGCGCAGCAGGTATCCTCCTGTGAGTTCACGTCCGGAGTTGTCGTCTTTCTTGATTTTTGCAATGGCAACCCGGTTGTCGTCCTGCTTGATTTTCTCACAAAGGATATAGACCCCGATGTACTTGCCGTTGAGCACGGCTTCGACCATGCGGCTGCGAGGTGCCCAGTGACCCATTTCCTGCCACAGGGTGAATGCCAGCGGATCGCGCATCATCGACACATCGTTGTATGGTGCCAGCAGCACCCAATCGTGTTCGGCAGGCATGCCGAGCAGCGACACATCAAGTTCCTTGCCTTTGCTGTCGCGAGTCTCGATGGTGTATTTCTTTTGGTTGAAGCTCAATGAACTGTTGCCACGCAGTTTGATGCCTATATGTCCGTTGTAGTCGTATGCCTTGTCGGTGAAGTGGTTGTCCTTACCCTTTTTGTTGCTGATGATTTTCATCGTAGCATCGACTTTGTCCTGTGCGTTGAGTCGTTCTTCGACATCGATGACGATAATAGGCAGATTGGTTTTGAGTGTTGATGCGTCGATGGTAATAGTGGCCTTTTCGTTTTGTGCAAATGAAGTGGCGGCAAACATAATCAGTGCCATCGACAATAGTGTGTTCAGTTTTTTCATGGTTGTTAGTCTAATATTTAATAGATGTGTGTTATTAATCCTTTGTGGAAGGTTGCCTTTATATGACCACAAAAAATAATAAAGGTTTAATACAAAGAGGGTTCATATCAGAATTTGCATGTTCATATGAACCCTCTTTGCTGTGCCTTGATGGTGTGGCGCAATGTGCTTTTGCCTACAACAACCATCCCAGAGTAAAACCGAGCGAGTGCATGCCTCTTGGGGTTGTGCCACCTGTAAAGAACTGATATTCATAACTGATGCCCATTGACAGACGCTCGTGCATGGCACACTGGACCTTGATGCCTGGACCTACAAGGTAGTGATGGTGAGGACTGACATCGTTGTGGCGTGGGCGAGGATCCCCGTGCTGCCCGAGATGCATCAGTGAGGCTGCTATGTATGGCGTGAAGTTCCAGATGTCGTAGCCCGACTGAACTGGCAGGCTGAAACCCACTCGGGCACCTGCGCTCCATGAGTGTATGCTGCCCATCACTCCGTAGAATGGATTGTAGTCCTCGTCCCAGTAGATGTATGTCAGCTGGCCGCATGGCGCAAAGGTCAGTGCTCCATATATATATTTATAGGTGACATCGGCAATGATGTTCTCTGTCTGGTTGACATCCTTCCAGCATCCGTGTGAAAACCAGTTGATTGAACCTCCGACTGACACTGTGGTCAGTGCGTCTTTCCACGGCACGATGCCGCTGACTTTTGGACGACCACTGGCATGTGCAATGAAGCTCGATGTGAGAGGGTTGTAGGTGTTGCGGCTTCGCCAGAATTGATGTGGGTTGTTATTAGTCTGTGGCAGTACGGTTCCTTCCTTGTCCTTGATGGTCATCACATTCCATGGCATTACATATGTGCCAGTGAGTGTGCCGAGTATGGCAATCGGTTTCTCTCCGGGGAAAATGTCGCTTATGTTGAGCAGTTTGTACTCGTCATAGCCACTGACGGTATATCGGTATGCGACACCGTTGTCATAGATTCTGACTTCCAGCTTGACACCTATGTCGGTGTCGAGTGTGATGCCGTTGTACTGCCCTTGGAGTTCAGGGATGCAGTCGCCCTCGATTGCTGGGTCACCAGTTCGCATCAATGGTTCCTCGAATGCCTCAATGTCGGACTTTGCCAGACTGTAACGATGTCCGTGGCTTTTAACAACCAGACCTAATTCCTTGTTGCGGATGATGGATTCGCGGTTGTGCACAATGTCGATTGACTTTCGGCTTGGTTTCACAAACAATGAACGGCTGTGAACCTTGCGCTCTATGAGGATGTTTACCTGTGTGAGTCTGTCGGGTGACGACACTCGGAAACTCTGCGCCAGTGTTGCGGTGATTGAGGTGGCGAACAGTGTAAAAAGTAAGATTAGTCGTTTCATAGGTGATTCGGGATTGTTAATATGGGCATTCATTGATAGGGTGGGGCGAGTAGGCTTGACTGAAAATCAGTCCGGTTGACTGCTTCTGAAAAACAAAAGTCCCTTTTGCTTCTGATGGTGAAGATGCATTGATTCATTCTTCCCAAAAAGAAACAAAAGGGATTTGGTCGTTGATTTACATTTGGCTCATAGCCTGTTCGAGGTCGGCAATGATGTCGTTGACATCTTCGATACCAACGCTCAGGCGGATGAGGTCAGGGCGTACACCTGCTTCGAGGAGTTGCTCGTCAGTCATCTGGCGATGTGTGTGGCTGGCAGGGTGAAGCACACATGTGCGTGCATCTGCCACATGGGTGACGATTGACACGAAATTGAGGTTGTCCATAAATCGGATTGCATCATCACGAGTGCCTTTGAGTCCGAAAGCAATGACTCCGCAGATGCCGTTTGGCATATATTTCTGTGCCAGTGCATGGAACTTGCTGCTTTCGAGTCCTGCATAGTTCACCCATGCCACTTTCTCGTTCTGTTCGAGCCAGCGGGCGATGGTCAGTGCATTCTGGCAGTGGCGCTGCATGCGTACATGTAGCGATTCGAGTCCGAGGTTGAGTATGTATGAATTCTGTGGTGATGGCACACTTCCGAGGTCGCGCATCAATTGTGAAACTATTTTGTTGATGTATGCAGCGCGTCCGAATGCCTTGGTGTAGATGAGTCCGTGATAACTCTCGTCGGGTGTGGTGAGACCTGGGAACTGTGCTGCATAGGCTTCCCAGTCAAAGTTTCCACTATCTACGATGGCACCGCCAATCTGGGCAGAGTGTCCGTCCATGTATTTTGTGGTGGAATGGGTGACGATGTCGCATCCCCAGCGGAACGGATTGCAGTTTACTGGTGTGGCGAATGTGTTATCTACGATGAGTGGCAGCCCGTGGCGGTGTGCCAGTTTTGCAAATCGCTCAATGTCGAAGATGTTTCCGCCTGGATTGCTGACAGTCTCGCCAAACACACACTTGGTGTTTGGACGGATGCAAGCCTCAATCTTTGAGTCGTCCCATTCCTGGTCGAAGAATGTGCAGTCGATGCCCATCTTCTTCATTGTCACTCCGAAGAGGTTGAATGTGCCACCGTAGATGGTGCTTGACGCAAGGATGTGGTCGCCAGCCTCGCAGATGTTGAACACTGCAAAGAAGTTGGCAGCCTGTCCACTGCTGGTGAGCACAGCTCCCACTCCGCCTTCCATTTCGCAGATCTTCTGTGCTACGGCATCGTTAGTGGGGTTTGACAGGCGTGTATAGAAATAGCCGTCGTCCTCGAGGTCGAAGAGTCGGGCCATTTGTTCGCTTGTATCGTATTTGAAAGTTGTACTTTGATAGATAGGCAGTTGGCGTGGTTCGCCTTTGGTTGGTTGCCATCCGCCCTGCACGCAGATGGTGTCGATGTTTCTTTTCATAATGTATTAAGTTGTTGTTTGTGTGTTGCTGTTTTTATGGATGGGCGATGTAAAACCAGTGTGCAGATGAAACAAAATACTTGTCTTGCTCGCTTATCTTACCAGAGACGCATATTCGGTGGTTGGTTCAAGATGAGGCAACATATCGAGCGATTCGTCGGTATGCTCTGGCTCAGACAGTATCATTGTTGGTGCAGTACTTGCCCTTTCTGACGATTCATTTATTACTTCGACTGTGACAGTTGCCACTCCCGATGCAACCATACCCAGTTCGATGGCTGCTGCTTTTGACAGGTCGATAATTCGTCCACGGGCATAAGGTCCGCGGTCTGTGACCTTGACAATGGTCGTTTTTCCATTCTTTTGGTTCGTCACTTTGAGTTTGGTGCCAAATGGAAGCGACTTGTGTGCACAGGTCAGTTTGTACATGTCGTACTTTTCTCCATTAGCGCAACGGCGTCCGTGGAACGCATTGCTGTAATACGATGCTTTGCCAGTATAAGTCTGTGCAAATGCATCAGATGCAAAGGAGCATAGCAAAACTGTGAAAATTAATTGAAGCACAATAAATGCTGTGGACTTTGTCTTAGCACATAAATTTCTTTTCATACATTTCATTCGGTGGCTTATCCCTCTGCATCAAGCAGAACCATATTGCCACTCAGGGGCATCCTTTCTGCACCCTTTTTATGTCGGGATGGTCGCGAATCGGTGACTTTTTATTAGCCGTATTCCCCGTCCCAGACTGTGTTTTCTTACTTTATCACATATGGCCGTGTAGTGTTATTGGCCTCTTAAATGTTTGTTTTCGGTCGCAAAGGTACGAAAAATAATTGAAACTACCAAATAATCTTGTGAATAGATGATTTTTGGGGTGTTTGGACACATGTCGTGACCTCATATCATGCACCGAAGGAAAAAACTTTGCGACAAATATAATAATTCGGGACATAGTGCGTTATATTAAGTAAATAAGCAGAATGAAGTAAGTAAATAATGATTGCCTATGGTAGATTTTACCCAAGAACAAAATGACTCAAACATCTTGATGCATGACTTTGGCGGTTCGACTGCTGAGATGCATGCTGGTGATGATGTTCTCAATTTCCTTCGTTTTTTTGCTTGCAATTTCCAACCCTTGCCTAAGGCTTTGTAGCGTAGCAATATAAAAGCGTGGAGACTGCGGGATTGCTGAAAATGCTGGCATCAAGTTCTGATGTCAAGCGTTTGTGTACTGCGCTGACAAAGCGTAAGTACGACATACAGGTGACAGGACTGAATGGTTCTGCCGCCCCCTTGGTGTTTGCAAGTATTGCTCGCAAGCAGAAGGGGAGTGGGAGAGCACAGACGGAAGAGTCAACTGGGGTGCTTGATGGCACATCATTGCTGTTCATTCTTGACGACGAGGAGGAGGCTGGCTATTTCTACCATGACCTGACACAAATGATGGGGGACGAGGAGGTGATGATGTTTCCGTCGTCCTACCGTAGGGCAATTAAGTATAATCAAAAGGATGCGGCAAACGAAATACTGCGAACCAATGTGCTTGCCAACCATGCTCGTGGACTGGTGGTGACATACCCTGATGCACTGGCTGAAAAGGTTGTCTCGCATCAGGACCTGAAAAAGAACACCATATATCTGGAAGTCGGTAGCCGTCATGATGTTAGCGACTTGGAGACATCGCTGTTTGACCTTGGTTTTCATCGTACCGACTATGTCTATGAACCAGGACAGTTTGCCATCCGAGGCGGCATCGTCGATATTTTCTCGTTCAGTAATGATGAACCATACCGTATCGACTTCTTTGGAGACGAAATCGAATCTATCCGCATTTTTGACATCACGAGTCAGTTGTCCGACCGTAAGGTAAAGGATGTGACCGTCGTGCCTGAGTTCCAGCCAGAAGGGGTGACATACATCTCTTTTCTTGACTTCCTTCCTGATGATGCCGTCATCGTTGGCAAGGATTTTAGTTTTGTTGCAGGAAAAATAGGCAAGGCACACGAAGATGGATTCAGCCATCAGGCCATGGTTGAGGGCAACAAAGTGATTAAGGACAGCGACTTCATTTCAACTGGCGAGGAATTTCTCCGAGGAATTTCGAACCATCGTAAAATTTCGATAGGTGCTGGAACCATGGACGACTCTGTCATCAAGGTGGAGTTCAACACCACACTTCAACCTCTGTTCCATAAGAACTTCGACCTTGTGACTACGGAATTCGAGCGCTTGCTCAGCGAAGGCTATCACATCAACATATTCTCTGACAGTGAACACCAGATTCATCGTTTGGAGGACATCTTCGATGCCAACCGCAAGGGTGAAATGCTCATCACCTTCAATACCGTTGACAAGGCCATCCACGGCGGATTTATTGACCACAACAGCAAGTTGTGCTACTTCACCGACCACCAGATTTTCGACCGATACCACAAGTACAATCTCAAGAGCGATACCGCCCGCCGTGGCAAGGTGGCGCTGACACTGAAAGAGATACAGCAGTTTGAGATTGGCGACTATGTAGTCCATATCGACCATGGAGTAGGGCGGTTCGGTGGCTTGCTCCGTGTTCCGCAGACTGATGCCGATGGCAACACTGTCTATCAGGAAATGATAAAGATCACCTACCAGAACAACGATGCAGTGTATGTGTCGATTCATTCGCTCGGTAAGGTGTCAAAATACAAGGGAAAAGAGGGCGAGGCACCACGCCTGAGCCGGCTCGGCTCGGGTGCATGGGAACGCTTGAAGGAACGTGTCAAGACGAAGGTCAAGGACATAGCCCGCGACCTCATACGCCTCTATTCTCAGCGTCTGCGCGAGGAGGGTTTTGCTTATTCGCCCGACGGGTTTATGCAACAGGAACTGGAGGCCAGTTTCGTGTATGAAGACACGCCCGACCAGTTGAAAGCCACTCAGGAGGTGAAGGCTGACATGGAACGCTCACAGCCAATGGACCGTCTCGTGTGTGGTGATGTCGGATTTGGAAAGACCGAGGTGGCAGTCCGTGCTGCGTTCAAGGCTGCAACCGATGGCAAACAGGTGGCTGTGCTGGTGCCAACTACCATCCTGGCGTATCAGCACTACAAGACATTCCGTGAGCGACTCGCCGACTTCCCAGTTACGGTCGAGTATCTGTCGAGGGCACGCTCGCCGAAGGACACGAAGGAGGTGCTCGACGGACTGGCACATGGTAAGGTGGATATCATCATCGGTAC
The DNA here is from genome assembly GCA_018065565.1 of Candidatus Colivivens caballi. Lineage (GTDB taxonomy): Bacteria > Bacteroidota > Bacteroidia > Bacteroidales > Bacteroidaceae > Colivivens > Colivivens caballi. Next base: position 13,255 of record JAGHSZ010000021.1, read on the forward strand.
TCACAAACTAATTGGCAAGTCTGTCAAGTTTCATGACCTGGGACTGCTCATCATCGACGAGGAACAGAAGTTTGGCGTGAGCGTCAAGGAGAAACTGCGCCAGATGAAGGTCAATGTCGATACGCTGACGATGACTGCAACACCGATTCCGCGCACATTGCAGTTCTCGCTGATGGGAGCCCGCGATATGAGCATCATTCAGACTCCGCCGCCCAACCGTTATCCCATCCAAACTGAGATACATCCGTTCTCGGCAGAAATCATTGCCGAAGCCATCAACTTCGAGTTGAGCCGAAACGGACAGGTGTTCTTCGTCAACAACCGCATCAACAATCTTGTTGACTTGAAGGCTCTGATTGAAAAACATGTGCCTGATGCGCGTGTGGCAATAGGGCATGGGCAGATGGATTCAAAGGAACTCGAACAGATAGTCTTTGATTTCATGAACCACGATTATGATGTGCTGCTTTCGACCACCATTGTAGAGAACGGAGTTGATATACCGAATGCCAACACCATAATAATAAATGCGGCACATAAATATGGTTTGAGCGACTTGCACCAGATGCGTGGACGAGTGGGCCGTGGCAACCGCAAGGCATTCTGTTACCTCATTGCGCCGGAGTTGCACGAGCTGCCCGACACCTCACGCCGTCGTCTGCAAGCCCTTGAAAACTTCTCGGAGTTGGGTAGCGGCATACAGATTGCCATGCAGGACCTTGACATCCGTGGCGCAGGCAACCTCCTTGGTGCCGAGCAGAGCGGATTTATAGCCGACCTCGGTTACGAGACCTACCAGAAGGTGCTGGCAGAGGCAATGCGCGAACTCAAGGATGAGGTCGATGCCGATGACTCACGGCCAGAACATACCGATGATGAGGAAGGCAAGAATGCAGCAGTCCTTAACACCCAACTGTTTACGGTCGAATCCACCGATGTGGAGTCCGACCTCCCTGCTTATTTCCCAGAAGAATATGTGCCGAGCAGTGGTGAACGCATCAGTCTGTACCGCGAACTCGATACCCTTCGCTGTGATGAGGAACTTGAAAAGTACCGTTCCCGTTTGTGCGACCGATTTGGCGAACTGCCAGGTGTGGCAGAAGAACTCATCAGCGTCATGCCACTCAAATGGGAGGCGTCGCGACTTGGCATCGCCCGCTTGATGTTGAAGCGGCACAGCATGATTCTCTGTATGCCTGTCGATCCGAACAGTCCTTACTACATGAGCGATTCGTTTGCTGTGCTGATAAGCTATGCATCGCGCCACGGACGACAGTTCCAGTTCCGTGAGATCGATGGCAAACGCTCACTGTTGGTAAAGGATGTGACAACCGTGCAGCAGGCACTGCGAGTGCTGAAAGACATTCACTAATATACAAGTTTCGCAGGCTCAACTTGCACGACCGAATGACTGAATGTCATGAGGTTTGCGACGACTCGGCGTTTATGCCGACAAAGGAGTTCCCATACGATTCGATATTTCGCAAAACTCAATATCTACGAAGATACTCGTAGGCTTTGAGATTGCGAAAAGCCGATTCGTAGCGAAGCGATTCGTAACGCAGTGATAAGTAGCCCGCAAGGGCGATTAGTTAACTGAGCAAGAATTTGCGAAAGTTTAATAAATTACAAAGAACCCCCGTTATGACACGAATACTATTTATTTGTCATGGTAACATCTGCCGCAGTCCGATGGCGGAGATGATAATGAAGAAACTGGTGGCAGACTGCTGTCGTGAACATCAGTTTGTCATTGATTCGGCAGCGGTCTCTACCGAAGAACTGGGCAATCCGATTTATCCCCCTGCAAAACGCATAATGCGTCAGCACGGCATTCCCTTCACCGACCACCGTGCGCGTCAGGTGACACGCCTTGACTATGGCAACTACGACTTGCTTGTCTGCATGGACACATCCAATCTCCGTTGGCTTCGCCGCTTCATTCCCGATGGTGATCCCGAAGGTAAGGTGCGCCTGCTGATGGAGTTCACTGGCGTCTATCGTGATGTTGCCGACCCTTGGTACACAGATGATTTTGAAACCGCCTACCGTGACATCCTCAGTGGATGCGAAGCACTTTTGAAGGTTACTCAGTAAATTCCATAATTTTGCTGTCACAATCTCGAATATTTATGCCTATGACAATCAAACGACTATTATTTATTTTGTTGCCAGTCATTGTGCTGATTGGTAATGCTGATGGACAGACATACAAGCGACTGACCAACCTGCCTGCTATGTATGTTGAGACTTTTGGCAACCGTGCCATCACCAGCAAGACTACATACATCTATGCCACTGTGCACTATGTCGATGAGGACGATGTGGTCACGCAGTACGACTCTGTCCAGATTCGTGGGCGAGGCAACAGCACATGGAGCAGCATGGGCGACAAGAAACCCTACAAGATTAAGTTTCACGACAAGGTGAAACTCCTGGGCAAGGGATATGCCAACTGCAAACCCTGGACACTCCTTGCAAACACCGGCGACAAGTCGTTGATTCGCAATGCTATCACCAGTCGGTTGTGCGACTTTCTCGGTCTTTCCAATAATCCCGGACATAAGTTCATTGACCTTTATCTCAATGGTGTGTATCGAGGCAACTACATGATAAGCGACCACATCGATGTGCGCCCACACCGTGTGAACATAGCCGAACAGGAATATCCGCTGACGGCCGAATCCGACATCAGTGGGGGGTATCTGCTTGAAGTCGATGGATTCCACGATGGCAACTGTTTCGCTTCTTCGCGCAATGTCTATATCCGTATCCATTATCCTGAGCAGGAGGTGATTGCCGCATCGCAGAAAAACTACATCCGCAACTATGTCAACTCGTTCGAGAGTCGCCTGTTTGGAAGTGGTTTCACCGACCCCGTTGAGGGCTATCGTGCAATGGTGGACTCTGCCAGCCTCATCAACTGGATGCTTGTCACTGAAATCAGTGCAAATATCGATGGGTATTACAGTACATATTTCTATAAGGACCAGTCCGACCCCAAACTCTATTTTGGTCCTTGCTGGGACTACGACATAGCCTACGACAACGACACCCGCATCACTCCAACGACCAAGTCGCTTATGGTCGATGTGGGCTATGGCGATGCCAAGATATGGGTCAACCGCATGTGGGCCGACCCGTGGTTCGCCCGTGCTGTGTGTAAGCGCTATGATGACGCGATAAGTGCCGGACTGCTCGATTACATGTACGCCCAGATTGACAGTCTTGCCCTTTTGCTCGATGAGTCGCAGCAACAGAACTACAAGAAGTGGGGCATCAACACCCGCCGCTACCACGAGGTGAAACTCTATTCGTCCTACGACCAGTATTTGCAGTACATCAAGAACTTCCTATCAGCACACATCAGTTGGTTGCAGACCGCATTCAGCAGTCGCAAACCAGCCGAACCGACTCCACCGTTCTCACCTGACGACTACTTCTATCACATTATAAACAAGGGTAGTGGCACTGCCTTTAATGTCCTGACTGCCGACACATTGCGTGGACCTGTCTGTGGCTGGGCTGACAATGCAGGAAAGAAAACCGAAGACTGGGTCATCCGCAAGGTGGGCGACTACTATCACATCACCAACCGCTGTGGAGGCTATGCACTCAACGACCCTGCCGAGAAAGGTGTCACCAACAAGCAACTGACACTTGCTGCCCCCGACACACTCAACCCGCGCCAGTTGTGGACAATCTATCCGCAGGGCACAGGTGGCTACTACAACCTGATTAACAAATACACCACTCAGGCTGCCAATCTCAGCGGTGGCAATAAGGCCGACGGCACATCCATCATCAGTTACACCAGTGATTCGAAGAATGCCACGAGCAACAATCGCCAGTGGCGCTTCAACCGCAGTGAACCATTGCCAGATGAACTGAAACCAGTCAACGGCATTGAGGCACCCGATGCCTTCGACTATGTGCTGGCATACGACCCTCATCGCCAGATTCTTCATTTCGGTGGCGACGACCCTTCGCGTCTCACATTCACCGTCTATGTGGTCGGTGCCGACGGACGCAATGTCGGTCAGTTCCGTGCCAACCAACAGTTCAGCACCTTGGGGTTGCAGCGAGGTGTCTATGTCGTGACATGGACCTGCGAGGGCAACCGCCGCAGCACAAAACTTTATTTGTAGGTAATATATGCAGTATAACGAGTTTGGTGCCTGGCTGATGAACCAGTTGCACCAGAAGGTACAGAAGATATCAATCAACGCCGGCTTCACCTGTCCGAACCGTGACGGCAGGGTGGGGACTGGTGGCTGTACCTATTGCAACAACCAGACTTTCAATCCTGAATACTGCAAAACTGAAAAGTCCATCACACAGCAACTGAACGAGGGCAAGGAGTTTTTCCGTCGTAAATATCCGTCAATGCGCTACCTTGCCTACTTCCAGGCTTACACCAATACTTATGCAGCACTTGACGAACTGAAAGCCAAATATGAGGAGGCACTGGCAGTTGACGATGTTGTCGGACTGGTCATCGGCACACGCCCCGACTGTATGCCCGACCCTCTGCTCGACTATTTGCAGGCACTTCACGACAGCGGCGTGTTTGTCCTTGTGGAATATGGCATTGAGAGTGTGCACGACCGCACCCTTCTCCGCATCAACCGTGGTCATAACCATGCGTGCACCGTCGATGCCGTCTGTCGCACTGCTGCGCGTGGCATTCCCGTCGGCGGCCACATCATCCTCGGTTTACCAGGCGAAACTGCCGACGATGTTGTAGCCACAGCCGTCGAACTGTCCCGACTACCAATCGCCATACTGAAACTCCATCAGTTGCAACTGATAAAGGGCACACGCATGGCACGGGAGTTTCGCGAACATCCCGATGACTTTATGCGGATGACTGCCGATGAATATGTGATGTTGGTGTGCGATTTCATCCGTCACAGTCGCCCCGACATGGTCTTCGAACGATTTGTCAGTCAGTCGCCCCCACAGTTGCTTGCCGAACCCGGTTGGGGACTGAAAAACTACCAGTTTGTCGAGAAAGTGAAGCGGCAGTTGCTTGCAGATGCCACATAAGGTTTCGCTTGGTCGGTTCATGGGTATTTGTATTCGTCTGGTTGAGCAAGGACTTGCATAAATCCATAGTACTCCCCACGGAGTACTGGAGTACTGCACGCGGAGTACTGCAGTACTGAGCACGGAGTACTGGGGTACTGAATGCAGAGTACAGTTGTGTTGAGCATGGAGTACTCAAACAATCTCTTCACGCTGCGAATACATGCAATAGCAACAACATTCACAACATATTGTGATTATTTCATCGAATAATGCGCAGAGTTACGAAAAAATCTTGTAACTTTGCGCATTGTCTGTACCCAGGCGTGTGTCATTGCAGTTTTCCGCTGTAACCAAAGCCAGTGGGGCGAATAGATTGATTGAATATATAAAGCATAAAAAGAATATGAAATTCAATATCCGACTTTTGATTTGCAGTGTTGTCGTGGCTGTCTCAGCCTTCGGCAGAGTGTGTGCACAGACCGATGGCATGATTTCGCTTGACGACATCATCAGCGGCAAGTACTCTTATCGCCGTGTACGCGGCATCATGCCGATGGCAGATGCCGACAGTTATGCCGTGATTGAGGGCAAGAAGGTGGTGCGCTATTCGTTTGCCACCACAAAGCGTACGGGCATAATCTTTGACCTCGATGAGGCAAAGGGCGACAAACCCAAGACTTTCAGCGACTATAAGGTGTCGCCCGATGCAAGCCACATACTGATTGAAACCAACCGCCACTCCATCTACCGCCGTTCGTTTACCGCCGACTACTACCTCTATGATGTGGCAACCAAGGAGATGCGCCCGCTGTCTGACGAAGGAAATCAAGAGTGTGCAAAGTTCTCGCCTGACAGCAAGAAGGTGGGATTTGTGCGTGACGGCAACCTCTATATCGTGAACATTGACGACATGACCGAGACTGAGGTCACCCGTGACGGCTTCTACAACTGCATCATCAACGGAAAGCCCGATTGGGTGTATGAGGAGGAATTTGAATTCAACTGTGCCTACGACTTCTCTGCCGACAGTCGCACTGTGGCGTGGATTCGTTTCGACGAGACCCGTGTCAAGCAGTTTGAGTTCCCACTCTACAAGGGTGTGAAACCTGAACAGAGCGAGTATGCAAACTATCCTGGCCGATATGTGTTTAAATATCCAAAGGCAGGCGAAATGAACTCTACGGTGAGTGTTCATACATATAATATATATAGCAAGCAGTACAACAAGATGGAGGTGCCACTTGACTCGGATGGCTACATCCCACGCATACAGTTTACCTACGACAAGGACAAACTTGCCATTGTCACCCTCAACCGACTCCAGAACCGTTGCAACATCTACATGGCGAACCCACAGAACGGTGACTGCCAGTTGATTTTGAGCGAGACGGACGACAAGTATGTGGAGACCACATTCTACAACAACCTTGATTTTTCACGACCAACTTTCATCGCACTGAGCGAGCGCGACGGCTGGCAGCACATATATCTCTACGACATCAACGGCAGTCTTATCCGTCAGTTGACCAAGGGCGAATACATGGTTCGCGACTATTACGGACAAAGTGCTGACGGCAAGTACTTCTACTATTCAAGCACCGAGGGCAATCCGCTGGAAACATATGTCTGCCGTGTTGACCTGAAAGGCAAGACCACGTGTCTCACCAAGAAGAAGGGCACCAACACCGCCATGTTTGGAGCCGACTGCAAGTTCTTCATCAATTCGTGGTCAGCCATTGGACAGCCAACAGTCTATACCCTCTGCAATGCCAATGGCAAGGAACTCAAAGTACTGGAGGACAATGCTGCACTTGTGGCAACACGCAACGCCCTGAAACTCGGCAGCGAAGAACTCTTCACATTCACCACATCGGAGGGTGTCACCCTCAACGGATGGATGGTCAAACCATACAACTTCGACCCATCGCACCAGTATCCTGTGCTTATGTATCAGTATTCAGGTCCGGGCAACCAACAGGTTCAGAACCAGTGGGGCAACGGTGAATATGGTGGCTTGATATGGGAACAGCACCTTGCACAGAAAGGCTATGTGGTGGTGTGCGTTGACGGACGCGGCACCGGCGGTCGCGGATCAGCATGGCAGCGCTGCACCTACCGCCATCTCGGCAACTTAGAGGCAAAGGACCAGGTGGAGACTGCACTCTATCTCGGTTCACTTCCATATATCGACAAAGACCGTATCGCCATCTGGGGATGGAGCTATGGAGGATGGAACACGCTGATGTCGATGTCGGAGGGCAGACCAGTGTTCAACTGTGGAGTGGCAGTGGCTCCTGTCACATCCTACCGCTATTACGACAGTGCCTACACCGAGCGCTATATGGGACTGCCACAGGACAATGCCGAAGGCTATGACGACAACCCGATGACTCGTGCCGACCGTCTGCATGGTGACATTCTGCTTATTCATGGCTATGCCGACGACAATGTACATTTCCAGAATATGGCAGAACTGACGGAAGTGTATGTGCAGAAGAACATACAGTTTGAATCGCAGTTCTATGTCAACCGCAACCACGGCATCAGTGGAGGCAACACACGCAACCACTTGTTCCGCCGTATCGAGGTATTCCTCGACAGTCATCTGCTGACGAAAGGGGAGTGAGGGCATCGTGCTGTTAATGGTTACAAGCACTGAACTGATGCATACATTGCCGTTGTGCCAATGGCCGTAGCGCCAGTGGCTGATGGCCAATGCCCCAATTTATACCCGTTTTTAAGGTTATTTATGCTTTTCATGCGTTCTATGTGAAAAAAAAGTCGTATCTTTGCACGCAATAATAACCAAAAAGCATTAGTATTATGTCATCATTTATTGCAGACAAAGTAGTGATGGAAGGTCTTACATTCGACGATGTGCTTCTCGTCCCTGCTTATTCAGAAGTCCTTCCTAAAACAGTTGAACTCTCAACTAAGTTCTCACGCAACATCAAACTGAACATCCCGTTCGTTACGGCAGCCATGGACACAGTGACCGAGGCTCCGATGGCAATCGCCATTGCTCGTGAGGGTGGTATTGGTGTCATCCACAAGAATATGTCGATTGAGGAACAGGCCCGTCAGGTGGCAATCGTCAAGCGTGCAGAGAACGGAATGATTTACGACCCAGTCACCATCAAGCGTGGAAAGACAGTCGATGATGCACTTGCAATAATGGCAGAATACCATATTGGTGGCATTCCAGTAGTTGACAATGAAGGCAAACTGGTGGGAATCGTCACCAACCGCGACCTCCGTTTCCAGCGCGACGGCAGCAAACTCATCGATGATGTGATGACAAAGGAAAACCTCATTGTCACTCATCAGCAGACCGACCTCGAGGCAGCATCGCAGATTCTGCTCGAACACAAGATTGAGAAACTGCCAGTGGTCGATGACAACAACCGACTCATCGGACTTATTACATATAAGGACATCACAAAGGCAAAGGACAAGCCAAATGCCTGCAAAGACTCAAAGGGACGACTCAGAGTCGCTGCCGGAGTGGGTGTTACCAACGACACAATGCAGCGCATCGAAGCTCTTGTTGATGCTGGTGCCGATGCCATCGTGATTGACACAGCACACGGACACTCTGCATCAGTCATTGAGAAAGTCCGCGAGGCAAAGAAACTCTTCCCTAACATTGACATCGTAGTTGGAAACATCGCAACAGGCGAGGCTGCAAAGATGCTTGTGGAGGCTGGTGCTGATGCAGTGAAAGTGGGCATCGGTCCTGGTTCTATCTGCACTACACGCATCGTTGCCGGTGTGGGTGTTCCACAGCTCAGTGCCGTCTATGATGTGGCACAGGCACTCGAAGGCACAGGTGTTCCACTCATTGCCGATGGCGGTCTGCGCTATTCGGGCGATGTGGTAAAGGCACTTGCAGCAGGTGGTTACAGCGTGATGATTGGTTCGCTCGTTGCCGGTACAGAAGAGGCACCAGGCGAGACCATCCTGTTCAATGGACGAAAGTTCAAGTCATATCGTGGAATGGGTTCGCTCGAGGCAATGGAGAACGGTTCAAAGGACCGCTATTTCCAGTCGGGAGAAAAGGAAACAAAGAAACTCGTGCCAGAGGGAATTGCTGGCCGTGTACCTTATAAAGGCACAGTGCAGGAAGTCATTTACCAGCTTGTTGGCGGACTCCGTTCGGGTATGGGCTATTGTGGCGCAAAGAACATTGAATGTCTGCACAACGCCAAGTTCACACGCATCACCAGTGCCGGTGTCCTCGAAAGTCATCCACACGAGGTGATCATTACAAGCGAGGCTCCAAATTACAGCCGACCACAGTAAGACTGTGGCTGGCTCGATGGTGGCCTGTCACCTTTCCTCTTTGGGGAGTCAATTAAAGATATCAGACATAAGAAATGAAAAAGACATTATTATCAATCATGGTTTCGATGGTTGCTGCTGCGGGTTTTGCCCAGGCTGGCGACCCAGTCATTATGACCATCAACGGAAAACCAGTGCTGCGCTCAGAATTCGAATACAGCTACAATAAGAACAACTCGGAAGGTGTAGTCGATAAGAAAGAACTGGATGCATATGTGCCTCTGTTTGTCAATTTCAAACTGAAAGTCGCTGCCGCCGAGGATGCCCGCTACGACACGCTTACAACGGTGAAGAACGACTTGAGAGGGTATCGCGAACAGATAGTAATGCCTACAATCACAGATACAGCCTATGTGGAGAACCAGGCGCGTATCACATACAAGAACACTGCCGAGCGTTTTGCTGGTGCTGATATGCTTGTGGCAAGTCACATTCTGGTGATGATGCGTCAGGATGCAACTGCTGCTCAGCAGACTGCTGCCAAGGCACGCATCGACTCCATCTATCAGGTACTGAAAGGTGGTGCTGACTTCGAAGAGGTGGCACGCGAATGCTCTGACGACAAGGGGTCTGCACAGCGTGGAGGTTCACTCGGTGAGTTTGGCAAGGGACAGATGATTCCTGACTTTGAGACCGAGGCCTACAAGTTGCAGCCTGGTCAGATGTCGGCTCCGTTCCAGTCAACTGTGGGATGGCATATCATCAAGATGACTGACCGTCATCCATTTGAACCATACGAATACCATCACGAGGCCATCTTGAAGTTCCTCAACTCTCGTGGAATACAGCAGGCAGCTGCCACACACTACATCGACTCCATTTCGGTTCAGCGCGGCATTACTCGCGAACAACTCATCGACGACATTTTCAATAACATCATTGCAGAGGATGCCGACCAGCGATTCCTTTCACAGGAATACTATGACGGAACACTGATGTATGAGATGGTGAAGAACGAAATATGGGATCCTGCCGCTGCTGATGAAGAGGGACAGGCAAAGTTCTATGCCAAGAACAAGAAAAACTATCAGTGGGACAGTCCACGCTTCAAGGGGATTGTAATCCGTGCAAAGAGTGAAGACATCGTCGCCAAGGCAAAGGCTCTCATCAAGAAGGAAAAAGACGACACACAATGGGGCAAGATGATTGTCTCGGAATTCAACAATGACTCTGTCAAGGTGGTTCGCATTGAGCACGGCATCTTCAAGGAGGGCGACAATGCCAATGTTGACATCAAGCACTTTGGTAAGCAGGGTGAACTCGTGGGGACGAAGGACTTCAAGTTTGTAGATACCTACGGACGAGTAATCAAGAAACCAGAAAGTTACAAGGATGTGAAGGCACAGGTTTCGGCCGACTATCAGAGCGCAAAGGAGCAGGAGTGGGTTGAACAACTTCGCCAGAAGTATTCCTTCACTGTCAATGAAGATGTGCTTAAAACTGTAAATAATCATTAAATTCAAGTTTTGCACGCTGTACTTGGACCATAGGTACAGCAAACCATAAACAGGTTGAAACTTGTAAGGACATAATAAGTTTTTAAGAATCAATATGAAGAATAAGAAACGGTTGGCACTGGCAGCGATGCTTCTGCTGGCTGCTATCCCGGCAAACCTCTTTGCACAGTCAGCCAACAATGTGATTGACGAAGTGGTCTGGGTGGTCGGTGACGATGCCATATTCAAGTCGGATGTCGAACAGGCCCGCATCGATGCACAGATGAGCCACCAGCCAATAGGCGGTGACCCTTACTGCGTCATTCCCGAACAGTTGGCCACACAGAAACTCTTTTTGCATCAGGCAGAACTTGACTCTATCGAGGTGACTGATGCACAGGTGTTCCAGTATGTTGAACAGCGAATGAATATGCTCATTCAGAACTATGGTTCAATGGAAAAACTGGAATCATATTCTCACAAAACTGAGGCTCAGATTCGTGAACAGTTGTTCACTTCTCTGCGCGAACAACTCCTCGTCAACCGTGTTCAGCAGGAACTGACAAAGAACATCAAGATCACTCCTGCTCAGGTTCGCAACTATTTCAAGAACAAGCCACAGGACAGCATCCCGTTCATACCTACCAAGGTGGAAGTACAGATATTTGTGCGTGCTCCAAAGATTGCACAGGAGGAAATCGACCGCGTGAAGGACGAACTGCGTGACTACACTGAGCGTGTGAATTCGGGAAAGGACAATTTCTCGACCTTGGCTGTGCTGTATAGTGAAGACGGTTCTGCTTCGAAGGGTGGACGCATTGGTCTGATGGGCCGTGGCGAACTCGACCCTGCATATGCTGCCGCTGCATTCAGTCTGAACGACACCAAGACCGTCAGCAAAATCGTGGAGTCAGAGTTTGGTTTCCACATCATTCAGTTGATTGAAAAACGAGGCGAACGAGTTGACACACGCCACATCCTGCGTAAGGCGCGTCCTTCGGATGAAGCCATTGAGGAGGCCATCAACTTTGTTGACTCGGTTTGCAATGAAATCCGCAAGGGCGAATATGCATTCGAGGATCCACTGCCGTATCTGTCTGATGACAAGGACTCACGCAACAACTATGGTATCCTTCCAAACACATATCCTCAGAATCAGGACAGTGAGAACTACGGAACTTCTCGTTTCGAAATGAAGGAACTTCCAACCGAAATTGCCCGTGCTGTTGCAAATATGCAGATTGGCGAGATTTCAAAGCCGTTCATCATGATAGACAAGAAGGGTAAGGAAGTGGTTGCTGCTGTCCGTCTGAAAAACCGTATTGATGGACATTCTGCTTCTATGACAGATGACTACCAGACTTTGTTGCAAGTGGTTCAGCTTGAAAAACAGAACGAAATCATCAATAAGTGGATTCGCGAGAAACTGAAATCAACTTATGTCCGTATCAACGACGACTGGAAGAATTGTGAGTTCTCCGTGCCTGGGTGGATCAAGGAATAAGTGACACTTGGATGCGAACCGACTTCCTCTTTTTGTTGTGAACTGACTGTAACATCATTAATTTGCTGATGACAGACTGCAAGACATTATATATATATAATAGGTATAGGGTGCTCTTATTGAGTATCCTATGTCTTCTTGTATGCACCAGTGCCAATGCCCAGCGGCGAGGTGGCGCACATCAGACGGATTCACGCATTCACCTCTTACACTCGGATGTGCTGTACAAGACTCCAAGCGATCCCGGTGCAGAAATCCTTGTGGGCAAAGTGAAAATCAGCCATGAGGGATGTGTGCTTGACTGTGACAGTGCCCGCTACTTCCGCGATGACAATTCGTTCGACGCCTACGGACATGTCAAGATGGTGCAGGGCGACACCCTAAAACTGACGAGCGATTCGTTGTTCTATGACGGATATGGATTGCAGGCACATGCACGCGGCAAGGTGGTGCTGACCCATCGCAAGTCACGCCTTGTCACCGAAAAACTCGATTATGACCGTGCTTATGGTGTCGGTATGTACATCGACGGTGGAAAGCTCTATGATAATGACAATGTTCTGACATCCGACTGGGGACAGTACACTCCTTCAACCCATGAGGCATATTTCACCGATAATGTGCAGTTGACTAATCCAAAGTTCAAACTCGTGTCGGACAAACTCTATTATTACACCGATACCGAAGTCGCACGCATCGTTTCGCCGACCAATGTGACAACAGACGATGGCACCTTCGTCTATGGTGAGGCAGGTGACTACGATACCAAGCACGACAAGGCATTCCTTCTCAACCGCTCGTACATCATCAAGGATATGCGAAAAATTGTGGGCGACAGTCTGCACTACGAAAAGAGTACTGGTGTGAGCGAGGCTTTCGGCAATGTCATCATCACCGACGACGAAAACCAGTGCGCACTGCAAGGTGACTATTGCTGGTATGAAGAAGGCACAGGCAATGCACTGGCCACGGGGCGTGCCGTAGCAATGGAATACTCTTCGCCTGACACAATGTATGTCCATGGCGACACACTCAAAATGTTTACTTACAACCTTGATACCGACTCGGTTTATCACAATTTACACGCTTACTACCATGTGCGTATGTTCCGCAATGATGTACAGGCAGTGTGTGACTCGCTGGTGTCGCTCGAACTGGATTCATGTACATATATGTATGGACAGCCCATCTTGTGGAACGAACAGCAACAGGTGTTCGGTGAAGAAATCCGAGTGTATAACAACGACAGTACCATCAACTGGGTGCATATCATGCGCCAGGCGATGACTATTGAACGGAAGGATTCGGTGTCGTATAATCAGGTGTCGTCGCACGAGATGAAGTGCTACTTCAAGGATGGACAACTTGAACATAACGAGGCACAGGGTAATGTCTATGTTGTCTATTTTATGGATGAAGATGATGGGGCGCGTATTGGTATGAACTACACCGAGACCACCGAACTGAAACTATATCTTGAAAACAAGAAAGTCAAAAAGATATGGATGCCTGCTGCCACTGGAACGATGTACCCTGCATTGAAGATACCACCGGAAAAGCGCTACCTTTCTGGCTTTGCCTGGTTTGACAATATCCGACCAGTCGATAAGGACGACATCTTTGAGTGGCGTGGCAAGAGCGAAGAACAAGTGCTCAAAAAGACTGAGACCAAAGCCGTACCTTTGCAGCAACTCAACAAAATTCGTAAGAAGGAGGCTGCTTTGCCTGCATCCGAAGGGACAGATGCTGCCGATACTGCTAATGCTGCCGTTGACGCAAATGCTGACAGCGCGGCCGCCACAACCGATGCCGCTGCAATTGCAAATAAGTAATGACTTGCACTTGTAGCACTGTCGTATATGGTGCAATGAGGTCTTTTGAATGAAATAAATTGAATTATGGGATTATTTAAGGTAAATCAGCCTCGTGGATTCCAGCATAACTATATCTATTACGATCCACGAAAGGAGAAAATACAGAAGATAGAGGAAAGGGCAAAGCGTGAACTTGGGCTGTTGCCAGAAAAGGAATTTGACCCAGAGGACATCCGTGGCAAGTTCGTCGGGGCAACCACTCATCTGCGCCGTCGCAAGGAAAACGGAGGCAAGCATCTTGCTTCGGGCATAATCATTGTGCTGATTGTGCTGCTGTGCCTTTTGCTTCGCTATCTCTATACAGGTCATCTGTTCTATTGATTTGTGAGATTTACCCGTGACATTGTCTGCCTGGTGGATGTGACACTTCCCCGGTAACTATATCTATGAGCCGTTGTGCTCTATCCCTGTTAGAAACAATTACATGCAAGACATAATACATCTACTTCCCGATTCTGTTGCCAACCAGATTGCTGCCGGTGAGGTCGTTCAGCGACCTGCATCGATAGTGAAGGAACTGGTGGAAAACTCCATTGATGCCGGCGCCTCGTCCATTCAGGTGCTGATCACCGATGGTGGCCGTACCTGTGTGCAGGTCATTGACGACGGAGTCGGAATGTCGGAGACCGATGCCCGCCTGGCATTTGAGCGCCATGCCACTTCTAAAATCACTTCGGCAGACGACCTTTTCACCTTGACCACTATGGGATTTCGTGGTGAGGCATTGGCTTCTATTGCCGCAGTGGCGCAGGTGGAACTCCGCACACGCCGTGCTGAGGACGAACTGGGTGTATTCCTTTCACTCGCTGGTTCCAAAGTTGAGAAGCAGGAACCTGTGGCATGTCCGGTCGGCAGCAACTTCGCAGTTCGTAACCTCTTCTTCAATGTGCCTGCCCGTCGCAAGTTCCTGAAGTCGAATCAGACAGAACTGTCGAACATCATCACTGACTTCGAACGAATCGTGCTGACGCATCCCGACATCGCTTTCTCTTTGTCCAATAATGGCACGGAAATTTACAATCTGCCCGCAGCAAAACTGCGCCAGCGCATACTGGATGTAATCGGTAAGAAACACGATCCCGACCTTGTGGCATTGGAGACTGAGACCACGCTTGTCAGCATTTCTGGATATGTCGGTCAGCCACAGGCGGCACGAAAGCGTGGACAGCATCAGTTCTTCTTTGTGAACGGTCGATTCATGAACCATCCATTCTTCCGTAGTGCAGTGGTGCGTGCCTATGAAAACCTAATTCCCGTAGGCGAACAACCGTCGTTTTTCCTCTATCTTGCCGTCAATCCGTCGTCGATTGATGTGAATGTACATCCTACAAAGACTGAAATAAAGTTCGACTACGAACAGGACATCTGGAAAATCATACATGCAGCCGTGAAGGAGGCTCTGGGCAAATATGCCAATACTCCGTCCATCGACTTCGATACCGAGGGACGGCCCGACATACCAGCGATGGAGTCCCGCATGAACTACTTGCCAAAGCAACCGAGTGTCAAGGTTGACAAAAACTACAATCCGTTCAACCTGACAGGTCACACCATCGCACAGCCTCATGCTTCTTCCAATTGGGAAACACTTTATCCAGATGTTCCTTCGCAATCGGAAGCACCCGGACCTACCCACTTGTGGAGTGGGGCACTCGACAATCCGTTCGATGTTGACAATCCCCTTGATTGCATGGGTGGCGGCGGTGCCACAATGCCAGATACGGGCAATGCCGGCAATCCATTGGCGCCGCATGGCAGTTCTGCCGATTCGCTAACCTTTGCAGGAAAGTCCGCTTTTGCCGATTCATCAGAAACTGAAAAAACGCCAGAACTGACATCATCCACACCGTTCTTTCAGTACAAAGGCCGTTATGTGGTTATTCCCGATAGCAATGGTCTGGTACTGGTTGACCAGCACCGTGCCCACATCTGTGTTCTGTATGACCAGTATCAGCATAGTTTGTTCAAGCAACCAGGTGCTTCTCAGGGAATGCTCTTTCCCGAGGTTGTGACATTCTCTGCCTCTGAAATGGTGCTGCTTGACACGCTGATGTCCGACCTGGAATTCATCGGTTTCGAACTTGCCAACCTTGGTGGAGGCTCATATTGCATCAATGGCATTCCGTCATGCATCGATTCAGCCAATCCCATAAAACTTCTCCATGACTTGCTCGCATCAGCAGGCGAGACAAACATCAGCATTCGTGAAAGTGTGCGCAACTCCATAGCCCTTACTATGGCAAAGACTGTGGCAATCCCATACGGACAAGTGCTGTCGGAAGAAGAGACCCGTCTGCTTCTCGCACAACTCTTCCTGCTGCCGGCATCGCGCTACACCCCCGACGGTCAGGTGGTGTTCACCCGCATCAGTCACTCCGTCATCGAAACCTCATTCAAGGGACATAAGTGAATCATTGTACAGCACAAATGGCAATAATGTGTGCATTTCTGGCGCTAAAACACGAAAAAAAAGTGTATTTGTACAAATTTTTATGTTTTTTTATTTTTATGTAAACGAAAAATACTACCTTTGCACCCAAATAAAGGCACAAAATGCGCAAATCCTTTAGTGAGGGAATATGCAAGAAGTACGAATGAGATGTACGAAGAGAGTGTTAGCACAGTTATATATTAAGAAAAGCAAACAAATAGATATTATTAATTATTAAAAAAAAGTAGTTATGAAAAAGATTTTGATGGCACTTGCTATTGCAAGTCTTGGTGTTGCTGCTAATGCGCAGACAACACAGCTCGAAACTCCTTCGAAGTACACAGTTGCAACCAACTCATTCTGGTCAAACTGGTACATTCAGGTAGGTGTTGACATGTCTTTGATTACCACTCCTAACACAAGTGTATTCAAGGATGATTGGCACGGCAGCCGTACTTATGGCATCGATTTAGCTGTAGGTAAGTGGTTCACTCCTGGTTATGGAATGCGTCTGAAGGCTAATTGGGAGAATGGTTTGTTCGCTCATGCATTCCGCAATACAGATCACCTCTGGGCACCTGATTTCCATGATGGTGGTTACGGAGCAATCTATTACGATAACCTCTTCAATCTCTCTAACCTCATCTGTGGTTATAGCGAGAGCCGCGTTTGGAACTTCTCAGTTTATCCACGCTTTGGCGTCATCCGCAACTTCGAGCGTAATGTAAACCCAATCGCAATTGGTGGTGGTATCGAATCATCTTGGAAGATTTCAAAGACTGTAGGCGTTTATCTCGACGCTGCTTATGTCTTCACTCCTGACTATTACCTTGGCCGCAACGACTTCTCAGGTCATGAGTCAAACGGTATCCTTTCTGCTGACCTCGGTCTTACATTCAACCTCGGTAAGAGCACTTGGTCAAAGGCAGTTCCACTCGAGGCTTACAATGCTCTCGCTGCTGCAAGCGAAGAAGCTCTTGCTAAGCTCCGCGCAGAACTCGACAAGGAACGTGCTGAAAATGCTCGCCTCCGTGCTCAGCTCGCAGAACAGAAGCCAGCTGCTACTGCTTCAAAGGTAGAGAAGGTTATCGCTTCTACTGCAACTTCTGTATTCTTCGACCTCAACTCAGCTAAGCTCAACTCAAAGAAGGATCTCGTTAACCTCGAAGCTGTTGCTGCTGCTGCTAAGGAATCAGGTGCAAAGGTAACTGTTACAGGTTCTGCTGATAGCAAGACTGGTTCTTCTGCTTGGAACCAGAAACTTTCTGAAGGTCGTGCTAACGCTGTTGCTGACGAACTCGTTCGCCTCGGTGTAAACCGTGACAACATCACAGTAAAGGCAATTGGTGGTGTAAACGAAGTTTCTCCATTCAACCTCAACCGTCGCGCAGTCATCGAACTCAAGTAATCTATCAAAGATTAAAGATACAAGTCGATAACGACTGACACTATGCAAGGGTGCTGTTCTTCACTGAACAGCACTCTTTTTTTGTGGTGCTATGTGGAGTGGCAATTATGTGGGACATAAACCCTGTGTGAAAAATATATTTGTGATCGGTATTTTTGCGATTGGTATAGACGCTTGTGAAATGGCCGAATGACTGAATGTCATGAGGCTTGCGACAACTCGGCGTTTATGCCGACAAAGGAGTTTCTTCAAAAGTGTTTTTGCCGACAAAGCATATTTCCTATCACCCTAAATGTCGTATGAACTAAAAGAAAATTACACCGATTTAATAAAATAATTAGTAGTTTGTG
Organism: Candidatus Colivivens caballi; assembly: GCA_018065565.1. Classification (GTDB taxonomy): domain Bacteria; phylum Bacteroidota; class Bacteroidia; order Bacteroidales; family Bacteroidaceae; genus Colivivens; species Colivivens caballi. The sequence goes on from JAGHSZ010000021.1 coordinate 31,630, forward strand.
ATGAGTGTTTCGTAATTAATTGTTATATTTGCAGCGTCCTAACGAAGCAGAAACCCGTTAGTGGGTATAAGCGGAGGGAAGGACGAGTGCTATTTATAAATAGGAAAGCGTTTACTTACGCTTTGTTCTTGACGTTTCGAACCTTGCAAATTCAAAACTCAGTCAAAGACAAATGCAGCGGTAGATGCTCATGTGTTTGTGTTGACACCAACCGTAAGCTAAAGGCATTATGCCAATGGCTCATTGTTGGTTATATATACATAACAATGCGTGGGCTTCTGCGTTGCTCGTTTCGACTGAGTGGGCAATTGCAAGGGCCTTGAAACGTGAGACGAGTAACGGTACGGACTCTCACGCTTTTTTTGTGACCATTGTTAACCTGACAGGTTCTACAAGAATGTGTGTGGATAAAAGTTAAGTCCATAGGTCTGTAATGAAAATGACGATACCCCCAAGAAAAATCATGGTATTGAACCATGAAACCGTTGTATCAAGTCGCAATATCGTCATTTCATGCCATGATACCATCATTTCATGCTGCAATTCATTTACAACATGCAGTTGACAACATCATGAAGTATGTACGAATGTACGATGACGCATGCAGATTCATAAGTGAACTTACCCACACATAGTCATGTAAAACCACCTAACATGACAAACTGCCACAATACCTATACTATTATTAACCGCCTGATTTGGGAGTTGTTGGGCATAAATGTGACTACATTTATTGTTTAACATTCATAAATTTATGCGTATGAAGAAACTATTATTTCTTTTAGCATTATTGCTCAACGCAGTTTGGGCGAGTGCTCAGTTCAGTGGGTCAGGAACTGGAACGAAAAGTGACCCGTATCTTATTTTCAATCCGATTCAGCTGAATCAGATTAGAGGGTTCTTGAACAAGTCCGATGTATATTTCAAGGTGATGTCGGACATCGACTTGACGGATTGGATTGCCGACAACAACCCTACTCAGGGATGGCAACCAATTGGAACATCAAGTTCGCCGTTCAAGGGTACTATTGATGGTGGAGGTCATACCATCTCAGGGCTTGTGATTAATCGAACATCAACTGAAGATGTGGGCTTCTTTGCAGCAATCAATGGAGCCACCATTAAAAATATAACAATTAATGGTGACGTAACAGGCAAAAGCGCCATCGGTGGCATTGCTGGTTATGCGGTTGGCTGTACATTTAGCGAATGTAACTATCACGGTAATATAAACGGAATGACGAATGTTGGAGGTATCGTTGGTTATTCATATGCTTATACATCCACATTTGTGTCATGCACTGTAGATGCAAAAATAACAGCCAGTGGTGAAAACACAGGTGGCATCGTTGGCTATAGTAATGGTGGCAGCACTGTAAATATCACATCATGTTTTACATACGGCACTATTTCTGGTAGCAAATATGTGGGTGGACTTGCTGGACATATCAACAAACACACCATTTCCGAAAGTGGTGCAATAATGGACATCACTTCAATCAATGGATATGTTGGCGGCATTATTGGAAGCAGTGAGCCTGATGATTCTGGCATCACCCGAAAAGTCGTACATTGTTTTTGCATTGGAGATATTCATAGTGACGGAGACAATGTTGGTGGTATTATAGGATATGACTATGGTGGTGGTTATTCTACTTATTATTCTTCTTCTAATCTCTCAAATTGTTATTATTCAGGCAACATTTCTGGTAAGGACAATGTTGGTGGAATAGTAGGATATGCGCATCATAGTCAGATAAACAAATGTTATTCTGTAGGTTCTATTTCAGGTAATACTAATGTTGGAGGTATTGCTGGATATTTGTGTGAACGGAGTTCGAGCTACAGACCAACAATAACTTCATGTGTTGCAATCAATAGCGATGTGAATGCCATAACATCAGGAGCTGGTCGTATCTTTGGAAAGAAAGACGCCGGCAATATTGGTCAAACTGGTTCGCAGACAGGAAATCTTGGTTTAGGCACTTGCCGTGTAGTAGTCAATGGTGTGCTTCAATCCATCGAAGATGGTGAGCAAAACGGTACGAGCACAGGTCGCTCAACATTGAAAGTACGAGGAACTTATCAGGCAATAGGCTGGAACTTCAATGATGACTGGAACATCCTTGACACGGAATGTTATCCATACGCCAAGACGCAGATGGCTCCTCCTGTAATAGAAAGCGGTTGCAACTCGGGCAGCACACTCGTTACTGGTAAAAGTACTAACGGCGGTACGGTTTACTTAAAGACCAACGGCAAGACATACTCAGGAAAGGTAACTGCCAACCACTGGGAGATTGCGACTGCTCCACTTCAGGGAGGCGCAAAGGTAGAGGTCTATGCTGATGATGCAGCACAGATACAGTCATACATCGTTACTCAGGACATCACATACGCAGGCAAGGGTACACAGGATAATCCTTACCAGCTCTATACCGCAGCTGACCTTGCAGGGGCTAACGGCAACTATTATTTCAAACTGATGAACGACATCGACCTGACCGACTATATTGCAGCAAACAGCCCAACTACAGGTTGGACACCAATCGGCAAAGGCGGTTCTGTGATGGCTAACTTCGACGGCGACGGACACACGGTATCAGGTCTCTGGATTAACTCAACAGAAGATTATGTGGGTTTGTTCTCGAACGCATCAGGTGCAACCATCAAGAACCTGAAAGTCATTGCTGCATCAGGTAAGAAAGTGAAAGGCGGCAACTATACAGGTGGCATCATCGGTCGCTGCTACAACGGAACAATCGAAAACTGCTCATTCAAGGGTAATGTAGAAGGCAAAAACTACACTGGCGGTATCGTTGGTTCGGATGATGATAGCCAGAACATCAAGAACAAGGTAAACGGCAATGTAACAGGAGCAAACAATGTAGGCGGTATAGCGGGTTATACAGGCGGTGGCTCTATCACCAAGGCAATGTATAACGGCAGCGTACAGTCATCAGCAGGATCCGCTTATGTCGGAGGTATAGCTGGAAGCAGCAAATCTGCAATATCACAGTGCTATGC
>JAGHSZ010000004.1 GCA_018065565.1 Candidatus Colivivens caballi
CCCCCTTCCCCTTCCTTTCAGGACGGGGAGTGGTTACTTGTCAATCCCACATCCAGCATCATTCAACCCCCGCCCTGAAAGGGAGGGATGGGGAGGGTCCGTGGAGGGATGGGGAGGGTCCGATGAGTGAAAAGTGAAAAGTGAAGAGAAGCCAATGGCCAACGGCTAATGGCTAACAGCTTAAATAATGGCTAACGGCTAACAGCCTAAATAATGCCCAACGGCCAACGGCTAATGGCTAACAGCAACTAACCCCCAAAAACAACCAAAATTATGATCAACCAACCAGTAGTAAAGCTCGGCATCGTTGGCGTCAGCCGCGATTGCTTCCCAGTGACACTGACACAGGCTCGTCTGGCTGCCCTGATGACTGAGGTCAAGAATGCAGGTCTGCCCGAAGTGTACGATTGCCCTGTCACCGTCGAAAACGAAAACGACTCAATGCAGGCTCTTGCATGGGCTAAGGAAAACGGCATCAATGCAGTCTGCATGTTCCTCGGCAACTTTGGCCCAGAGGGTCCAACCACCATGTTCATCCAGAAGTTCCAGGGTCCCGCAATGGTTCTTGCAGCAAAGGAGGAAGGCAAGGCAAACCTTGCAAGCGACCGTGGTGACGCACTCTGCGGTGTGCTCAACTTCTCTTACAGCGTAGGTCTGCGCCGTCTGCGCGTCTATATTCCAGAATATCCAAATGTCACTCCACAGGAGGCTGTCAGCGAACTTGCCGACTTCCGTCACATTGCCCGCGTTGTCATCGGCATGCGCAACCTCAAGGTGATGGGTTTCGGTCCACGCCCATTCGACTTCCTTGCATGCAACGCTCCCATCCAGCCGCTCTACGACCTCGGTGTCGAAGTACAGGAGAACTCCGAACTCGACCTCAAGTGCCAATTTGAGAAGGTGGCTGACCGCAAGGCTGAAATTGCTGCTATCGCACGCGACATGGAACAGGAACTTGGTCCTTGCCGCAACACATATCCTGAAATCATCGACAGCATGGCACAGCTGGAACTTGCACTGCTCGACTGGTATGAAAACAATCACGGAGCATGCGACTATGCAGTGTTTGCCAACAAGTGCTGGCCAGCATGGCAGCCTGTATTCCATTTCGAACCATGCTATGTGAACTCTCGTCTCACAGGCCGCGGCATTCCTGTTGCATGTGAAGTTGACCTTTATGGTGCTGTCAGCGAATTTATGGCTGAATGTGCATCTGAACTCCCTGCCACACTGCTCGACATCAACAACTCTGTGCCCGACGATGTCATCCCTCAGGGAGCCGACCTCGCAGGTGCAAGCAAGAAAGACCTCTACATGGGTTTCCACTGCGGCAACACATGTTCGTCATGCATGAAGGACTGCAAGATAAAGTATCAGCTCATCCAGGCACGCCTCATGAGTCCAGACATCACAAAGGGCACACTCGAAGGTCAGATCAAGCCAAGCGCAACCACCATGTTCCGCCTGCAGTCCACCGCCGATGCCCGTCTCGTCAGCTACATCGCACAGGGCGAGTTCCTCGACATCGACCCATGCTCATTCGGCGGCATCGGCATCGCAGCCATCCCTGGCTTTGCACGCTTCTATCGTCATGTGCTCGTCGGCAAGCGTTTCCCACACCACGGAGCCTATGCATTCAAACATGTCGGAAAGATTCTCTTCGAGGCACTCCATCTGCTTGGTGTTGACGACATCAACACACCACTCCCAGAAGGTCAGCTCTATCCAGGCGAAAATCCATTTGCACTCTAATCAAATGCTTCGCAAGTGAAAAACAGACCTTCCCCCTTCCCCTTCCTTTCAGGACGGGGAGTGGTTACTTGTAACAGACCTTCCCCCCACCCCTTCCTTTCAGGACGGGGAGTGGTTACTTGTCAATCCCACATCCAGCATCATTCAACCCCCGCCCTGAAAGGTAGTGCTGCGCAAGTGAAAAGTGAAGAGTGAAAAGTGAAAAGTGAAGAGTGAGGCTGATGCCACCCACGCTAATGGCCAACGGCTAATGGCTAATGGCTAATGGCTAACAGCCAACAGCTAACAGCAACTAACCCCTAAACCCCCAAATTATGACAGACCGACTTATAGACTTCCTGAATGACTCGCCAGTGAATTTCCTGGCAGTGGATGCCATCACAAAGATTCTTACTGACAATGGATTCGTCAGACTGAATGCAGAAGACGCAATGACCAAGATGACTCCAGGAGCAAAAGTGTTTTTCACAAAGAACGGCTCATCGGTTTACGCCTTCGAAATGGGCAGCAAACCTATGTCTGAAACCGGAGCACACATCATCGCCGCCCACTGCGATTCTCCTACATTCCGCATCAAGCCAAAGTCCGAGATAATACAAGAAGGGTGCGTCGTAAAGCTCAACACCGAAGTCTATGGAGGTGCAATTCTGAGTACATGGATGGACCGTCCACTCAGTCTGGCTGGCAGAGTGATACTGCGCACAACCGACCCGATGCACCCTGAAACTCGTCTGCTTCATGTCAAGCGTCCACTGTTGCAGATTCCGAATCTTGCCATACATTTCAACCGCCAGGTGAACGACGGAGTGAAACTGTCGAAGCAGAAAGACATGCTGCCAGTTCTTGGCATCATCAACGACAAACTTGAAATGAACAACATGCTGCTCAACTTGATAGCAGAAGAACTGAATGTCGATGAAAGCACAATTCTCGACTTCGACCTTTACCTCTACGACTACACACCTGCCTGCCGGTTTGGCATTCACAACGAGTTTATCTCGTCGGGCAGACTCGACGACCTCAGCATGGTACATGCCGGACTTGAAGCACTCATCTCATCAAAGACAAGCTGCGGCACAAAGGTTCTTGCCATATTTGACAACGAAGAAGTAGGCAGCGGCACAAAGCAAGGTGCAGGCAGTCCGTTCCTTGCCGGATTGCTGCAACGGATCATCGTGGCACAGGGCGGTACACTCGACGACTTCTATCGCATGATTGAAAAGTCGTTCCTCGTCAGTGCCGACAATGCTCACGCATGGCATCCGAATTACAGCGAAAAATACGACCCTACCAACCATCCTGTGATGGGCGGCGGACCAGTTGTGAAATACAATGCATCGCAGAAGTATGTAAGCGACGCATACTCTGCATCAGTGTTCTTCAACATCTGTCAGGAGGCAGGTGTACCATGCCAGACATTTGTCAACCACAGCGACTGTGCCGGAGGTTCCACACTTGGCAACATCCTCAGCGCATCCCTGCCACTGAAAGGTGTTGACATGGGTAACCCTATATGGGCAATGCACAGTGCCCGTGAAACCGGCAATGCTGCCGACCATGAATATTGCATCAAGGCTTTCACAAAATTCTATGAGTTATAATGCCAAACCCATCGAGAGAACAGAACCCACCTGAACAGAAAGACCAAAGAACAATAACAGGAAAATGAAAGTATTACTAATTAACGGAAGTCCCCGCAAGGAAGGCAACACATACACGGCACTGAAAGAAGTGGCAAATCAGCTCAATGCACATGGAGTGGAAAGTGAAATGGTGTGGATTGGCAACAAGCCAGTCCGCGGTTGCATCGCATGTGCCATGTGTCGCAAGAAAGGCGAAGGCAAATGCGTGTTTGACGACGACATCTGCAATGTTGTCATCACAAAAATGTCGGAATGCGATGCAGTGATAGTTGGTTCCCCGGTCTATTATGGACAACCATCAGGGCAATTGCTGTGCCTGCAACAGCGCATGCTTTATGCAGGAGGAAACCAGTTCAAAGGCAAACCAGCAGCCGCAGTTGCTGTATGCCGCCGCGGAGGTGCAACAGCAGCATATCAGACTATGCTGATGCCATTTCAGATGACAAATATGCCCATCGTCACATCACAATACTGGAACCTCGCCTATGGTGCAAGTGAAGGGGAATCGGCAAACGACATCGAGGGTATGCAGACAATGCGCACATTAGCAACCAACATGGCATGGCTGTTGAAGAAAATCCATGGCATACCTGTCACAGATGTTCCAGAACGCGAAGCGTGGACACCGATGAACTTCATCCGACAGTAATCGCAACAGAACATAAAGGTAGAGACGAAACAATTGAATAGACAAAAAAGGCGCACTGTACGTGCGCCTTTGTGATTTGGCTGGGATTCGAACCCAAGGCACAGCAGCGCTTTGGTTGGGGAGACAAAGCAGCGATGCCATAATATA
>JAGHSZ010000139.1 GCA_018065565.1 Candidatus Colivivens caballi
GGCGATATTGAAATGAACAAGATCGTTCTTTCTCGTTACGAGAACAAGAAGGTTGCTCAGATCAAGCCTGCTGACTTCACTCTCCCTGTAAGCACAGGTGCTGACGCAATCAACGGCATCAACGCAACAAATGCAAACGCTGCTATGTTCAACCTCGCTGGTCAGTCTGTTGACAACTCATTCCGTGGTGTTGTCATAATGAACGGCAAGAAGGTGCTTGTGAAATAGTAGATTAGTGATTTGGTAAATCAGTGGTTTGTTTGATTAGAACAACAACACAAACCACTCCGCTGCTAAACATCAAATCTCAAATACAAAAGGAAATGCCCGGGCTCTGCGCTCGGGCATTTCTCTTTTTCATTCATCAGTATAGATTGGGGATAATGGCTCGAATGACTTATTGGGGGTTGTTCAGAAAACTTCTGCAATAGCAAAGGCATGTCCGATCCATCGCCCTTGATGAACTGAGTTTTCTCAATGGATCCCGCTGAAAACATACGTGGATGCCTCAATGGGATGAATTAAAACGACAAAGCCAAGGCTGTGCGCCCTGGCTTTGTTTCATACTTCCGGTATGAAGTAGTATGGTTGGGGGAACGCTTGGTTAAGCGTTGATAGGCTTGTACTTTGGAACAAGACTCTTCATGATGCACCATGCAATAAGGTATGCGACACCACAGAAACAGAACACGATGAAGTAGCCGGCTGGCTTGCCTTCGAATCCGAGGAAGGTGAATGCAGAACCCTCAGTCTCGGCATATGTGAAGAGGTTGCCCGCTGCCTTCTGGATAATCATCGAACCGATGCCACCTGCTGTCGCTCCGATGCCTGTGATGCTGGCGATGGTGCTCTTTGGGAACATGTCGCCAATGGTTGAGAAGAGGTTGGCAGACCATGCCTGGTGACCTGCTGCTGCAAGGCCAATCAGAATGGCTGGCCACCATGGGCTGTTGACGCCAAGTGGTTGTGCAAAGAGTGCAAAGAGTGGGAAGAATGCAAAGATGAGCATTGCGAGCATTCGACCGCTGTATGGGTTCATTCCGCGCTTCTCAACAAAGAGCTTTGGCAGATAACCTCCGTAGATGGAAACCACTGTGACGATGGCATAAAGGGTGAAGATAAGTCCCTGACCAAGTGGACTTGTGGCTTTGGCTCCGAACTGATTGTCGAAATAGGATGGAGCCCAGAAGAGGAAGAACCACCACACACCGTCGGTGAAGAACTTACCTGTGATGAATGCCCATGTCTGTCGGTATGTAAAGCACTGGATGAACGGAATGGCCTTCTCTGTGCTTGCTTGTTCTAACTGTGCTGCGCGCTCTTTTGCTTCTGCTGCATCGTCCTGATGGATGTATTCGAGTTCGGCTTCATTGACATGAGTGCTGTTCTCTGGCTTTTCATACATAAACTGCCAGAAGAAAATCCATATGAAACCGAGCGCACCGATGATGATAAATGCCATCTCCCATCCGAGGTGCTGGGCAAGTGGTGGAATGCAGAGTGGGGCTGCAAGGGCTCCGACTGATGCGCCTGCATTGAAGATACTTGTAGCAAAGGCACGGTCCTTCTTTGGATAGTACTCTGCTACAACCTTGATGGCTGCTGGGAAGTTGCCTGCTTCACCAAGTGCGAGGATGCCTCGGCATAGGAGGAAGAGAAATACTGATGTGGTAGCGACTGCGAGTGCTACATTGCTGCCTGCTTCGACGGCTGAGAGGTCAACTCCTTCGATGTGTTCGGTTGCCCAGCCGCAGAATGCGTGGAGGCATGCTCCGAGACTCCATACGAAGATGCTGATGATGTAGCCTTTCTTCGTTCCCATCCAATCGACGAACTTGCCAGCAAAGAGACATGCTATGGCATAGAAAATACTGAAAAATGATGTGATGGTTCCATAGTCGGCATCACTCCAATTGAACTCGGGTTTGATGAATTCTTCGTAGGTTAGTGACAGGACCTGACGGTCAAGATAGTTTACGGTTGTTGCTACGAACAGCAACGAGCAGAGCCACCAACGCCAGTTGGTCATCAGCTTCTGCTGGGTAGTTTGATTTGATGTCATATATTAGTTGTTTAGTTGTTTAGTTGCTTAGTCGTTTGGCCATTTTTTGACCTTCATCCTCTTTCTTCCATGATGGGGAACTGTTTTTGAGCTTAGAGTTTAGAGCTCTCTCCACTCTCATCTTTCCACTCTCACCTCTCCATGGTCATATCTCCACTCTCCACCTACTCTGAAAGGGATGGATGTTGATTAGTCGATTAGTTAGCGAATCATTGCTACAACTTCCGAATGTATGTAGGGTTTTATTTCTTTCTCGTAGTTGTCGGCAGTGATGGCTGATGAAGTGTAAGTGACTTTCACCTGGTTGCCGGCACCGAACTCTGCGTGGAAAAATGGTGTCTCTGCTTTGTTGACCAGTGCTTGATACTGTTCGTCAGTCATGCCGTCAGGTCGTGGAATGAATTCTTCGGTAGTGGGCATGGTGAAATGGCTGCTGGCGGGAAGTTCTTTCCATTCCTTGTCGAAGAACCGGAGGTCGCTGTCCCATGCTGTCGATTTGACTGAGTTGATTATGCATATCAAGTTGCCACCATTGAGGATTTTGATGTCGATGGTGCTGACTTCTGATGTCTTGATGCGACAAAAGTCATCGGTGAGGCTTGTCATTTCGGTCTTGGTGCCAAACTTGCTCTTCACCTCTGCTTTCATGTTGTTGTCGATGAAGTCGATGAAGTCGAGCTTGTCATTGTGGGTGTAGATTTCCAGTATGCTGTCGGGCATTGCTGCCAGTAGCTGACGCATTGTCTGGGCTTTGAGAGGAATGACGAAGCACAGAGCGAAAAGCATGAATGTTGATCTGATGCAGTTATATCTCATCGTGGTGATTGCTTGCTGTGAATTTGTGCAAAGTTAAGAAATAATTAGGAATTAGTATTCTGTATTTAGGAATTATTTGGCTTAAAGGTGGTTTTTCCAAACACTTTTGCTAACTTTGCACCGTTTTTCATTCGTTTGACTCCGCTAATGTATAATATTACGATAAAATCCTCATTTCTGATTGTTGTTGCAGCAGGGTGCTTTCTGTCGGTGAAGGCACAGAATGTGCAGTTCCAGCCACTGGATTCTGCTTACCTTGCCGACTTGGAGGCGATGATGTTGCAGACGGAAAAGGAACAGAAGGCGCGTGAAGTGATTCAAGAGTATGAGAATAAGATGCTCCACCGCGAACTGGCGTTCCACTTTGATGGCCTTGCCGAGATAATACATGGTGGCATTAATGCGTGGCGCAACAATGACTTCTACGATACTGGTGCTGAATGGAAAGAACGGGGAAACAACTTGATTGACTATGGCATTGCCTTGTCTCCGATGGCTGTGACATGGGGATTGAAGGCTGCCGGTGTGGAGGCTCGGAGCAAAACAAAACGCATGGTTGTGGCAAATGCCATGGCTTTTGGCATGACAGCGGGCTTGACTTCTGTCTTTAAGACACTGACTGATGAGCACCGCCCTGACCGAAGCGACAATACAAGTATGCCGTCGGGGCATGCCGCGCTTGCTTTTGCAAGTGCCACCATCTTGCATCGTGAATATGGACATGTGAGTCCGTGGCTGAGTGTTGCGGGATATGGTGCGGCTACTACGACTGAATTTCTTCGTTTGCACAACAATTCCCACTGGATGAAGGACATTTTTGTTGGTGCTGGCATCGGTACGGTTGCTGCCAACTTTGCGTATTTCTTGACTGACCAGATTTTTGGGGAGACGGGAATCAATCGCCCTCGTGTCACATTGCGCGACATGGAACGAACATTGCAATTTGCTGCACAGCCATCTTCATTTAGCCTTACGACAGGAATGGAGTGGGGCGGCAAGCATGAGGATGGCAGAACCTTTGGCTCTACATTTGCAACCGGACTGGAATACTCTTATTTCTTTGACTCCAACATCGCATGGGACTTCATGGGGAGAATCTCAACTACGCAGTATTATGCCGACGACCTTTCTTCTACGGGAACTCTCGATGCCATTCATCTGGATTCGGGCATTCGCTATTCCTTGCCTGTAAATGCATCTATGCGTGTGGCAGGCCGGGCGTTTGGTGGATGCCGTATGTTGACGGAAATGACGGCTCGTTCTGCTGATGAATGGAACGCTGAATGCGGTGCAGGTATTCAGGTGAGCTATTTGAACAAAGAAAAATATGCCATAGGTGTTGGCTGCGACTATATTCATGCCTTTTCATCGGTTATGTCAAACCGATTTGCAGTCAATATGAGTTGGCAGATTATTCTGTGAACCATTGCAGAGACAGATACTGATTCTTTTGTAATCGAGCGCTCATAAATTGTCTCACGAGCACTCAGAAGAAAAAGCGGCTCAGTGGAAATTTAGTGGGGGTAAGCATAAATCATAGCAAGTCTGTATAGGAAGAACTTTTCATCGACAATGCCCCTAAGCGAAGCTCTGAAAGCCT
>JAGHSZ010000082.1 GCA_018065565.1 Candidatus Colivivens caballi
GGCGATATTGAAATGAACAAGATCGTTCTTTCTCGTTACGAGAACAAGAAGGTTGCTCAGATCAAGCCTGCTGACTTCACTCTCCCTGTAAGCACAGGTGCAGATGCAATCAGCGGTATCAACGCAACAACTGCAAACTCTGCTATGTTCAACCTCGCAGGTCAGTCAGTTAACAACTCATTCCGTGGTGTTGTCATCATGAATGGCAAGAAGGTACTTGTGAAATAGTAGAATAGCGATTTGGTAAATCAGTGGTTTGGTTGATTAGAACAACAACATAAACCAACACGCTGTGAAACATCAAATCTCATAATAAAGGAAATGCCCGGGCTCTGTGCTCGGGCATTTCTTATATTCTGTCGTCATCGCTGCATGCCATAAAGCAAAGTGTAGCATTCATTATCATCCGTTCTGCTCGCAGTTATGAAGCAGGTATGTTACTCCACCATCACCGCTCGTACAGCATACCTTGTAAATGCATCGCATCATGAAATGGTTGTTTCATGGCATGATATGACGATATTGTGGCTTGAAACAACCATTTCATGATGCAATATAATGATTTTTGATGATGGTATCATCCCATTCGATGTACACACCAAATAATAGACTTGATACTGCGGCGAAGCTGTATTAGTATGCCGCGCAGTGACAGCCAACTGTTACAACGATGAACATTAAATCAGCGGCATACCAAATTCTGCACATTCTTTTCGCATTTCATCAGGCCAGATGCTTGCCTGAATCTCGCCGATGTGCGCCTTGTGCAGCAGCACCATGCACAGACGGCTCTGACCAATACCGCCACCAATACTGAGTGGAAGTTTGTCGTCGAGGAGCAGACGGTGGAAATACAGGTTCTGACGCTCGGTCTTGCCCGACAACTCTAACTGGCGGACAAGTGTGTCACGGTCAACTCGGATACCCATCGAACTGAGTTCAACAGCCCTTCCCAGCACAGGATACCAAATCATGATGTCGCCATTCAGACCGATGTAGCCATCAGCATTAGGAGTGGTCCAGTCGTCATAGTCGGGAGCACGCATGTCGTGAGGTTCACCATTGCTGAGATTGCCACCGATGCCAATGATGAACACGGCTCCATAAGTACGGCAGATTTCATCCTCACGCTCCTTTGGGCTGAGATTTGGATAAAGTCGCAGCAGTTCCTCAGCATGGATGAAATGTATCTTTTCGGGAAGGAAAGGTTCTATTTGTGGGAAATGCTCGCAGACGAGATATTCCGTACGGCATATGGCGCTATAAATGTCATTGACTATGTCTTTGAGAAAACGGATGTTACGGTCGGCAGAAGTGATGGTGCGTTCCCAGTCCCACTGGTCAACATAGAGCGAGTGGAGATTGTCGAGTTCCTCGTCGCCACGGACTGCATTCATATCGGTGTAGAGTCCGAAACCAGGACGGATGGAGTATTCGCCCAGCATCATTCGCTTCCACTTGGCAAGTGAGTGTACCACCTCTGCCACCTGATCATTCATATCTTTTATCGGGAAAGACACAGGCCGTTCCACACCACTGAGGTCATCGTTCAGACCAAGTCCTTTCAGCACAAACAACGGTGCGGTGACTCGGCGCAGGCGCAGGGCTGTGGAGAGATTTGACTGGAAGAAGTCTTTTATAAGTTTGATGCCTTGTTCGGTTTCAAGAGGTGAAATCAGCTGACGATACCCCTCAGGTTTTATTAGTTTGCTCATTTGTGTCTTATTTTGAATCAGTGCGCAAAGGTACAAATAAAAATCGTATTTCTTAATCCTTAATGCATATTTCTTGATTATCAATCCGAATTTAATGCCTTTCTTTGTCATAAATGGCGAGAATGTCCATAAGTGGAGAGGGATTAAGATAAAACTATCAACTTAATCATTAATTTACAATCTCTATCCATCAATACGAACAAAGAGAACTGTTTTTGCCTGTATTTATGGTATTCAGCAGCCGAAATCAGTGGGGTGAATGCAGAGAAACGGCAAAACATTTGTTATATTTGCAGAAATATTGTAAATTTGCGCACAATATCAACCTAACTTATATATTAAATATGTTGAGAAACGGTAAAGAACTATATGTTGCTCACGGACCAAAGGGACCGATAACTATCCAAGGTAAAATGGCAAATCGCCACGGACTCATTGCCGGTGCCACTGGCACGGGAAAGACTGTGACGCTGCAAGTGTTGGCAGAAACATTCTCACAAGCGGGTGTTCCATGCTTCATGGCGGACATGAAGGGTGACCTTTCTGGAATAAGTCAGACGGGTGCCATGAGTGGGTTCATCGAAAAACGATGCAGCGAATTTGGCATCGAAAGCCCAGAGTTCGGAGGATGCCCGGTCACCTTCTATGATGTGTTCGGCGAACAAGGTCACCCCATGCGCACCACAGTGTCGAACATGGGACCGGAACTGCTCTCGCGCCTGATGAATCTCAACGAGACACAAGCGGGAGTTCTCAACATCGTGTTCAAGGTTGCCGACGAACGCGGACTTCTCCTGCTCGACATGAAGGACCTGCGCTCTATGCTCAACTATGTGGCTGACCACGCAAGCGAATACACCAAGACTTACGGCAATGTTGCAGCCCCTACGGTTGGTGCCATACAGCGAGCACTCCTTGCCCTGGAAAGTCAAGGCGCCGAACGGTTTTTCGGTGAGCCATCGTTTGATATAATGGATCTCCTACAATGCACAGCAGACGGAAAGGGTATGATGAATGTACTTGCTGCCGACAAACTGATGCTGAACCCGAAGCTCTATTCGTCATTTCTCCTGTGGCTGCTCAGCGACCTGTATGCTCAACTGCCAGAAGTCGGTGACCTGGAACTGCCGCGACTGGTGTTCTTCTTCGATGAAGCCCACACACTGTTCGACGACACCCCAAAAGCACTGGTTGACAAGATTGAACAGGTGGTCAGACTCATACGAAGCAAAGGAGTCGGAGTGTATTTTGTTACACAGAACCCTTGCGACATTCCAGACTCAGTACTTGCACAACTCGGCAACCGTGTCCAGCATGCTCTCCGTGCCTTCACTCCAAAGGAACAGAAAAATGTGAAAGCAGCAGCAGAGACATTCCGTGCTAATCCAGAATTCAACACAGAGGATGCAATCATGCAACTCGAGACAGGCGAAGCACTCGTTTCATTCCTTGATGAGAAGGGTACACCTGCAATGGTGGAACGGGCAAAGATTCTGTTCCCACTAAGTCAGATTGGCGCCATCACCGATGCACAGCGCGAGCAGATTATCAAGTCGTCACGCATCTTCGGTCGCTACGACAAGATGATTGACCGTGAAAGTGCATTTGAGTTGCTCCTTGCAGAAAGCGAACAGCTGTCGCAGAAGGCAGAAGAGGAAAAGGCACAAAAACAAGCAGAAAAAGAACAAGCAAAAGCTGAAAAGGCAGAAAAGAAGGGTTCAAACAAGAAAGGCATACTGAGCAAGGTGCTCAGCGCCGTCATATCGGCTCTTGCCACTCTGCTCGGCACTCAGCTTGCAAATTCCGTTACAGGCAAAAAATCGAAGCAGTCACTGGGTAAGGCGGCAGCAGGCAAAGCCGTCAGCACTGCCACACGGACTGCAACTCGTGAACTCACACGAAGCATCCTGGGCAACCTGATTAAATAATTCATACCCCCACAAAAAACGCAGGTCTCACTTGTAACACATATATAGGCTTGCAAACAAAATGAACAAACATACGAGATGAAAGTCATAAACTTTTCTTCTACAAACAGCATCGTAAACCAGTATCTCGCTGAATTACGCGATGTCAAAATCCAGAACAACCGTGCTAAATTTCGCAACAACCTCACCCGCATCGGAAACATGATGGCATACGAAATAAGCAAACAGCTCTGCTACTCAGTCAAAAACATCCAGACACCACTTGGCATCTCACCCGTCAGCACTCCCGACAACGAAATAGTTCTCGCAACCATCTTCCGCGCAGGTCTGCCTTTCCATCAGGGTTTTCTCGAAGTGTTTGACAATGCAGGCAACGGTTTTGTTTCTGCATACCGCTATTACCGCGACAAGGAATGCGAAGATGTGGGCATCAAGATTGAGTACATAGCATCACCTCATCTGGATGGCAAGACATTAATCATAGCCGACCCTATGCTGGCAACAGGTGGAAGTATGGAACTTGGTTACGAAGCATTTCTCACAAAGGGCACACCAGCAGAAGTCCACCTCTGTTGCGTCATCGCCTCACAGAAGGGCGTAGATTATCTTATGGAGAAATTCGGCAAGTGTGAAAACATCACTTTGTGGTGTGGAGCCATTGACCCTCAACTCAATGAACATTCATATATAGTTCCAGGTCTTGGCGATGCAGGCGACCTTGCATTCGGCGACAAGGTTTAATCAGTCCCACAGCCCACCCCGTATGGCAACTTGCCAAACTAAAACACAGTCAACATTTGCAAATAACACATATTATTATACAGAACTCTAATAACTCAACAACACAATGGACTCTGACAGTTATCCCGCGACACAGCAGCAGACGGTGAAAAACGAACCATATTGTTTAACTACTAAACACCCTGCAATATGGTACTAATCATTATATACATGGCTGCGGCATTGCTCGTTTCAGCAATGTGTTCCGTTCTTGAAGCCACTCTGCTTTCAACTCCTTTGTCATTTATTACGACACTTGAAATGCAAGGAAAGAAAGGTGCTGAAAGGCTGAAAAAGTACAAGCAAAATACAGACCGACCTATATCTGCGATTTTGGTTATCAACACCATCGCCAACACCGTTGGTGCTTCGCTCGTGGGTTCACAGGCGGCAAACCTTGCATCAGAAATGAACTATCAGCACGAGATGACGGTCGGAATTGTGTCAGCCGTATTCACCTTGCTCATTCTTACATTCGCTGAAATTGTTCCAAAGACCATCGGTTCGAATTTCTGGCGCACACTGGCACTGCCAGCTTCTTCCATCATCCACATCCTCATCATCCTTACATTCCCTCTCGTTTTCATACTGGAACGAATCACGCACCTCATTTCGCGGAAGTCGAGTCAGGTATCAGTCAGTCGAGAAGAAGTGTCAGCCATGGTGACTGTTGGTGCAGAAGAAGGTGTGCTTGAAAAGGAGGAAAACAAGATGATACAAAACCTCCTGAAACTCGATGAAATCACTGCACACGAGATTATGACTCCAAGCGTGGTGGTTTCAATGGCCGACAGCAGCATGACGCTCAAGGAGTTTTATCGCACAGAAGAATTCAAGAACTTTTCTCGCATCCCGATCTACGATGACGACAATAGCGACTACATCACTGGATATGTGTTACGACAGACCATCCTTGAACGACTTGCAGAAGACCGTTTCAATGAAAAGTTGAAAACACTGGCTCGTCCAATACTCTCGTTTACAGAATCAGAGTCTGTTGGAAACATCTGGGAAAAGTTGCTTGCAAACAAAGAACACATCTCTATTATCATTGACGAATATGGAAGTCTGCGCGGCATTGTGACACTTGAAGATGTCATAGAAACTATGCTCGGTTTCGAAATTGTCGATGAAAAGGACAAGGTCGTTGACATGCAAGAATATGCCAAGGCACAATGGCAGAAAATGCAAAAGAAACAAAAGAAATAATTGCAGTTGATTTATTATGGAAAACATCTCTTTCAGCAAGCGTTGGGCACTGGAATGTGAACGCAATGAACGAAACAAGCAGATAAAAGAGCACAAACTCTCTCAACTGTTCTGGGAATGCACTGTACGATGCAACCAGAACTGTCTGCATTGTGGGGGTGACTGCCGCAAGTTGCCAGATGTTTCCGACATGCCAATACAAAACTTTTGCAGAGTTCTCGATGACATTGCACAACACCAGGACCCTTCGTCTGTTATCATTGTCATAACAGGTGGTGAGCCACTTCTCAGAGATGACCTTGAAGAATGTGGCAGAGAAATCACAAAGAGAGGTTTCAAGTGGTGTCTTGTCACCAATGGAATACTCCTGACACCTGAACGCTACCAAAGCCTGCAAGACGCAGGAATGCATTCCATAAGCATCAGCCTCGATGGCTTTGATGTTGACCACAATTGGCTGCATGGATGTTCCGAAAGTTTTGAAAAGACTTGCGAAGCCATCCGTTTGGTCAATACTGTGCCATCAATGGTGTGCGAAGTGGTTACTTGCGTCACAAACCGCAACATAGACTATCTGCCAGAAATGGCAGGACTTCTACTCAACCTCGGAGTTGAACGCTGGCGACTTTATTCAGCCTACCCTATTGGCAGAGCCGCTCAAAACCCAGAACTACAGTTAGAGCCTTATCAGATTCGCTGGTTGCTGAAATTCATATGCAAGCAGCGCGAAGCAAGATATATGTATGTGAACTACGGATGTGAAGGTTTTCTTGGAAAATATGAGGGAGAAGTACGCGACCATTTGTTTTCCTGCCAGGCAGGAATCAGCATTGCCAGCATAAAGGTTAATGGTGAAATTGGAGGCTGCCTCAGCATCAACAAGGTTTACTCACAAGGCAACATCTATGAAGACGAGTTTATGGACATATGGAACACCTGCTACCGTCAATATCGCAACCGCGACTGGATGCACACAGGTATATGCACTCACTGCCGACAGTTCCGCTATTGCCATGGTGGCAGTTTTCACTTACGCGATGAAGAAAACCGACTCATTCGTTGTACTTTCTATAACTGCAAATAATCATTGCCCCCATACTGGTTAAGGTCTATTGAAGTCTGTACAAGTCAGTTAAAGTCAATTGAAGTCATTCATTCAATGCCAGTTCCAGCATTCTTTTGCTATTACCATCAACACGATAGTCCTCCGAACTCCTGACACCAACAATCCATACGATGGTGTCACCATCACATACGACAAGCTGGCGTTTTTTTTGCTCCACATCCACTTTTAAGTCTGTGAGAATGTCGCTTACCAGTCGAGTGCCTTTCATTCCGAAGGGGCGAATGCGGTCTCCAGTTCGCGTAAGTCTGACCATTAACGGGCTTTTTATTTTGTCAGCATCAACATATGCATGCTTTGTGTCA
Source organism: Candidatus Colivivens caballi (assembly GCA_018065565.1). Classification (GTDB taxonomy): domain Bacteria; phylum Bacteroidota; class Bacteroidia; order Bacteroidales; family Bacteroidaceae; genus Colivivens; species Colivivens caballi. The sequence continues at coordinate 7,061 of JAGHSZ010000082.1, forward strand.
CGCATAATTGAGTCTTTTGCAGCCATCAACTCACGACAGACAATCTGATCACATTCAGTCAAAGGCATTGGCTGAAAATCTGCTTTATCCTTATACACATGTATTTCGTCACGGTCATTTACTGCAATGTAACGCAATCCATCAGCAGCGACTCCAGCAGAGCTAAATATACGACCTGATGCTTCCGAATGAAGGATAGCCTGCATTTGACTGCGATTAAAGTTACATGGAGACAATATGTCATGAAGCACCGAAATAGGAGAAGGAGATTGCATCAGTTTACACCTGTCAATACATAGCACATTGCCTTGTGAATTCACACATTCAGCGACCCACTTCTTGATTTCAGTGTTATAGACATTCTCCACCTCTTGCATATTAACAATGGTGGTCATGATGTTGTCGGCAGCAGCCGGATTAATCTGGCGCAATAATGGCAGGATGTCGAGTCTAACCTTGTTGCGCATGTATTCATCCGTCAGATTTGTACTATCAGTGACATAGTCCTGATTGCGGCTTGCCAGTTCATCAAGAATTTCCTGATGGGTGACACACAGCATCGGACGCACAACATGTCCATTTTTTGCACGAATCCCCACAAGCCCCTTTATTCCGCTGCCTCGCACTATATTAAGAAGAAATGTTTCTACACAGTCGTCACGATGATGAGCCACCACAATGGCTTCTGCGTTGACCGCGCTACGCAACTCTTCAAAATAATCGTACCGCAACTCGCGAGCAGCCATCTCAATACTGATTTTTCTTGCCTGTGCATAGTTGGCAGTATCGAACTCTCGTACATCGAGAGTGACATTCATACATTCGCACAAGTTACGGACGAAATGCTCATCCCTGTCACTTTCCTCTCCACGAAGATGAAAATTGCAATGGGCACAGATTAGTTCATAACCCAGGTCTTTCAATACACACAGCATCGCCACAGAGTCGCTGCCACCACTGAGGGCTACAACAACTTTGCATTTTTTACTCAAAAGGTCATTGTCCGCTATGAACCGAGAGACTTTTTGAGAGATGCCATTTCTACAATATTTGTGTGTTCTTTGCTCCATTTTATGTGCAATATGTTGCAAAGGTAAGTCTTTTTAATAAAAAAACGCTACGAATAACAAAAAAAGTCGCTTTGAACATTGTCAAATTACAAATTATTCTTACCTTTGCACTCGCAAACGAAACAAGGTCGGTTGGATGAGAGGCTTAGTCAACGGTCTGCAAAACCGTGTACACCCGTTCGAATCGGGTACCGACCTCAAATTTGACAGTAGAAGCATATCTTTCCTCAAAGATGTGCTTTTTTGTTTTTATGCCGGAATCCACTACCCTATTTTGTTGCAATTGATAGTAACAGGACAATTGCTATATGTAAAGCAACCATAGCAATACAAAACAAAAGAACTTAGGCAATGCCTAAGTTCCTATGAGCGGAAAACGAGACTCGAACTCGCGACCCCAACCTTGGCAAGGTTGTGCTCTACCAACTGAGCTATTTCCGCATAAAAGCGTTATTTGAGAGCGGAAAACGAGACTCGAACTCGCGACCCCAACCTTGGCAAGGTTGTGCTCTACCAACTGAGCTATTTCCGCATTATTTTATCTTTCAAAACAGTGCCCAGGACAAGACTCGAACTTGCACGTCTCTCAACACTCGCACCTGAAACGAGCGCGTCTACCATTCCGCCACCTGGGCCTTGTCATTGTACCGTTATGGGCTCTTCCTCTGAATTGCGGGTGCAAAGGTACGGTTTTTATTGGAACTACCAAAACTTTTCGTACTTTTTTTCATTCTTTTTTGTAAAATAGTAGTCAATTCATAATAATTCACTAACTTTGCGCTGTAAAAACAAACAAATAAAGGCGTATGTTAATAACCACTCTCATTATCGTAGCAATCCTTCTGACGGGCTTTTTGCTGATGAGCACACGGCAAGTCAATCATGTAAACCGTGCAGCAGTTGCAATGTTTTGTGGTGTTTCCGCATGGGTTGTGTACATGATTCATGGTGGAGACTTTCTGTCTTTGATGAATCACCCAGGTTATGTGCCGGGCAACGAGAAGGAATTCATCGCAAACAATGTAATCGTAAAATACATCAACGAAGCATGTCAGGTCATACTGTTCCTCATTGCCACTAATGCCATTGTGGAAATTATGAACAACAACGGTGTGTTTGACTCCTTAATAAAATGGATGCGCACCCGCAACTGCAAGTTGTTTTTATGGAACATTTCCTTGCTGACATTTGTTATCTCGGCAAATGTGGATAGTCTGACCACAGTTGTGCTCATGATGTCGATTATGGCACAGGTGGTGTCAGACAATCGTCAGCGTATGGTTTATTCTTGTGTCATTCTGATTTCTGCCATACTGGGTGGTTCATTCACCGTAATCGGCGACATGACATCCATGATGCTGTGGGTTCATGGAGTTGTCACACCATCGGCATTCGCAAGCGGACTGGTCGTACCAGTATTAACAAGTCTGTGTGTGTTCAACCTCCTTATTTCAAAACTACTCATTGGTAACCTTAATGTCACATCATTCATCCGTCGATTTGATGGCGATGATTCTTGGCTGACACCATTCCAGAAGTTGCTGATGCTGTTTGTCGGACTGGCTGGTTTATGGTCTATACCAACATTCCACAACCTCACTCAGTTGCCACCATTCCTCGGAGCACTATGTGTACTTGCCCTGGTCTGGGTGCTTGAAGGTTTCTTCAATTTCAGGAACAACAACCGCTTCGTTCAGCGCAAGTCTATTCGTAACACCGAATTCATCGGAATGCAGCTGATTCTATATTTTTTAGGTATCAGCCTTGCAGTAGGTGCATTGGTAGAAACTGGCTCGCTCCGCTACCTAAGCGAACAACTCAATGAATATGTACACAATGTATATATATACGGAGCATTCATCGGCTTGATTTCAAGTGTCATTGACAACATACCGTTTGTATTAGTCGGACTTAACCTATTTGACACCGATACAGCAGCAACAGCAAAGGAATTTGCATGCAACGGCACTTACTGGCAGCTGCTTTCATTCTGTTCAGCATTAGGCGGTTCATTGCTGTATGTAGGCACGCTTGCTGGTCATGCTGTGGCAGAATGCGAAAGCATAAGCCTCAAATGGTATTTCCGTCATATCTTCTGGCGCGTGTTGATTGCATGGATGGCAGGCATGGTTGTCTTCTACATCATGCATTAGTGCGGTCAACAAAACATTGAAACTCATTACGGAATGCGGCATTATTCATACTGTCAATTTAGCCAAATTCCATAAACATAACATATAGAATTAGATGGATAACAACTCAAACAGCACTCACGCCGATCGTTGGGGTGTGATATACAGTACCAAAGCGGGTTTCATAAACTCTCATAAGCGATGGCTTGCCATACAGAAATACATGGAACGCAAGGGCGTGCAATACGACTTTGTTCAATCAGAAGGTTCGGGGTCGGTCGAACGACTAACCCGTATGCTGTGTAGCAACCACTACTCTACCATCATCGTTGTTGGCAACGACGCTGCACTCAACGAGGCATTGAACGGAGTCCTGAAAACCAAGGAAGAACTTGCGCCCGACTTTGCTTTCGGACTGATTCCTAACGGCATCGGCAACGACTTTGCCCGTTTCTGGGATGTCGAGGTGGACGACTACAAAAAGACGGTTGACAAGATGATTAAGCGCCACACCCGTACAATTGATGTCGGACTGTGTACATATACTGACGATGACAATGTACCACATCAAAGATATTTTCTCAACTGTGTCAATATCGGTCTAGGCGCACGACTCATTGACTATACCGACAAGTTCACCCGCCTGATGGGTTCAAAGCGTCTGTCGCTTATGGCTACCGGCATAGCAAACATCTTTGAGCGCAAGTCGTTCAATGTCCAGTTGAAAGCAGATACGGAGGAAATCAGCAGTCAGGTTATGTCCATCTGTATCGGTAACTGCCACGGCTACGGTCAGACTCCGAACTCAGTTCCCTACAATGGAATGCTCGACATGTCTATCATCACGCGTCCAAAATGGTGGCAGTTGTTCGAAGGCTTCTGGTTGCTGGGCAAGGGACGCTTCCTCAACTACACCAATGTTCACCCATATCGTGTTCAGAAAGTTTCCATTACCGATGCTGGAAAGGCAAAGGTCAGTGTCGATGGTTGCATTCTCGACATGAAGAAACTGATGCCGATGCGTGCTGAAATCGTGCCAGACGCCATCAATTTCATTGTTTAGTCGCTATCAGACCAATGACAGGCAAGTCTGTTGTTTCTGTTTTTATAGTAAATAGCAGCAGACCCACTTGCCGCCACTATATCAAACCCCAGACAATCAAATCAATCATTTATTCAATCACAGTAACATGAAAAAACAATTTATTGCGTTTGCCCTCGCCTTTATGGGCTCAATGACAATGATGGCACAGCAGTCACATGTCAACATTCAGTACGACCCTCAGCGCAACACTGAAAACATCACACCTTTCAGCGCACAAGTCATCTCTCCCGAAGTACACGACGACCACACAGTCACATTCCGTGTGAAAGCGCCAGATGCAAAAGATGTAAAACTCACAGGCTCAATGTTTGTTGGTAAAGATGCACGCAAGCAAGTTCCATTCACAAAAGGCGACGACGGCATATGGACACTGAAACTGGGTCCACTCACACCTGAAATCTATTTCTATTATGTTATCGTTGACGGAGTTCAGAATGTCGATCCAAACAACACATTCACGGGCCATGCAGCAATGCCTGCTTTCAGTATGTTGTTTGTTCATGGTGACGAGCCTGCATGGTATGACCCAAAACCAGGTGTTCCACACGGAAGCATCACAACTCACTATTACCAGTCAAGTGTAACCAACGGTCTTCGCGACATGATGGTATATACACCTGCAAACTACAACCCAAAGAAAAAGTATCCAGTGCTCTATTTGCTCGGTGGTTCAGGCGACCTGACTGAAACATGGGTAATGCACGGTCGTGCCAACTGGATATTAGACAACATGATACACGAAGGTCTCGCAAAGGAAATGATTGTTGTTTTCCCTAACGACCAGATGGTGACACGCAGCCATCCACAGCACACAGAACTGGCATTTCCTCTCGTCGAGAAAGAAATGATTCAATGTGTCATACCATTTGTTGAATCACACTACAGCGTAAAGTCCGACCGACATTCACGCGCCATCAGTGGTCTTTCAATGGGCGGCAGAATGTCACAGTATGTTGGTCTCCGCAACCTTGATGTATTCGGTTCTGTGGGCCTGTTAAGTGCAGCCATTGAAATAGACGAAACACCAGCATTACGCGACAAGGACTTCAATGACCGAATCGACTACTTCTTTGTTGGTGGCGGCACTTATGAAACTGGATTCATGGCACGCCACGAACGCCTTCACGAACAACTTGACAAACTTGGCGTAAAGCACGACTACTATGTTGGCGGTGGTGGTGCCCATGACCTTGTGACATGGCGTCACTTGCTGTACGACCGTTTCCTGCGTCAACTCTGGAACACAAAATAACAAGCAAACTGTTGTTTGAACTATCAAGCATAAAAGAGCGAAGAATGCAAAAGTTCTCCGCTCTTTTTCGTTCTATAATCACTGCAAATAACATTAGTTACAATGTCAAGCATATTTCAGCATAAACATATGCATGTTAGCCATCGAACCTATGCACAATCATGCCCTCACAACCATATGTTAGCCCTCAAACCTATGCACGTTCATGCCCTCACAACCATATGTTAACCCTCGAACCTATGCATGTTCATGCCCTCACAACCACATGTTAACCACTTAACCTATGCACAACTTTACCCTCACAACCACTTATTCGGCCAACGACCTATGCATGTCAGCCTCAACACAAATCAGCGTGTGCATGAGTTTCCGTCTACATTTGCCACTACTTTTCCTATTTCCATCATAAGAACATAACCATACAACACCAACTTTTATTGTTAAAAAAAGTTAACATACAAGTATAAAGAGATACAGAAGTGTTATAAAAACAAAAATAAAGCGTATATTTGTACCCAAATTAAAAGAGCTTAAACTGTATAAACAACAACCGATAAACTAATCAATTGTAAGAAGATAATGCAACAACCGCATTGTTACATTACAATATACCTATCTGGACCCATAAGTGGCATACAAACTAAGCAAATTAAAACGAAACAATTAACTACAAATACTAAACAAACTGAATTTATGAACAATCGCATTCGTAAACATTCGCGCAGATGGGCAGGTCTCTTCTGTGCTGCTTCTGTATTGGGAGCATTAGGTGCTTGTTCCGAAGACTACGAACTGGATGAAAAAAATCCAGATTGGCTCGGCACAAACATCTACGAAGTGCTCACCAACCGAAGCGACTTCAAGAACTTCGTTCATCTGATTGACGATCTCGGATACACAGAAGTTCTCGGAAAGACTGGTAGTAAGACATTGTTCGTTGCAAACGACAGTGCTTTTGATGCATTCTACAAAGACAATGCATGGGGCGTATCTTGCTACGAAGAACTGACAACGGCTCAAAAGAAGCTGTTGCTCAATTCCGCAATGATCAACAATGCCTATCTGATTGAGATGATGTCAAGTCTTGAGGGACCAATCAAGGGCGAATGTCTCCGTCGCAAGACTGCAGCAGATGTCACAGACTCTGTGCCTCATTTCAAGGCTGACGAGTTGCCTATTTCTTACAACACTGAAGACTATGATTTCTGGGCGCGTTTCCGTGACCCACAGCATGGGGGCATATACCTTGCACTTGATGCCACAACCCCAATGATGACCCATTTCCTATCGACACAAATGTCGAACGAAAAGATAACCGATGATGACTTCCGAATCATTGTAGGCCAATCACGCAAGAAGAACGATGCCTACATATTTGACAGCAAGATACTTGAACAGGACATTACTTGTCAGAACGGCTACATCAACCGACTCGACAAAGTGCTTGTTCCTCCGCAGAACATGGCAGAAGTTCTGCGTACCAATGGCGAGACAAACATCTTCAGCCACATGATTGATAGATTCTCTGCACCATTCTACAATGACGACTTGACCAAGCGCTACCGTCTGCTCTACGGCAATGCTGTCGATTCAGTATTCCAGAAACGATATTTCTCGCTAAGAAGTCAAGGCAATGCTGCGCTCGACAATTCAAGAGGCTCTGATCCAGTTGGTGATCCAAACGGCAAAAGCATGGAAAAGAAACAGCTCATATTCGATCTTGGATGGAATGAGTACCGCACTGATGCGCAGACAGCAGTAGAAAGTGATATGGGAATCATATTTGCCCCGTCTGACCAAAGGTTCTACGACTACTTCTTTAATGCCAACGGTGGTGGTCATTTCTTACTTGAGGCGTATGCACCAATGCTGATGCAAGAAGTCGGAGGTCCAACCGACTACGAAAACATCTACCGCGCAATCGACCAGATTCCACTCAACGTCATCAAAGCTCTCATCAACAACTTGATGAAAGACTCGTTCAACAACAGCGTACCAAGTAAATTTGAGACAATCAAGGACGATGCGCAGGACCCAATGCTTGACGAGACCCACCTCCCCATGATTAAGGATGTAAAACTTGCCAACAACGGAGCAGTTTTCATCATGGATGAAGTGCTGACACCAGCACAATATGCATCAGTCAGCGGACCTGCCTATGTTGCAACAGACATGCACATTTTCAATGATGCAATCCAGGCACAGACACTCGACATCGACTGCAACTACTATGCATATCTGCTTGCAATGAGTGCCCGTTTCAGTTTCTTCGTACCACAAGATGAAGGTTTCTGGTACATCGACCCAGTGTCATTTGCACTTAAAAAGGGCGAACAGCGTGCATTACTGTTCGAATATGATGCGAAGAACGGAATCAAATGCACACCATATGCATACAACTATGACTTCGTTACAGGACAGGGTGAAATTGGGAACAAACTCACAAACGTAAAATCAGATGCCATCAACTGGAAGAACCGCCTGCGCGACATGTTGGAGACCCATACTATTGTTCACGCCAACGATTCCGACTTTACACTCATCGACGAGACTCAGACCGGTATCGAATGCGACAAGCACTGGTTCCTTTCTAAGAACGGCGCACCAATCTATGCAGTCAATGCCAAAGGCCGTGCCAATGCAGCAGACCCTTGTAAGGTAATGGGTGGCTGGCAATTACAGCATAACGACCAGTGCTCAGTCATTCGTTTCGATGATAAGTCGGGCATTGAAAGCATTAATGGAGAATACCGCAAGACAGGTAACGGAAACGGATTTGCATACGAAATAGACAAACCAATGTCACCAACAATCGAGTCTGTTTATAGCGTCATGTACAACACCCCTGAATTCCAAGAGTTCTTCAACCTCTGTCAGACCGATGACGAAGTGCTGACTGCAATCGGCATAAAAAGTGCTGCTGACAAGAAGAAATACTCAATATTTATCAACAACACTGGACTGCCGGCATACGACAAGACCACAGGCAATCAGGTGGCAACAGCAACCAATGTGAAGTTCTTCAACAACTACAACTACACTGTATATATTCCAGAAAACCAGTATGTGCGCCATGCCATTGACGACCTCGGACTTCCTACATGGCAGCAGATGCGCGACCTGCTCTATCTGGACAACCCTAACGACAAGCCAGAGTGGACCTCAGAAGAAGAACAAGCCGTTTACGACAAGGTGACAGTCATGGTCAATGTACTCGTCAACTTCATAAAGAACCATTTCCAGGACAACTCAATATACGCAGATATGCCAGCACTCCAGGAAAAGAAGTATGAAACTGCCACCCTCCTCCTCGATGACGAAGGCATGCCTTCAATCTATGCAAAGGTTACCATCCATTCCGAAGGAAACGGTACACTCATGGTTACCGATGCCAATGGCAAGACATGTCAAGTCACAAAAAAGAACATCGTAACACGCGACTATGTTCTCGACAATGCCTCAGCACCAACAAAGATTACAGCATCATCAAGTGCAGTAGTCCATGCCATCAATGGAATCCTCGATTACAAGAAATATGCAGGCGGACGCTACGACAGCGACTTCGTGACAGCCAAGGCACGCAAAGCATATATGCGTAACTATCGAATACTGAAATGATAAAGCAACATGTTAACAGAAAAGAAAAAACAGACAGATATGAAGAATTCAATCAAATACATTCTGACATTAACATTGGCTTTACTTTTTAGTACAATCGCCAATGCACAAGTCAAGGCTGGAGACATCATCAGCGGAACAGTACAGGACGACATCGAACCGATAATGATGGCGAATGTTGTCGAGCTCGATGCCAACAACCGTATCGTTGCCCATGGTGTAACTGACATCAATGGTAATTTCTCGTTTAAATGTGTCAGTCCAAAAGACCGCATACAAGTTTCATATATCGGTTACAAGCCATGGAGCCAGGTAATCGGCAACACGAAGCGCTTCAACATCATCATGAAGAGCAATACCATGCTCGACAATGTTGTCATCAAAGCAAAACCAAGACAAGTACAGAGTACTGGTATGTCAATTCCTGTAAAGGAAATATCTGTGGCAAGCCAGTCAATGAACATGGACGATGTCGAAGGTCTTGCATTTACAAGTGCCGATGAAGCACTTCAAGGAAAGATTGCCGGACTCGACATCATTGCCAATTCAGGTAACCTTGGTGCAGGAACAAGCATGCGTCTGCGTGGTGTCAGCACCATTCACGGAAGTGCGGAACCACTCATCGTAGTCGATGGCAACATCTTCGAACTTCCTGACGATGTCAGCCAGACCAATTTTGAAGACCTCGACAACGAGGAACAGTTCGCCACACTGCTCTCAGTCAATCCAGAAGACATCAAGAGCATCAATGTACTGAAAGATGCCGCAGCAACTGCAATCTGGGGTTCACGCGGTGCCAATGGTGTTATTGAAATTACAACACGCCGTGGTGTGAAAGGCAAGACTCGCATCAACCTCTCATACCGTTTCACCGGCAGTTGGCAACCAGAAGGCCTGAACATGCTCGATGGCGACGGTTACACCATGATGCTCAAAGAAGCATACTTCAATCCAAAGCAAAGCAGTGAAACCAGCGATATGGTCGAACTCAATTATGACAAGTCACGACCAATGTATTACAACAACTTCAACCACAACACCGACTGGGTTGATGCTGTCAATCAGTTTGGACAGAGCCACAACTACTATCTCACACTGACTGGTGGTGGAGAAAAGGCACGATTCCGCATTTCGGGTGGTTACGACCACGAGACTGGTACCATCATCAAGCAGGAACTCGACCGTTTCTCTACTCGTATGGTACTCGACTATGATGTGAGCGACCGCATCCGTTTCTCTTCAAACTTTGCCCTCACCTACACCGACAACCATCGCAACTGGGATGGAAGCAGTACGGGTTCCCTACTCGACCGTGCATACAAGGCAATGCCAAACATGAGCATATATGAATACGATGAATTTGGTCAGCCAACAGGAGGATTCTACAATATGCTCCCAACTTATGCTAATCCGGGTAATGTTCCAGATGGTTACTCATCCTTCTATTTAAGTGATATGAAGTCAAACGGCAACCCTATTGCAATGGCTCACCTCGCTCACAACAATCAGAGCACATACCGAATCAACCCTCAGTTCAATCTCCGCTACAAACTTCTCAGCAAAGACGAGACAGGACATCAGCTCGACCTCGATGCAGAAGTGTACATGGATATATATAATGAGTCAGTTGATGCATACTACCCTTCTTCACTTTCAACAAACTCATGGGACAACGGAGATGTAAACAAAGTGTATAACAACGAATACAAGAGTCTTTCTTTCAGCAACAAGGAACGACTGATTTTCACTCCACACTTCAACTCTGAGAACATCACAATGCAGGTTCTTGGTCAGTTTGAAATCTCAACTGGTAATGGTAATGGACAGAGCTACAACAAGTCACATGTACCAACAGGAATCTCATCCCCTATTTCTGATGGCTATCTCCCATCAGGAGGTTCTACCAGTTCAAGTCAATGGCGCAGCGCAGCATTCCTTGGTTCTGCCCATCTCGGTTTATTCGACGGACGATATGCATTCGATGTCACAGTACGCCGTGACGGTTCAACAAAGTTTGGTGCAGGAAAGAAATGGGGAACATTCCCTGGCATTTCTGCCCGCTGGAACATCAGCGACGAACCATTCTTCCAGCGTGCTGACTGGACAAAATTCATCACCCTGCTCTCCATCCGTCCAAGCTGGGGTATCACAGGTCGTCAGCCAGGTGGTGAATATCTGATGTACAACCGATATGCTTCTGCGGGAACATATGGAAAGAACAATGTCAGCATCAGTTCCATTGCTCCATCCGACCTTCGTCTCACTGACATCAAATGGGAAATAAACGAACAATGGAACCTGGGATTCAACCTCGGACTGTTTGACGACAAACTTTCCCTTGCATTTGATGTATATAAGAAGACCACTCGCGACCTTCTCAATCCAAATGTCGGCATTCCAGGAACAACCGGTTACAACACACTTGCACAAAAGAATATCGGTGAACTGAAAAACGAAGGTTGGGAACTTTATGCCAACACTCGCAACCTGATTAAATTTGGCAAACTGAGAGTTGACTTAAACTTCAACATTGCTCAGAACATCAACACCATTACAAAGATGGATGAGACAGTTCTGCTCAATATGAATCCTGAATACAACTATAACAATGCCACATACTTGCAACGCATACAGATTGGCAATGCAGTAGGTTCCATCTACGGATTCAAGTTCAAAGGTGTTTATACATATGACTATGAGCACAATGGTTACACCCGCGAATCCGAAGACACTTACGGAGAGAACACAGCAGCCGCAGCAGCAAAGAGAGGCGACAACTCTACATGTCCAGTAGCACGCGATGCTGCGGGCAACATTCTCTTCGATGCGAAAGGAAATCCTCTCCACATGTATTTCGACTACGGCAACACCAACTACGAATTCCAAGGTGGTGACGCCATCTATGAGGACATTAACCATGATGGACAGATCAACGAACTTGACATCGTTTATTTAGGCAATTCCAACCCTAAGTTCAATGGAGGTTTCGGAGTCAATTTCTCTTACAAGGACTGGACACTGAAACTCAGTTTCAACTATCGTATGGGTAACAAGATTGTCAACATGGCACGACTCAACAACGAGTCAATGCGAAGCAACATAAACCAAAGTCAGGCAGTTGCATGGCGATGGAGAAAGAATGGTGACGAGACCATCATACCTCGTGCCATGAATGCAAGCCTTGGTGTTGACAACTTCAACTCACTCGGAAGCGACCGTTTCGTTGAAGATGGCGATTATGTACGCTTACAGTATGCTCAGCTTCTGTACAATCTGCCGAATACATTCGTCAAGAAAATTGGGTTGCAAAGCATTCGCCTTTCGCTTTCTGCCAACAATTTGTTCTGTTGGACAAAGTACACTGGTGTTGACCCTGAAGTTGGTTATGGTGCATGGGGCATCACATACGATAATTCAAAGACCCCACGCGCAAAGTCATTTACTCTTAGTGTAAATGTTGGATTCTAATGGAGGAAACAAGATATGAAAAAGATAAATAAGAAAACAATAAATGCAATCAAAGGCCTGTTTGCAATAGGCATCGGAACAGTTGCGTTCAGTCCGGCTCTCACTTCTTGTGAGGACTTCCTCACAATCACACCTTCAAACCAGATTGTGGAAGAAGACTTCTGGCAGGACAAGAACGACTTGCTCAATGTGGTGTCTGCGTGCTATACAAAATATATAGGCATGATGGGGCAACTCATCCAATGGGGAGAATACAGAAGCGACAATGTCACTTTACCTACAGGCGTAACAAACCTGCAGACACGAAACATCATGAATGCAAATCTGCTTCCTACATATCGGATGTTTGACTGGACTGAGCTCTACAAAGAAATCAACTTCTGCAACAAGATTCTTGCTCATGGTCCAGAGACTGTCGTCAATGACGAAAGTTTCTCATTGGGCGACTGGGAACCAATACGCGCTGAAGTCATTACACTTCGCGCATTGGCTCATTTCTATCTTGTACGCACCTGGGGTGAAGTTCCTTATGTCACTGTTGACTACAACAACGACGGACAGAACTTCCTCATTCCACAATCTTCACAGGAAGAGGTGCTGAGCAACATCATCAAGGACCTTGAATCAGTTAAAGACGAGGCAATGAATGACTATGGCCAGACCGTATGGAACAACGGACGAATCACTCGCAAAGCAGTCTATTCACTTCTCGCTGATGTTTACCTCTGGCGTGCAAGCAAAAACGCCTCTGCCGATTCTGTTGCAATATATGGCAATCAGTCACAAGAAGACTACCAACGCTGCATTGAATGCTGTGACTGGGTTCTCAACGACATGAAGAAGGACCGTGTAAAGCAACTCAACAAATCTGGCGCAGTCCTTGGTGGAGTCAGCATGGATGACCTCACCATCGAAGACCTCCTGATTCCAAACGAAAAAGACCTGAATAACAAATATGCAACCTTAACAAGGGCATTTAGCAATGTATTCGGAAAAGGCAATTCAATGGAAGGAATCTTTGAGCTGCAAATTGATGGAACAAACAACACAAGCTCCATCAACAGCACATACTGGGACATCACAAATTCCAAAGTAGGTTCAATCACAAGTACAGATGCACTTGTCAATTCTGCAGCACCTACGGCAAACACTCCAGTACCTGAGTACCTGTACACCCGTACAGACTATCGCCGTTGGGAAACCATTCGATATACAGCAGCCGACCAGTTGGAGTTCCCTATCACAAAATATGCTGCAACCGAAGTGACACAGTACAATGGTTCGGTTAACACAAATGCTGCCATGCAGGACAACTCAGATGCTAAGACATTCCATTGCACATACACCAGTCGTACAAGCACTACAAACAATGCAAACTTCAGTTTCTATCGTCTGACTGACATCATGCTGATGAAAGCAGAAGCCATAAGCCAGACTGCCGACAACGACAGCACGCTCAAAGAAGGCTTTGACCTCTGCCGCCACATTTTCAAAAGAAACAATCCTTATGCTTATGCCACAAACAACACAAAGGCAAAGGATGATTCACTTAGTTTCAGTTCATTCAGCACAAATGAAAACCTTGAAGCCCTTGTGATGGCAGAACGCCAACGCGAATTCTTCGGAGAAGGCAAACGCTGGTACGACCTGGTTCGCTATGCTCAGCGCAGAGGCAGTACCGCCGACATGCTCAAATACTACTTAGGCAAGAAGTTTACAAGCGGAAACAAAGATGCCGTTTTTGCAAAACTCTCAACCATCACTTCTCTCTTCTCTCCAATCTATGATAATGAGATAAAGAACAATGCACTGCTCCATCAGAACAGTGTATGGAATACTAACGAATCATCTTCAAAAACGGATAACCTATGAAAAGTATTAAATATTTAGCATTAGCATTCTTGACTCTCACCATTGGGGGATGTTCTGAGAATATCGACGATTCAAATCTCTATACATTCACAGGTGAGATGATGATTGACCACTTTGCCAACGACACAGCAAAGTATGGAAAGTATCTTGAAATCTTGAAAATGGTACATCTAAGCAAGAAGTCAGAGTCAACCATGTATGAATTGCTCTCTGCTCGTGGCAACTACACATGTTTCGCTCCGACCAACGATGCCATCGACCATTACCTCGACTCATTGCTTCACCTTGAAGAGCCTCAGGTCAGTTCTACAAACATCAACGAAATCCCCGACTCCATTGCTGAATCCATTGTTTTCAACTCAATCATCGACAATGGCAACAGTGAGGCATACTCTACTACAACAGGTTTCGGAACAGGCGCGCTCAACAAGACCAACATGAACGACCGCTACATCAACCTCAGTTATGGCAATGACTCAACAGGCAAGACACTGATCTTTGTAAACGCAAATTCTGTCATTATTGACAAGGACATTGAGGTTGAGAATGGTTACATCCACTCCATCGACAAAGTACTGTCACCATCCACATCAACTGTTGCTGACCTTATCATCGGAACAGAAAACCTTTCATTCTTTGGCGATCTGCTCACAATGACCGGATGGAACGACAAACTGTTGTCGTACAAAGACGAGGACTATGAACTCAACAACGAAAATGCTGGTGAGAAGCGCGACAATTCAGGCGCATCAGGCTGGGCTGGTTCATATCCCGAAAAGCGATATTTCGGCTATACTGTTTTCGTTGAGCCTGACTCAATTTTTGCAGAGAAAGGCATCAACAGCATCGATGACTTGAAACAGTATCTGAAATCCAACGCTTACTATGGCAGCAAGACATCATGGGGAGAGGATTACACAAATCCCGATAACTATCTGAATCAATTTGTGGCATACCACATTCTTCCAGAACGACTCATTTGGGACCAGCTCGTCATTTTTGCAAACGAAAAGGGCTTTACAAACGCAAGTCCTAACCGTGGCGGCAAGAAGTTCAATATCAATGTATGGGAATACTACGAAACTATGGACTACCATCGCCGCAGCATCAAGATTACTGGTACTCGTTCCGAAAAACTCATCAACCGTCATGCCACATACAACCTTATATCATATAAGGAGAAAGCCGACGGCATTGACATTCCTGGCATAAAGATCAGCGACAAGAACGGCAAGTATGACAACAACGCCCTCAACGGTTTCTACTACCCTATCAACGACTTGTTGGTATGGACAGAATCCGTTCCAAAGAAAATCCTCAATGAACGAATGCGCTATGACATATGCTCGCTTCTGCCTGAACTGTTGACAAATGGTTGTCGTCGAAACGAGACCCAATGTTATTACTTCACATACGACTACTTCACAAGCAAGAACGGTGGTTCAGGCGCCATTCCAATTATGTCCGAGCAGACTGACTTCGCCTACCTGTCAAACTACCAGAACGAAGGTTCTTCAAATGTTGGAGGTAGCGGAACTTGGACAAACTATCAAGCCGACGAATTCAACATTCGTGGTAAATATGATTTCGTGATGAAACTCCCACCTGTACCATACACTGGTACATATGAAATCCGCTATGGTGTCAATGCAAACAACAACCGCGGTATGGCACAGATTTATTTAGGTACAAATCCAAACAATTTGCCTGCTGTTGGCATTCCAATCGACCTTCGTATCGGCGGAGACAACGCAATGGTAGGATGGAAATCAGATGCCGACCTCGGTTCCGACGATGCAATTCAGGAAAAAGACAAGCAGATGCGCAACAATGGTTACATGAAGGGCCCTGCATACTTCTTCCCTGGAAGCGCTTCTGGTCGCGACTGCTTAACATCAATCAGAAAGATTATCTTTACAGGAACACTTGAAGAAGGAAAGACCTACTATATTCGTTTCAAGTCGGTGCTTGATAGCAGCAGCACGCAGTTCTTCTTCGACTACCTTGAATTTGTTCCAAAGACCATCTACAATGGCGATATTCCAGAAGATAAATGGTAACAAGGAACTATAATCTGAATCAAACAATAGTAATCAGTTAAACAGAATAAAGATGAAACGAATCTTCAAACATACGATGGTACTTGCCTTGGCACTCATAGTGCTGAGTTGCAGCGACGACCATTTCGACATTAACTCTTCTGTTGCCGACAGACCAACACTTTGGGAAGCAATCAGCAACAATGCCGAGTTGTCAGACTTTGCTGACATTCTCGACAATGTCTATTACTCAAAGTCAGAAGGAAGTCAAACAAAAGTTAAATATTCAGAGTTACTCAGCCACGACCAGAACTTCACAGTCTGGGCACCTAAAAACAATGACACAATCCTGGCAAAATACAAGTCCATGCTTGCCACTGACCCTTATACAGTGGAAAAAGAACTTGTACAGAATCACATTGTACGATACAGTAAAATCATGAACGGCAGCGAGAGCGAGGTGCTTGACCTCTTCAACAGCAAGACTGCACTGTTCGACCCTGCCAATATGCAGATGGGTGCAAAGAATGTTTCCGATGCCAACATTGGTTGCAGCAATGGCATTCTGCATGTTCTCGATGGTGTCATTGAGTACAAGCCAAACCTATATGAGTATATCAGCAAAGACACTACCCTTTCAGAACTGAATTCATTCCTGAAAGAATACGAGATGCTTCGTTTCGATGAAGCAAACAGCACACAGGGACCAACCGTAAATGGAAACATCACATGGGTGGATTCAGTGGTCAACATGACTAACGACTATTTCTCGATGATGGATGCTTATCTCAATAAAGAAGACAGCATCTACGCTATGGTTCTTCCTAATAATAATGCATGGGAAGATGCTATCGGCATCACTTCAAAGTATTTCAAATACATGAAGACCTACAACCAGAAGGTAGTTACAGTCAATAGCGAAGGTGACGAAACCACCACTCCCCTTGACAAGACCTTCACAGATGAAGAACTCGACTCAATGAGCAACTTATTTTCTAAAAGTGCAATCTGCCAGAACCTTGTCTTCAATGCAAAATACCAGGCAAAGCCATTCAACATCGACAAACCAGCCGACTGCGACTCCCTGGTAAGCACCAATGGCAGGGTGTTCGAACAACCACAAGTAGCACAGATTTTTGGAGATGCCGTTCCTGTTGAACTCAGCAATGGTTACGCATATGTTGTTGATACATTTGCATATCGTGGCATTGACACATGGGCAAAAAAGCGCGACCTCGAAGCGGAGATGTCAAGCAACATCGAAAGCAATGTCCGTTGCAACATGGCAAATACGCAGTGTTCTTTCGTAATGCCAGACACCGTCGTTAAGTACACCGTAGCCCGTGCTGTCCAGACCACCCCAACTGCAAATCCTGAAATCACATTCAAGTTGCCTAACATCATGTCATGTAAATATGACATCTATGTAGTGATGGCATACAACACCAACGCCAACATGTCAACAAAGTTCAAGGCAACATTAACCTACCACGAAGGAAAACGCTCAACACAGTCAAACGCCACTCTTAAACCCGAAGCTGACGACATCCACAAGGGAGCAAGCAACACATATGTAAACCTTCCTTGTCCATATGTTGACGACAACGGAGTGACTCAATATGTTGACAGTATTTGTGTAGCACGCGACTTTGAATTCCCTGTTGCATACTATGGCACAGACTTTTATCCTACACTCAAACTATCTGTAAATGTCACATCCAAGGAAATATCCACATACACCCGTGAGATGTGGATTGACCAGATTGTATTGGTAGCGAAAGAATAAGTACTGAATGCAAGAACTCGAATACAATCCTATTAATGACTAAATAACCAGAATTTCTCACATAGTCTAAATAGTAAACAAGAATATGAAACAGATAAATAAATTCACACTTCAGTCTTCGCTGTTCACACTCATTGCGATGTCTTTCGGCTGTGTCACTTCCTATGCACAGGACACCGTTGGTGATGAAGAAACGACTAATGAAGTAGTTGAAAAGAAATTGCCGGCAGCACCAGTATATGAGATGCAGACCCTGACAGGAACCATTCTGGATGCATCCACCAAACTACCTGTTGTCGGTGCACATGTCAAGGCCTATAACAACTCACGCTATTCGGCAATGACAGATGAAAACGGAGACTTCAAACTGAATGCGCCTACATTTGTCACTTCAATCTATGTAACCGCTCCTGACTACAATGCAGTTCAGGTTGCAGTTAATGGCAACAAGGTTCAACCAGTGCAACTGTATAGCAACAAGTTGAATGGCGCATATGCTCCACAGACAAGTGTCACAGCAGCAAAAAGCATTTCTATTGACAACTCCAGTGCAGTTTCAATCGACGCTGAAATCGAGAACAAGTTGAGTGGCGACATTCACACCATCAACCGCAGCGGACTTCCAGGACAGGGAGCTGCTATGTTCATCCGCGGTCTGAATTCACTCAACCTGAATGCTCAGCCACTTGTTGTCCTCGATGGCATCATTATGGACATGCAACTCGACCGAACCACCATTCACGAGGGATTCTTCAACAACATTCTCAGTGCCATCGACCCAGAAGACATTGAAAGCGTACAAGTACTGAAAAACGCAACTGCTCTCTATGGTTCACGCGGAGCCAATGGTGTTGTAATCATCAACACCAAGCGAGGTCATAGCATGGTTACAAAGATCAATGTTTCTGCATTTGGAGGATTTGAGCTCGCTCCTTCAACAATGAAAGTGATGAACGCAAGCCAGTACCGCAACTATGCCAGCGACCTGATTGGCACCACCGAATACGGGCAACTGCATTCCACTGCCAATGTTCCTATTCCATTCCTCAACGACAACCCTGAGTACTACTGGTACCCAATGTATCACAACGACACAGATTGGTCAGATGGACTCTATCATACCGCATTCACTCAGAACTACAAGGTGAATGTGCAAGGTGGTGATGACATAGCCATGTACAATCTCTCACTTGGATATGCAAATTCACAGGCAACAGCCAAGAACAACTCATTTGACCGCCTGAACATTCGTTTTAACACTGACATCAATCTCATCAAGAACCTCAGCACCCAACTCGATGTATCTTACAGTCGCAACACATACGATCTTCGCGACAACGGCTGGGCAGAAAGTTATGAAGACAGTCCAATCACATCGCCTAATGTTCTCGGACTGATACAAGCGCCGTTCCTCAGTAAATACAACTATTACACAGGCGACGATGCACGCCTTCATCTTTCAACCGTATATTCAGGCAAGAACTATGATGACGACAACTATCCATTCGATTTTGCGTCGAACTATGCAGTCAACACAGCACTTGCAAACCCATACTGGATTCTTGACAATGGAGATGCCAGCAACAAGAACAACCAGGAAGTCACTCAGTTCAATCTTAATGTGATGCCTAAATGGCAAATCAACAAGAACCTCTTTGTGACCAACCGTTTTGCTTATCAGTTGAACCGTGCAAGCGAAAAGTATTATCTGCCAATTGCCGGAACACCTGTATATAATCTTAAAGACATGGGTGATGTCCGTGGCATCAAAATGAGTCTCTTCGACAAAGAAACATCGCTCTATGAAGACCTCCGAATCAACTGGTCAAACAATTACGGTAAGCACGACATTGCAGTGTTTGGTGGTTTCCGTTACACCTCAAATTCTTTCACCGACAACTATATGATTGGTTACAATGTGCCAGGTGGAGGTAACGACAAGATGCCAGACCTTTCAGGAAGCGACAGCTTTGCAGGAGTCAACGGCACCAATGATGGCTGGAAGAACATTGCATATTACGCAGATGCCACATATGCATACAAGAACACCTACTTCGTCAATGCAACCTTGACTGCTGAAAGTTCTTCTCGATTTGGCAAAGACTGCGACAACGGACTCAAACTGTTCGGAGTCACATGGGGTTTGTTCCCTTCACTTCAACTGGGTTGGGTCATCACCAACGAACCTTGGATGAAGAAGACCAATGGTGTGAACTACCTCAAACTGACCGCAGGATATGATGTTACAGGAAACGACAACATCGACTATTCAGCAAGCAGAACATATTTCCAGGCAACCAGTTTCCTGAAATCAGCCGTTGGACTTGAACTAAAAAATATACAGAATCCTAAACTTCAGTGGGAAACCACCCGTCGCTGGAACTTCGGCATCAACGGTTCATTTGCAAACAACCGCATACAGGCTGGCCTGGACTTCTTCGTAAGCAACACCGACGACCTTGTAACTTCAACCAGCATCAACTATCTGTCAGGTCTTGACAGTTACTTATGCAACGGTGGTTCACTCCGCAATATCGGTGCAGAAGTCAATGTGAACGCCATCGTAGTCAACAACAAGTCATTCAAATGGCAACTTGGTGCAACTCTCGGCCATTACAAGAATGAAATCACATCGCTGCCAACTGACAACTACAAGACAAAGGTGTATGGAGCAGAACTCCTTACAAGCGTTGGCAGTCCTGTTGGTCTGTTCTATGGTTACAAAACAGAAGGTGTGTTCTCAACTGAGAAGGAAGCATCAACCGCTTACAACGGTAACCAGTATCTCAAATATCCAACAGGAATCCAGCAGAATCCATACAACAACTTCTCTGCCGGTGATATGCATTTCACAGACATTTCACTCGACGGCATCATCGACGAAAAGGACAAGACAGTCATTGGTGACCCTAATCCAGACATCTACGGAAACATTTTCACAGACTTCATCTTTGGTCGTCTTTCACTCAATGTGACATTCAAGTATTCATTGGGCAATGACATCTACAACTACCAGCGTAGCCAGCTCGAAAGTCTCAACGGCTTCTACAATCAGAGTCAGGCAGCAGTCAACCGATGGACTTGTGAAGGTCAGGTGACAGACATTCCGCGTCTGTGCTCATCCGACAGTGAAAACTGGGTTAACAACGAACGATTCTCCGACCGCTGGATTGAAGACGGCAGTTATTTGAAACTTAAGAAAGTTCGCCTCACATACGAATTGCCAATGGCACTGAGTTGGATTCAGGGAATGACAATCTGGGCTGAAGCCAACAACCTGTTCACACTCTCACATTACACAGGTTCTGACCCAGAATTTTCTGCCGCAAGCGGCATTCTCTATCAGGGAATTGATACAGGCATGCTGCCGTCAAACCGCAGTTTCAATCTCGGCATTCGCCTCAACCTGTAAGTCACCAATAATCATTAACGATAAATAACAATGATTTATGAATAATATATATATAGAAGCAAAGAAGATTGGAAGTGCACTGGCCCTTTGTGGCATTATGTCTTCTGCATTCACATTTATCTCATGTGAGGACATGCTTACCGTTGACAATGACGACAAGATATATGCCAATGCCAACGACACTGTGTACAGCTATTTCGGCATACTGAAAAGCGTTCAGAACATAACTGAGCGACAAGTGGTGCTTGGCGAACTTCGCGGTGATCTTGTCAACACGACTAAATATGTAACTGATACGCTCTATGCCATCGCCAATTTCGATGACCCACAAGACGGCAGTTGCTCAATGCTCAGCCTTCGCAACTACTATAATGTCATCAACAACTGCAACCTTTACATTGCCAATGTTGACACATCAGCAGTTAAGAGCAATGTCAAGTACATGATTCCAGAATTTGCCCAGGTTTGCGCGATCCGTGCCTGGACTTACCTCATGCTTGTGCAAAACTATGGTGAGGTTCCTTTCATCACCCAGCCTGTCAAGTCGCTTGATGTAATTGAAGATTACAACACGACAAAAAACACAGTCAACAAAGACAATCTCATTGACGAGATACTCGCCACGGGTCTCGGCGACCTCATCGACACCGATTATCCTAACTATGGTAATTGGGACAATGGTGCAGTCAGCATTTCCGCAAGAAAAGCCATATTCCCAATCCGCCTCATCCTCGGTGACATGTACCTGCTGAGAGGAAGCAGTGACACAGACTACCGCAACGCTGCAAAACTCTATTACGATTATCTTAACAAGACAGCAGGCATAGTCACTACTGAATACTGTACTGCAATAAAGAACAAGGGGCGTGTTTCAACAACCGATGAAGAATACTCATACCGCTGTGACAACTCTTGGGGTATTTGGGCAAGACAATACACGCAACTGGAAAGTTCTGAATGCATTACAGCCATTCCAAGCAGCGCAAACCGTCAGTTTGGCACAATGCTCACCCGTGTAGCCGACATATTTGGCTTCACACCGACATCAAGCCAAAGCACTCAGGTCACAGAATCCACTGACGGCACTGGTGCTAACGAAGCATCGACCTCAGGTGCAATCACCGTCGTACCAAACTACAAGAGTCAGACTTGCCCTTCTGGAGCATACTATACCATCAACAAGAGTCAGTCATACATCTACTACGACCTCAATCTGACCAATCCACTTCGCATCGAATACGACAGTGGTGATGCCCGTTACGGTTTCTCATGCGAACAATACACATTCGATGGAGAGCCATTCATGCTGTGTTCAAAGGCTGCATCAACAACTACATTCTATTACACCATCCCTGTTTATCGTCGCACTCTCGTATGGTTGCGCCTTGCAGAAGCAATCAATCGTGCAGGATTCCCACAGATGGCATTTGCAATTCTCAAAGACGGACTCTGTGAGGACAACATGCCAAAACATGCCGTTCGCTACTCAGTTCATGTGGCTCTTGACGAACTTGGCGACACACTCCGCAACGACTCTGATGAAATCATCTATCAGACAGATACCATTCCGTATATCAAACTGAACAGTTTCGGAGCCATGTACTATGTTGACAGCTATGAGTTGGACAACTTCTTCCTTTCATTCACTGACAACACCTGGGACGGCAACTATGGAATCCATGCCCGTGGATGTGGATTTGGCGAATGGCCTGCACCAACTGTTGGCAACATTCGAACCAACATTTCAGGTTATGGCGACACCATCACATACGACTACTCTACCCTCATCATCAATCAGGGTTACGACCCACAGGTAAGTGCCGAAGCCATCACAGCAGTCGAGAACCTCATCGTCGATGAACTTGCGCTGGAACTTGCATTCGAAGGTTATCGTTTCACCGACCTTGTACGAATTGCCAATCACAAGATTCAGGCTGGTGAAAAAGGTGCCGAATGGCTTGCTGGAAAGATTGCCGACCGTGGCATCAGCATCAATCCTTACAAAGGCACAAGAACTGGTGAACGCGACGAAGCACTTTACCAGAAACTACTCAAAAAGGAGAACTGGTACTTCTCATTGCCTCAATAACGAATTATATACCAAAACAGTTCACTCACATTCTGTGTGACAATAAGCCACTCTTCACCATCTGTGAAGAGTGGCTTTTCTTATATATGCACACATGGACGACAATGCCGCAAGCCACTTGCTTGTCAAAGTCATTTAGCAGTGATACATACCTAACAGCAATCGACAACACTGCAAATTCATGCAGAGTTACATGGTATTTCATTTTTATTTCGTAACTTTGTCCCCATTGAAATCAAAAGTATATAAGCAAGTTGAAATATGAATTGTTTCGTACAGATAAATTCGACAAACAAAGCAAAGAATGACATTGACACATTGATGAGTCAGATGGGTTTCAAGGATCTTGCTGTCCATGGACTTGGAAAAGGAAAGATTGAGGTGTTCTTTCGCAAGTTGTTCAGTGCATTCAATCTTTTATTTACTTTGAATGAAGGCGACATCCTGCTTATGCAATATCCATTCAAAAAGTTCTTCGACCTCTATTGCATAATTGCTCATTGGAAAAAGGCAGAGACTGTCACACTGATTCACGACCTCGGCACATTCCGTCGGAAAAAACTTTCGGCCTCAAAGGAGATTAAGCGACTGAATCATTCCGACCATATCATTGCCCATAACGGTGCTATGAAAGAATGGCTTGAACAAAATGGCACTAAGTGCCCAATATGTTGTCTTGACATTTTCGACTATCTTTCCGACACAGAGCCCCAAGTCCACGAGCACCATTCACCATATACAAACATTGCCTACGCAGGTGGTCTGTACGCAAGGAAGAATTCCTTCCTTTACGATGCAGGAAAGGCACTGAACGGTTGCAAACTCAATATCTATGGTCGCGGAGATTTAGACGAGACACGCTTTAATGACAATGTCGTATGCCACGGAAGAATTGCATCCGACCAGTTCATCGGCACGGTCAACGATGACTGGGGACTCGTCTGGGATGGTGACACCGTCAATAGTTGTGGAGGCACCTGGGGAAATTATCTCCGCTACAACAATCCTCATAAAACTTCCTTCTACCTTCGCGCCGGCCTGCCTGTCATTGTATGGAAACAGTCTGCCATGGCTCCATTCATCACATCCAACAAGCTTGGCATCGCAGTCGAATCGCTGACAGAGATTCCGTCAATTGTAAGCACAATGACCGAGTCCGACTACAAGACCATAAAGGCGAATGTCACCGAGATGAAAGAAAAACTACAAAGTGGCTATTTCTTCAAAAAGGCATGGGAAGCAGCAACCGGCAAATAACAATGCGCCTAAACAGCAACCAGTCCTCTGCTACATTTCCGAACCTGAACACTTATTCCATTTTACAATAATCACACCACATAATTCTGTTCCAACCAATATGTTTCAATACTACGACCCAGAAACGACATGCAACTACCAAACACCCGATGAGATGAAACGCGTGTGGGATGTTCAACTCGACCTTGCATCAAAGTTCAGTGAAGTCTGTCAGCGTCACGGACTGCGCTTTTGGCTCGATGGAGGCACCTTGCTTGGAGCAGTCCGTCACAAGGGATTCATCCCATGGGACGACGACATCGACCTTATCATGATGCGAGATGACTACGACCGTCTCAACCGCATTGCATCCGAGGAATTTACAGAACCATACTTTTGGCAGACCACATATTCCGACACTGGATTCTTCTGCGGCCATGCCATGTTAAGAAATACACAGACAACATGCATCGGTCCAGACGAACACGATGCGCCCTACTGCCGAGGCATCAGCATCGACATATTTGTTTTAGACGGAGTACCCGACAATCCTGTTGCCTATGCTCTTCATCGTCTTGCAGCAAAAGCAATAAATCAGGCAACAAGGTTCTCCATTCGCAAGAACATGTCTAAAAAGGTGCAAAAATGGTTGTTTGGATGCTATGAAGGTCTGTTTCGCATGAACAGTGTCAACCGTTCCCGCCACATCGGGCTTATATCGTGGCGCTACCGCCATCATGAAGTGTTGGAAAAATCATATTATGACCAGACCGTCATGCTTGAATTTGCAGGAAAGCAGTTTCCTGCACCTGCCATGTATCACCAGTTACTGAGCAACTATTATGGCAACGACTACATGACACCGAAGCAATTACCAACATTTCATGGCAAAAAACAGTTTGACCCCTATCACCCATTAACGCTCTAATGGCAAAACTTCTCTGAGGAAATCATTCAGCAATAAGTCTTTATAAAAATTGAACACTTGTTCTATAACGGATTGTATATCTTCAATCCTATCAATATCACCAGCCTTCCTTGTTCGGAAATATCTTCTGTATAATTTGGATTTAAGGCAATAGTTCCTTGCACTTATCTATTACCTGTTCAATGACAGGAGCCATGTCATAGTACTTATATTCAGCAAGTCTGCCACCAAAAGTGATGTCAGTCTCCATTGAAGCCATTTGCTGATACTTCTGCAAAATATTGTGATTTCGGTTGTCATTGACTGGATAGAAAGCCTCCATCCCGTCCTTCCATTCCATTGAATATTCTTTGGAAATCACAGTCTTCGGATTGCTATATACATCATCGCCAAATGTCTCAAAATGCTTGTGTTCGATGATGCGTGTGTATGGTTTTGTCGAGTCTGTGTAGTTGACGACAGCATTGCCCTGATAGTTTGAAGTGTCGAGCACCTCCGTTTCAAACTTTACAGTTCTGTATTCGAGTTTGCCATGACAATAGTCATAAAACGCATCAATCTTGCCAGTAAACACGAGCCTGTCTGCCCACATTCGCCAGTTGCTCCGTGTCGGATGCTGATTCTGCAAAGAATGGTTTTCATCGAGAAAGTCCACACCCGTCATCACATCCACCCCATCAAGCAGTCCTTCTATCAGTCGGTTGTACCCCCCAACAGGGATTCCCTGATAGATGTCTTGGAAATAATTGTTGTCAAACACAAATCGCAATGGCAGACGACGGATGATAAAAGCTGGTAGTTCACAGCATTTGCGTCCCCATTGTTTTTCGGTGTATTCTTTTATCAGCGTGTCGTAAATGTCTCGTCCAACAAGCGACAGAGCCTGCTCTTCAAGATTGCGCGCTCCTTCTGGGCCAAGTGCCAACCGCTGGGAACCGATTTTTGTCTGTGCCTCATCAGGAGTTGTGACCCCCCAAAGCTGATAGAATGTGTTCATGTTGAACGGCAGGTTAAACAGCCGTCCATGATAATTAGCAACAGGGCAGTTTGTATAGCGGTTGAACTCCACAATGGAGTTGACCAGGTTCCACACTTGTCGGTTACTGGTATGAAAAATGTGTGCCCCATATTTGTGTACATTGATGCCTTCAATGTTTTCACAATAGAGGTTTCCGCCTACATGGTCACGCGCTTCAACCACCAGGCAGTGTTTGCCTGCACGGTTTGCTAAATAAGCAAAAGTGGCACCATATAGTCCCGCACCTACGATTACAAAGTCGTATTTCTTCATCCCTGCCCTGTTGTTAATGTTCTTCAAGTTTACTTTACAGTTACCTTAGCAGCGAGCGACTTGCACTTGTCGCGGAGCTGGTTGAGGTCTGTGTCCAACTTGTCGTAGCATACCACTACACCCATGCGTCGTCCGACATGAGCAACTGGTTTGCCGAATATACGCAGATAAGTGCGTTCAGCAGCGCATACATCTTCCATGCCTTCGTACTGTGGATTTTCAGTTTCAACTGGTGAAAGAATTACAGCACTGGCACCGTTCTTCTCCTGTGTGATTTCAGGGATAGGCAGACCGAGCACGGCGCGGCAGTGGAGTTCAAACTCGCTGAGGTTCTGAGTACCTGCAAGTGTCACCATACCTGTATCATGTGGACGAGGTGAAAGTTCGCTGAAATATACTCCGTCCTTATTTGAAATGAAGAATTCCACTCCCCAGATGCCTGCACCAGTGAGCGCCTTTGTCACCTTGTCGGCCATAACCTGTGCTTCTTTGAGGTGCTGATCCTGCATTGGCATTGGCTGGAAACTTTCGCGATAGTCACCCCCCTTCTGAACATGTCCAATTGGACGGCAGAACAGTGTTTTGCCATTTTTCTGAGTGACAGTAAGAAGTGTGATTTCGTAGTCAAACTTGATGAACTGTTCTACGATAACCTCCTTGATGTCGCCACGGGCGCCAGCAACTGCATCGTCCCATGCCTTCTGCAATTCTGCTGGAGAATCCACCTTGCTCTGGCCATGTCCTGATGAAGACATCAATGGCTTCACGATGAAAGGATAGCCAATTTCATCGGCAGCAGCCTTGAATTCTTCAAAAGTCTTGGCATACTTGTAGTTGGCAGTTTTAAGTCCCAGTTCAGTGTGAGCCAGTTCACGGATTGCCTTACGGTTCATTGTGAAGTTGACCGCACGGGCAGAAGGAGTTACCTGAATGCCCATCTTTTCACATTCGTAGAGTTTTTCAGTACGGATGGCTTCAATTTCAGGAACAATGATGTCAGGATTGTGTTTGTTGACTGCTGCCATAAGCGCGTCACCATCAAGCATCGAGAACACTTCGCGTTCGTCAGCCACCTGCATTGCTGGTGCATTGTCATACTTGTCGCATGCTACGACATACATTCCTTTACGCTTGCAGGCAATCACGAATTCCTTACCGAGTTCACCTGAACCAAGAAGCATAATCTTTTTCATTTCTGTCAGTAATTTTATTATTATTGGGTTAATTATTGGGGAAATACCTATTAAAGCGAAAGACTGGCGCACACACCGCAAATGAGGTGTGAGTGCCAGTCTGTCATGTCTATTGATGTTGCTCGCGCAACAAGTCGTTAACTGTCTTCACTGGGTTGAATGTGTCAAGTGGCACTTCAACAAAAATGGTGTTCCAGTCACTCATTGCACCGTTCCAGAGTCCTGGAAGTTCCAGCGCACGCAGTTCCCTTCCGTTCTTGCTCTTCGATGAGATAAATCCAGTCTGCTGGTCAACATATTCAGGAAGGTTGAACTTCTGACCTTTATAGTCCTTCACCGCACAGACGAGATCCACAGGATTGAAGTGAGTGCCCTGTCGGAACATCTCCACATACTTTTCATTCGATGTGTCAATCTGGCTGCTTTCAAGTATTTGCAGCGATATGGTTCCGTCGGCATTATAGGCAAGGAACGGACCGCCTCCTGGTTCGCCCACATTGCGCACCATGCCACATGCACGCATAGGTCGGTTCAGTTTCTTGCGTATATAGACAGCGAGTTCTGTGTCTTCAAGCGAGTCAAGCGACGGATTGGTGATGCAGAAGTTATCAGAAAGGAATGCCTGCATCTTCATCAGGTCGTCATGAGTATAACTGCCTTCGTCAAGCATCTCCATATACTCAAACGCCTTTTTTTGCAATGAAACCAGCACTCCTGCCAGCAGTTTTTTGTTCAGTACAGTTGAAGGTTTCAAAGAATCTGGTACAACATTGTCAATGTTCTTTATGAAGATGATGTCGGCATCGAGGTCGTTGAGGTTTTCAATCAATGCACCGTGACCACCCGGACGGAACAGGATTGAACCGTCGTCATTGCGGAATGGTTCACCATCGGCTGTGGCAGCCACTGTGTCGGTACTTGGTTTCTGCTCTGAGAATGTCACATTATAATGTACATTAAACTCGTTTTCAAAACCTTCAACTTTTTCCTCCACCAGCTGTTCAAACAGTTCCCTGTGTTCTGGGCTGACAGTAAAATGTATATTTACATTTCCATCAGCAGTTGCAGCATACATAGCACCTTCTGCCAGATGTTCTTCAAGCGGAGTGCGTACACAGTCATCATAGGCATGGAAGAACAAGAGTCCCTTTGGCAGTTGTCCGTAGTTAAGGCCATCCTCGCTCAGCAGTGCATCAACCACAGCCTTGTAGTCGCCAGCCTCAATCAGTTCGTCAACTTCTTGCTGATAATTGACAATACACGCATCATTGAGAGCATCAAAGAATGCAAAGTCGTGAATCCCAGAAAAGAACGATTTCATGAAGTCTGTCTCAGGTTCGTCAGCATCACTGTCAAGAAATTCAAACAGATTCTTGAACATTCGTGAAGCGGCGCCGCTGGCAGGCACAAACTTTTGCACTTTATGGCTACCATTCAGGTATTGTGTCCAAACATCAAGATAACTTGACTGTTCAGTTTCACTTACTACGAAAATACCGTTACCTGGTGCTGCTGCTCCAGCAAGTCGCAGATATGGGAAACCATTGCGATGCTGTTCGAGTTGGTGCAGAAGTGTCTCCTCACTGATGTGCTTCTTTTCAAGAAAAGCCTTGTCCTCTGATGTAATCATTTTTGTTATGCTTTTTTATTGTTTTGCAAAGTTAATCAAAAAATGCGAGATACAGTTCATTCCATGCGGTTTATTTCATTAAAACACACAACTTTTACCTTTTATCATCAATGTCGTCTGCATTTAGCCCAAATCGACCATTAGCGTTATGATGATAACAGACTTAGTTTTTGGACAGATGCATTGCCGGTTTGAGGGCGCAATGGGGGTCCATTGTAACCGAGAAGCGACATTGCAGATGACAAAAAGAAGGCTTGTCAGCGCGTAACAGTCTAATGGACGATTTGGGCTAAAAATGGTCATTGCAAATGTGGTTCATATTTCCCGTCCAAACAAGGTTTATTCTCACGAGCGCTCATGTTTTGTCTATCGTGCATACATGTTTGCCTTCACGAGCGCACGACAATTAAAAAAGGTGTACACCTTATCGCAAAAAGGTGTACACCAAAGTCCGAGAAGGTGTACACTTAATTTCAGAAAGGTGTACACCTTTTTATATTTATGAGCGCTCGTGTGAGCATTTATGACCGCTCGTAAAGGCATTTATGAGCGCTCGTGAGGACAAACATCTGCTTGCAGCATCATTTAATCATTTGAAGGAACTCATCCTCGCTCACGATAGCAACACCGAGTTTCTGTGCTTTTTCAAGTTTTGCGGGTCCCATATTGGCACCGGCAAGCACAAAGGATGTCTTGGCACTGATGCTGCCTACATTCTTCCCTCCGTTCTGTTCAATCAGCGCTTTGTATTCATCGCGGCTATGGTACGAGAAGACTCCACTGATGACAATGCTTTTGCCTTCGAGTTTGGTTGTCATGCCCTGCATCTGCTCGTCAGACAAAGCCATCTGCACACCTGCCTGTGCCAGTCGGTCGATGGTGGCACGGTTGGTTGCATCAGTGAAATAATGGATAACACTGTCGGCTATGACATCGCCCACGCCATCGACTTCAAGCAGTTGGTCGTGAGTGGCTGATGCCAGTGCTTCCATTGAGCGGAACTTGCGTGCCAGCAGTTTGGCTGTGGTCTCGCCGACAAAGCGGATGCCTATGGCATAAACCACTCTTTCAAACGGCACTTCACACGATTTGCGGATGGCATCAACAGCCTTTCGGGCTGACACTGCGCGGTTTGGATTGTTATTTGAGATTTGGGCAACCGTCAGTTGGTAGAGGTCGGCAATGTTGTGGATTAGCCCACGCTGATAGTAGTCATCGACAGTTTCGGGTCCAAGACTTTCTATGTTCATTGCCTTACGCGAAATGTAATGTTCGATGCGGCCCTTTATCTGTGGTGGACATCCGGAGTCGTTTGGACAGTAATGTGCAGCCTCACCTTCGTAGCGTACAAGTGGTGTGCCGCATTCTGGACAGGTCTCAATGAAACGTACTGGGATGCAGTCCGCACTGCGCTGTTCCACATCTACGCCAACGACTTTCGGGATGATTTCTCCACCTTTCTCTACATAGACCATATCGCCTAAATGTAAGTCGAGTTGAGCAATGATATCGGCATTGTGAAGCGATGCACGCTTGACAACAGTTCCTGCCAGTTGTACCGGATCCATGTTGGCAACAGGAGTTATTGCCCCAGTGCGCCCCACCTGATAGGTCACTTCATTAAGTTTGGTGCAGGCACGCTCTGCCTTAAACTTATAAGCAATCGCCCAGCGAGGCGATTTAGCAGTGAAGCCTAAATGTTTTTGCTGTCGGAGCGAATTGACTTTCAAGACAATGCCATCGGTGGCAACTGGAAGGTTCTTGCGCTCGGTGTCCCAGTAGTTTATGAAGTCAATGACATCTTGCAGACAATGGCACAGGCGCATTCCCTCACTGATTTTGAAACCCCACTTCTTTGCTTCTTCGAGCAGTCCATAGTGGGTGACATCACCGTCAGTAGCGGGTGTAGCCACTGGCTGTGGTGCAAAGAGGTCGAGTTGCATCTGCTGTGCCGACGATGCTGTTGATGGGGTTTCGGCATCATCATCATTTAGAAGATAATACAGATAGGCATCAAGTCCGCGTTCTGCCACGACTGCTGAATTCTGACTTTTCAGTGTGCCACTTGCTGCGTTGCGTGGATTGGCAAAAAGTGGTTCTTCACGCAATTCGCGTTCATGGTTCAGCCGTTCAAAACTGGTCCATGGCATCAATATCTCGCCACGGATTTCAAATTGATGTGGATAACCACTCCCTTCCTGTAATTGAAGTGGAATGGAACGGATGGTACGGACATTGGCAGTGACATCGTCACCCTTCACTCCATCGCCACGGGTAACAGCCTGTGTGAGTCGGCCGTCAACATAGGTAAGGCTAATGCTCAGACCATCATACTTCATCTCTGCCACGATTTCAAAGTCCTCACCCTCAAGTCCATCTTTGACACGCTGATAGAAATCAGCCACATCCTGTTCGTTATATGTATTTGCTAACGACAGCATCGGATGGCGATGAGCCACCTGGGCAAACTGCTGGTTGAGGTCGCTCCCCACCCTTTGAGTCGGGGAATTTGGGTCGTACATATCAGGGTGTTGTGCCTCAAGTTCCTCAAGTTGGTGCATCATCTGGTCAAACTCATAATCGGAGATGACTGGCTGATTGAGCACATAGTAATTGTGGTTGTGCTGATGCAACTGCTGACGCAACTGAAGTATTTGGTCTTTGTACATAATGGTTATTCTAATTGGCGCTGACGGCAGAAATAGCCAGCAAAAAGTTCATCAACATGTTCCACTGGCGACTCAAAGATGCCATATACGCTACTGCCACTACCCGACATTGAGGCATACTCTGCACCAAGATCGTAAAGCATGTCTTTTATTCCGGCTATTTCTGGGTATTTTGCAAACACACTTGGCTCAAAGTCGTTTTTGAGCGAGTCCTTCCATGTGGATATTGGTTGGGCAAGCACCTCACGAAGCGAAACTTCGGGTTGTTTAGGAGTGACCAGGCGATATGCATCGGGTGTAGAAACAAATATGTCAGGTTTCACCAGAACCAGTGTCTTGCCACTGAGTGACAGGTTGATTGGCTCAAACACATTTCCAATGCCTGTGGCAAGTACTGGGGTATTGCGCACAAAGAAGGCACAGTCGGCACCAATTTGCGATGCATAGGACTCCATCTGTTCATTGGTGAGGTTCAGGCTGAAACGCTCATTCAGTGCCTTGATGGTGAATGCTGCATCACTGCTTCCGCCGCCAAGTCCCGCACCCGTCGGAATATGCTTGAATACGGTGAATGAACATGGTGGTATGCTGTGTTCACGACGCAGAAGTTTATAGGCACGAATGACGAGGTTGTCGTCTGGACTTCCGTCAAGCACATTACCTGTGACCTTCAATGTGTAGTCGGATTCGCAGGCATCGGCTGACGAAATTTCAATACCGTCTTGCAATGGTATTGGATAGAACACAGTTTCGAGGTTGTGATAACCGTCGGGGCGCTTCTCTACGACATTAAGCCCCAAGTTTATTTTTGCATTTGGATATACTATCATAGTTCAGTAGGTTTTAGTCTCTCCCCACCCTTTCCGTTCACGGTCAGGACCGGGATGTTTGTAGGTTGTACATTACATACGCTTTTCTTCAAGCACGCCATCCACCAGGCATTCCGTCAGGAACTCATGGATGCGTTCAGCTTGTTCGCGTGTGACAATGAGGTTGCAAGGATACTTGTCAATCTTCTTGTTCTTCTCGCGATATTCAATCTGTATAGCAGTGTAGGCTGTCTCGGTGTTCTCGATTGAGCCAATGAGCAAGTATGTCATTTCATGCTTAATCGTACTTGTCAGGCACCACACACCACTTTCAAGACGCATCAGTCGGCTGTCGCCAGCATAGGGCAACTTGCAGAAGTTGAGCACCACGGGTTTCTCATAGTCAGGATAGTTGTCAATCTGCACCTCGAGTTGATCCTGCGACCCTCTTGATGCAACACGGAAATTGAGCGAAACGGCAGTTTGTTCATTTGTCGCGCTGTTTACACAGGTGATGTTGTCGAAATGCATGTTTTGAGCATTTGCCATCATCGATACAAGTCCCAGCATCAGGACTGACATCAGTTTTTTCATAGGTCTATGTTTTTTTTAAGTTGTCATGAATTCTTCACTATATTTTTCTTATCTCTGTCGCTCGTCTCCCCCAATCAACAGAGGAATACAAGATTTTGCAAATGTAATACTTTTTGTTGATATGTCGCATCATTCTGCACAAAAAAACATAGGTCACACTCATATTTTATGAATGCAACCTATTTTATCTGCTAACTTACACTCCAATATACTTTTCAAAGAATGCCTGTATCTTCTCTATCACTGACTGTTTCTTATAATTTCGGTTGCCACCACCTCCAAATCTCGACATTGGTGGGAGTATCTTGTCAATGTCAGTGCCCGTAGTTCTGACCACTCCATCTCTGAAAGCATTGTCGATAAACTTTCTTGTCTCGTCTGGTTTCAAGTTTTCGTCTTGTATGATGGCTGTGAGGTCTGCTTCTTTCTTCTGCTTGACATATTCTTCCCATGCACCAGTCACATCCACATCTGCATTGACGGCATCAACAAAGTTTTCTATCAGTTCCTTCTTGCTTCTGAGGTTCATGCTTGCACCAATAGCCTTGCTGATGTTCACCAGCAACTCCTTGTCCTTGCAGTTGCTCTCATGATACTGCTTCACCAGCATCAGTATGTAGTCGATGTTGATTTCAACTTGCCTTATGAGTTCAGTTTCAAAGATAAGGTCATCGTTGACATCTTCCTTGTCGGCATGAGTCCTCTTTCTCCACTTATCCCTTAGGTCAAGGTAATGGCTCTGGTAGTCTTGCATCTGACCGTCAGCAAGCAGTTCCATACCTTCAAACTGGTCAAAGGCTTGGAGTACATTGATGGACTTCAAAAGGCTGCCAAAGAGGCTGATAAACCTTCTTTCCTCTTGCTCACCCATTGAAGGTCTGCCATCCGGGAACTCATTCAGCAGTTGCTGCACCAGCTCTGCATAACCATAGCAATGCTTACCCTTTGCTGTGTCATAGCCATTATAGTAGGAGTTGAAGTCCTTCAACAGTACAATACTGCTAGCATCTTTATCTCCAAACAGGGCAATGGCATCGTCCGTCTCCTTTTGCAGATTTCGGAAACATACGATGTTGCCAAAGGTCTTGATGGAGTTCAGTATGCGGTTGGTACGGCTGTACCCTTGTATCAGTCCATGTTGTTTGAGGTTCTTATCGACAAAGAGGGTGTTCAGTGTCGTGGCATCAAAGCCAGTAAGGAACATGTTCACCACAATCAGAAGGTCAACCTGTCGGTTCTTCATTCTCAATGACAAATCCTTGTAGTAGTTCTGGAACTTGTCATTTGAGGTGTCATAGTTGGTGTTGAACATCTGGTTGTAGTCCCTGATGGCTCCTTCAAGGAAATCTCGGCTCTGCTGGTCGAGGCTTGTGGTACTCTCTGGGTTTTCCTCTGCCAGTATGCCGTCCACCTCTTCTTCATTTGCGCCATAGGAGTAGATAGTGGCAATCTTCAATCTCTGGGCTTCTGGCAGTGAGGCTTGCTGCTTCTTAAACTCATTGTAGTACGCCTTTGCCATGGGTATGCTTGCTACTGCAAACATCGCATTGAAGCCAGCCAACTTCTGTGCCAGTTTCTGCTCTTTCACTTCCTTGCCCCTACCAGCACTTGCCACTTCGCCAATGTTCTGTGTGGTACGGAATGAGTAATATGACGACCTCTTGGTTTTCTGGTCAAAGTGTTCAAGGATGTATTTCACCACTTCCTCAACCCGCTCTGGGGCTGACAGCACTTTCTCTCTGTCTATGGCACTTATCTGCTTGTCCTTGATTTCTTCCTTCTGCTTCAATGTGTTCACATAGTCGATTCTGAATGGCAGCACATTTTCGTCATTTATGGCATCGACTATGGTGTAGGTATGCAGTTTGTCGCCAAAGGCTTGCTGGGTGGTCTTCAACTGTATGTTGCCACCATTGCCAGCATTTGCGGCAAAGATTGGTGTGCCAGTGAAACCAAACAGATGATACTTCTTGAAGTTCTTGGTGATGGCGGTGTGCATCTCACCAAAGTTGCTTCTATGACATTCATCAAAGATGATGACCACCCTCTTCTGGAATATCTCATGCCCTTTGTTCTTCTGCACGAAGATGGAGAGTTTCTGTATGGTGGTTATGATGATTCTGTAATCGTGGTAAGCACCATTCTTATCCTTGTTCTCCAACTGCCTCTGTAATACAGATGTTGATGAATTGCTATCAGCAGCACCTTCCTCAAATCGGTTGTACTCCTTCATGGTCTGGTAGTCGAGGTCTTTTCGGTCAACCACAAACAGCACCTTATCTATGTAGTCAAGCCTTGAAGCCAGTTGTGCCGTCTTAAACGAAGTCAATGTCTTACCAGAACCTGTGGTATGCCACACATAGCCTCCACCTTCAATCTTGCCCCACTGTTTATAGTTGTGGGCAATGTTTATCCTTTGGATGATGCGTTCGGTAGCTGCTATCTGATACGGTCTCATCACCATCAGCATCCTCTCTGTGGTAAAGACGCAGTACTTGGTGAGCACATTCAGCAATGTGTGCTTACAGAGGAATGTCTTGGTAAAGTCTATGAGGTCAAGGATAGCCTTGTTGTTGCTGTCTGTCCAAAAGGATGAAAACTCAAATGAGTTGCTTGCTTTCTTCGACCTGCTCTTGCTTCCCTGCTGTTGCTCCTTTAAGTGGTTGGCTCGGGTTGTGTTGCTGTAATACTTGGTGTTTGTGCCGTTTGAAATGATGAAAATCTGCACATACTCATACAATCCGCAGCCAGCCCAGAAACTGTCTCTCTGGTATCTGCTTATCTGGTTGAAAGCCTCCTTCAAGTGAACACCCCTTCTTTTCAGTTCCACATGCACCAGTGGCAGACCATTGACCAGTATGGTCACATCATATCGAGTATCATGGCTGCCGCCATTTTCCTCATACTGGTTGATGACTTGAAGGTAGTTGTTGTGGATGTTCTTCTTGTCAATGAGGTAGATGTTCTTGCTCTGACCATCATCACATTTGAGTACTTGTATATAGTCCTCTTGTATCTTGGTGGTCTTGGCTACAATATCATCATTCTTGTTGGCAAGGTTCTCACGGAAGAACCTCTCCCATTCACCATCAGTGAAGGTGTAGTTGTTCAATTTCTGCAACTGCACTCTGAGGTTATCCACAAGGTCGCGTTCCTCATGGATTGGAAGGTATTCATAGCCTTGTTCTGTCAGTGTCTTGATGAAGTCATTTTCAAGCATGGCTTCACTCTGGTATTTGTCCATCTTGCCATACCCGCCTTCATACTCACTGACCACAACATACTCCTCGTTCTCTGCTATAACATTGTATTGTGC
The DNA here is from genome assembly GCA_018065565.1 of Candidatus Colivivens caballi. Classification (GTDB taxonomy): domain Bacteria; phylum Bacteroidota; class Bacteroidia; order Bacteroidales; family Bacteroidaceae; genus Colivivens; species Colivivens caballi. The sequence continues at coordinate 44,570 of JAGHSZ010000082.1, forward strand.
CATATTCTTTCTGTTTTTAGCATTCCTTCTTTTCTGTTCTACCAGGTTTTCAGTCCCTTCCCAGCTCTGGTTTCAGGTTTTGCTTCCCAGTTTTTGTTTTCATCTTCGGTTTCCAGTTTCGGTTCGAGGTTCCAGGTTTTCATCTTCGATTTCAGGTTTCAGGTTTTCATCTTCGGTTTCAAGTTTCGGTTCGAGGCTGCTTGGCAGCCTTGCCTTCATTCCCTCATCCCAGCCTTGCCTTCATTCCCTCATCCCAGCCTTGCCTCCATTCCATCACCCCAGCCTTGCCTTCATTCCCTCACCCCAGCCTTGCCTCCATTCTCTCATCCCAGCCTTGCCTCCATTCCATCACCCCAGCCTTCATTGCGTTTCCTCTTCCTCTCATTCATTTTTCTTCTCCCCCCATTCCCCTTGCCCATCGCTCAGCATCCTTTCCAGTTGGGGAGTCCACGGGTCGTTGCTGATGGTTCGAGCCATCTCGTTGAGTGCAAGGCACTGGTTGCGTGTTATCGTTCGCTTTTCCATGTGGTATGGCCACGGAGCCAGCATGAGCAACAGTCCTTTCGCACATGCATCAAAGTACTTGCCCGAGGGTTTGTAATACTGTGAGAAACCGTTTTCCAAAATGACGATGAGCGGTTGCCCCGCATCGAGTGCCGCACGTGCTATCATCCTCTCCCCTGCCGAAATACAAGGACTTACCACCACACCGCCTTTCTTCCCTCTGTCAAGGAAATACTCCTTCTGTCGGGCAATGAGTTGAAGGTTTGCGGGTGTGGTGTTGTTATGGCAGCGCACCTGCATTCTGACTCCTCGGTCGAGAAGCCAACGGTTGCCGATAGCAGCAAAGCGGATGCCTCCCACCTCGACATTATCCAAGATGGTGAACATCTCGCGGTTCTCTCTCTTTACCAGTGCACGATAAGGGTTCTGCTCCACATAATTGACCATTGCCTCCAATTGGCCGTCGTGTATGAGGATGGAGTCCTGAAAGTTCGCGCTGAAAAGTGATGGCGGGGTTTCTGTACCTTTCGGACCGAGCAGTCCTTGCTCTGTGAGCATCTTCCAATAGTGTTTGTTGCAGCGGTTCTTCACGATGCCGATGTATTTGCCCAAATGCTTGGGGATTCGGTCTTTGACGAAAAGCACCACATGCAGATGGTCGGGCATGAGTTGCAGACGGATGAGGTCAAGCTGCGGGTTGTCGTGGCAGAGGCTAAACCATTCGCTTGCCACTTTCTCGCCTAATGGGGACGGAATGAGCGCAGCAGTCAAACTGCTACGAACCTTACTCTCCACACAGCCCCGAGCATCTTCACTCTTCCATTGCAGCCGTCCCAACAAAGGCTGTTGCCTGTTGGCAAGGGTGAGCGTGAGCATATAGATGCATCTCGACTGATAGTCATGGTCCACCATTCTGCGCAACATGGAATGCTCTGTGTCATATCTCCACCCAACACCATCTATATGTTTGAGATGCTTTTCTTCCATTATGCTTACTTTCTTTTGAAAGTTAAGAATTTGTCACGGTAATACTCATACTGCTGTTTCCTTGCCTCAATCTCGGCTGGCAGACCTTGGGAGAGGTCATTGACAAGGGAGTCAAAGCGGTCAAGAATATTTGCTATCTTCTTTTGTTCTTCAAATGAGGGGATTGGGACAAGATAATTGAGGATTGCATTTTTATCACCTCTTGGCATTTTTGCTCCCTTTGCATTGTTCATATCATAGGCAAAGAAATCATCAGATGCAAGGAGTTGGAATAAAAAATTTGGTGATATAACATGTTCTAATTCCTTTTTTATTTTAACACATAACACATCACCATTTGTGCCACCAGTTCTATCTGCCAACCATATTTTTTTTAGGTATGGTCTTATATTACCAATAAGCACATTCCCTTTTTCAAATCTTATCCAGTTTCCTGTTGTAGGAACACAACAAGAAATTGTTTTTCCACATCTGTTTTGCAATAAGTTTTCTACACTCACATAATTGTTCTCATTCAATTCTTGTGAGCCAATTCTATCTTTTGAATACTCACATACTTCACCCAACTTTTTCCATTCCACATCCTTTCTTCCCTCAAAAGCAAAAAGTTGGTCTCTGTAATATTGGTATTGTAGTTGTCTTGCTTGCAGTTCTGCTTGCAGTTCTGCTTGAAGTTCTGTGAATGTATCTAATATCCTTACTATCTCCTCTTGGATAGGGAGAGGAGGAATGGGGATTTCAAAGCCTTCTATCATTGGTTTTCTGATAGATGTAACAGTAGCACTAACAGCCTTCATCATAATAAACTCTTTAAATGAACTCATCATGAAGAAGTATGCAAATCTTACATTGACTTTGTTGGAGGTAAAATGTATTCTATATACTCTTTGATGGAGTGCATATTTACCATTTATATAATGGAATATATCTCCAATTCCACCTTCACCTGGTATGATAATAGCCTCCTCATCATATTCATAGTTATTTTTCCTTTTAATGGTTTGTGACCTTACAAAAAAGGGATATTCACCATTCTCCTCTGCCTCATTGCCATTGCTACTACCAGTTCCTACTTGGGCTAAATCTCCAATCTTGACAAACTCCACCCCCTCTGGGCAGTATTGTTGTATCAGTTCTTCAATCTTACTCATACCTTACAACTCCTTGATGATGTTGTCAATCTGGGTTCTCAACTCATTTTCATGAGCCACAATCTTGGCGAGACGGGCATTGAGTTCGGTTATGTCCACCTTTTCCCTTGTGTCCTCCTGTTCGACATAGGAAGAGACGCTGAGATTGTAGTCAGCCTCGGCTATGGTGTCGTTGCTGACCAGACGGCACTGATACTGAACATCGGTCCTGGCAGCAAACATCTGCACTATGTGCTCGATGTTGTCTGGGGTGAGTTTGTTGTTATTGGTAATCTTCACACACTCCTTGCTGGCATCAATGAAGAGGGTTGAGTTATCCTTCTTTGCCTTTTTCAAAACCATGATGCAAGTGGCGATGGAAGTTCCAAAGAAGAGGTTTTCGGGGAGTTGTATGATGCAGTCAACATAGTTGTTGTCAATGAGATACTGCCTTATCTTCTTTTCTGCACCACCTCTATACATCACACCAGGGAAACAGACTATCGATGCTGTGCCATTAGTGGCCAACCATGCCAGTGAGTGCATGATGAAAGCAAGGTCAGCCTTACTCTTTGGTGCAAGCACACCAGCAGGGGCATAACGAGGGTCGTTGATGAGCGTGATGTCATCGTCACCCTTCCACTTGATAGAGTACGGTGGGTTGCTGACTATAACCTCGAATGGCTCATCATCCCAGTGCTGTGGACTGAGAAGGGTGTCCTCACATGCAATGTCGAACTTGTCGTAGTCGATGTCGTGGAGGAACATGTTGATACGGCAAAGGTTGTAGGTGGTGAGATTGATTTCCTGACCAAAGAAACCTTGACGCACATTATCCTTGCCTAATATCTTTGCAGCCTTCAACAGCAGTGAACCAGAGCCACAAGCAGGGTCATAGACCTTATTGACCTCTGTCTTGCCAAGGGTTGCCAACCTTGTGAGCAGTTCGCTGACCTCTTGGGGAGTATAGAACTCGCCACCGCTCTTACCAGCATTTGAGGCATACATAGCCATCAGATACTCGTAGGCATCGCCAAAGGCATCAATGGTGTTGTCTTGGTAATCGCCAAGGGACATCTGCTCAATGCCGTGCAGCAACTTCACCAGTTTTTCGTTTCTCTTGACGACAGTTGCACCCAGTTTGTTGGAGTTGACATCAAGGTCGGCAAACAGTCCCTTGAAGTCATCCTCACTGGCAGTTCCCTTGGCTGAGGCTTCAATGGCAGTAAAGATGTGTTCAAGAGTCTCGTTGAGGTTGTCATCCTTATCGCATATCTTGCAGACATTAGTGAAGAGTTGGCTTGGCAGAATGAAGAAGCCCTTCACACCGACCATTTCTTCCCTTGCATCTTCTGCAATGGCATCATCAAGGTCGGCATAGTTGAAGTCCTTGTTGCCGCTTTCCCACTCACCACGGTTGATGTAGTTGGTGATGTTCTCACTGATGTATCTGTAAAACAGCATACCGAGGATGTAGGACTTGAAGTCCCATCCATCAACACTGCCACGCATCTCGTCGGCTATTGCCCAGATGGTCTTGTGCAGTTCTGCTCGTTCGGTTTCTTTCCTATTGTCAGTCATATCATGAATGTATGTGTCAATATAATTGAGGCAAAGTTAACAAAAAAAATGTATTTGCAACTGACTTATGTTCAAATAATAGGTTTTTCGGATTCATTTATTGCCTGACAAGCCAATAGATGCTGTTTTGAGATGCTGTTTTTCATAAAGAAAGACCATAACCCTGATGTTGTATGTCAGGGTTATGGTCTTGACTTATTGGAAATTCAATTATTCCCACTCGATAGTTGCAGGTGGCTTTGACGAGATGTCGTAGCAGACGCGGTTCACGCCTTTCACCTTGTTGATGATGTCGTTCGACACCTTTGCAAGGAATTCATAAGGCAGTTTTGCCCAGTCGGCAGTCATGGCATCGGTCGATGTGACAGCACGAAGCGCAACAGGATTTTCGTATGTGCGCTCATCACCCATGACACCTACGCTCTTGACATCTGACAGCAAGATGGCACCAGCCTGCCACACTTCATCGTAAAGGTTCCAGTCACGGAGTCCCTGGATGAAGATGTCGTCTGCATCTTGCAACACACGGACTTTCTCAGGTGTGATGGCACCGAGGATGCGCACTGCAAGTCCTGGACCTGGGAACGGATGACGCTTGATGAGGTGGTCAGGCATTCCAAGTTGCTTGCCCACACGGCGGACTTCATCTTTGAAGAGCCATTTGAGCGGTTCACACAGTTTGAGATTCATCTTTTCAGGCAGACCACCTACATTGTGGTGACTCTTAATTGTCTTGCCTGTGATGTTGAGACTCTCAATACGGTCGGGATAGATGGTTCCCTGCGCCAGCCAACGGGCATCCTTTATCTTTTTAGCCTCAGCCTCGAACACATCGATGAAACCAGCACCAATGATTTTGCGCTTGCGCTCAGGTTCGACAACACCATCGAGTTCGGAGAAGAACTTAGCGGACGCATCGACTCCAATCACATTCAGTCCGAGACATTTATAGTCATTCATCACATTCTGAAACTCGTTCTTGCGAAGCATTCCATGATCGACAAAAATACAAGTCAACTTGTCGCCGATTGCACGATTGAGCAACACTGCTGCAACCGATGAATCGACACCACCTGACAGACCTAAAATGACACGATCATCGCCAAGTTGCTGTTTGAGTTCTGCCACTGTTGTCTCAACGAATGAAGCACTGCTCCAATCCTGCTTGCTGCCACAAATATCAACCACGAAGTTACGCAACAACTGTGTGCCCTGTGTGGAATGGAATACTTCTGGATGGAACTGCACGCCCCACACCTTTTTGCCGTCAGCCTGATAAGCAGCATTCTGAACTGTGCTGGTGGAAGCAATACGATGGAAACTCTGTGGAATGTCAACAATGGTGTCGCCATGACTCATCCACACCTGGCTACCTTCATCAAAGCCCTTGAACAAAGGATTTTCCTTTTCAAACCATTGGAGGTTTGCCCTGCCATACTCACGAGTACCAGCAGGCTTGACATTACCACCAAACAGTTGAGCCATCAACTGTGCTCCATAGCAGATGCCAAGCACAGGATAGCGGTCGATGAGTGGCTGCACATCAAGATGGAACGCCTTTTCATCATAAACGCTGAATGGAGAACCACTCAAAATGACGCCAATGACATCGGGGTCGTTCTCAGGAAACTTGTTGTAAGGGAGGATTTCGCAGAAGGTGTCGAGTTCTCTGACTCGTCGTCCAATCAGTTGAGTGGTCTGTGAGCCAAAATCGAGAATAATGATCTTTTGCATTTCTTTTTGTGTTGGTTATGTTGTAATAAACTGGCCACAAAGTTACGAAATAATTAGCAAACGAGGATTATGAAAAGTACTTATTTTGGCATTCAATACAGTTTTCAACCAAGTTAAATTAGTATTTTTGAGATTTGACACAACTTATTCTATGACATTGGTTGCATTTTTCCTTCAATCATGAAGTGAAAGTCGGAATTATTTCTTACCTTTGTGGGCGAAAGCAAGAATTGTAATCGAAATTCCGAACTGTCTATAAATTGTCCATAAAACGAGTTATGCCCCACGCACTCCGATTCATATTGATCTTGTCAGTCATGCTGACATTCACCCTCAATGCCGATGCTCGAAAAAAGAAAAAGAGCACTGAGCCTGATGTGGTGCTGCTGACACCCGACAAACCTTCATCTAAATATAAAGCAATGCCTGACTCGCACCACAAGAGTCCGGCTAAGCCTCGTATTGTCAACAATTTCCCAATTGCCGAACAGATGCACGGCATTGATGTCAGCCACTATCAGAACCGAATCAACTGGAGTGAAACCTCAAAAGACAAGAAGGTGGGATTTGTGTATGTCAAGGCAACGGAAGGCCGTGACCATATCGACGAAACTTATGCATACAATGTCAGTGAAGCAAGAAAGTATGGGGTAAAAGTCGGGGCTTATCACTTCTTCCGTCCTAATGTGCCCGCCGCAGACCAGTTCAGGAATTTCACAAATGTTGTCAACCGCAGAGACCAGGACTTGATTCCACTGATTGATGTCGAAGTGACAGGAAATGTAAGTGAAACGACTATGCAGCAGCGTCTGCTCGAACTGCTGCAAATGGTGACACGCTCATTCGGAGTCAAACCAATGATATACACTGGCAGAAACTTCTACAACAAACATTTTGCAGGTGTTTCAAAATTCAAGGAATATAAATTTATGATAGCGCAGTACACTCCCGATGAACCAGTTCTGCTGAACGACGATGACTATATTTTATGGCAATACACAGGGCATGGTTCGGTCAAGGGCATCCGTGGTTCGGTTGACCAGAGTTGTTTCCACGGACGGCATCATATTGGTGAAATCATGATGCGATAAATCGGTTTCGCATGAACGGTCTAATCGGTTTGGGTTAAAAGTACAGATGATGTGTCTTGATATATTCAAGGACATCAGGATGGATTTGATCTGTTTTCAGACCGTTGCGAATCTCTGTACTGCTGACATCATAAAGCGGTGTCTCAACAATTTTTACTCGCAGTAAACTGCATTCGGGTATGTCAATGTCATACCCAGGTCGCCTATACACAAATATAGGATAATTGTGGAGGATTTCATCAGCCTTGTACCAACGGTCGAATCGTTGCCAGTTGTCTGCACCAATGACCAGAGAGAACTGATGCTGAGGAAATTGTTGAGACAGTTCAGTCAAAGTGGTAATCGTGTATGAGGGTATCGGCAAATGACTTTCAAAATCAGAAACGACCACTCCCTCAATGTCACGACATGCAATGTGTGCCATTGCAAGACGATCAGAATAAGTGGCATCACATATGCCAGGCTGCTGCGATGCTTTCAATGGATTCTGAGGACTGACCATCAACCACACTTCATCTACAAGATTCTGTTGCAACAGAGTCTGTGCCAGACTGGTATGTCCGTTATGTATTGGATTGAACGACCCTCCGTAAATGGCGATTCTCACTGTATGTTATGTTTTTGTAGATACGACTTAACCGAGGAACTGGTTTACGACTGCAAGGACATCACTTTTAGCCTTATCAAGATTATCGTTTACGATTTGTGCGTCAAAATATTGGGCCTGGCTAATCTCGTATTCTGCGCGAGCCAGTCTCTGTTCGATAATCTCGGGTGCGTCAGTGCCACGGGCAACAAGACGACGGCGAAGTTCATCAATGCTTGGTGGCATGATAAACAAAGCAAGAGCCTGTTCACCATAAAACTTCTTGATGCGCAGACCGCCATTGACATCCACATCAAAGACCACATTCTGTCCATCTGCCAACTGATTCTCCACCTGTGATTTCAGCGTGCCATAGAACTTGTTTGTATAGACTTCCTCATATTCGACAAAATCGTTGTTTTTAATATGTTCACGGAATTCGTCGGTAGTAATGAAGAAGTATTCAACACCATTTTGCTCAGTGCCACGCGGAGGGCGAGTTGTGGTAGAAATGGAATAATGCATGTTCAGTCCCTGTTCCATCAAGAACTGGACAAGTGTAGATTTGCCCGTACCCGAAGGTGCGCAGAAAATCAAAAGTTTACCACGGCGGTTTGTATTGTTAGGTTGTACACTCATATTGTCTTGCTGTATATCGATTTATTATAAAAAATGAAGTTACAAAAACGGTTTACATTGTAGTTTTACAAGATTTTGTATAGGTAAGTCCACTTGTCAACCTGTATGCCTTATTGCACAATCGTACATACTACATGATGTTATCACTACACACCTTACGAATGTCTCGCAGCATGAAATGATGGTATCATGGCATGAAATGACGATATTGCGGCTTGAAACAACCATTTCATGATGCAATACCATGATTTTTGCTGATGGTATCGTCATTGTCATTACAGGCCTATTGACTTAGGTTTAATCCACTCACCTTCTTTTAGAACCAACCTTTTTATGGACATGACGAAACATAAAACAAAATGTGATGAGCACAATGGCTACATCACATTAAGTACCTGTTCCTTGATTTGTTCAAGTTCGTCTTTCATCATCACGACAATGTTCTGCATCTCTGCCTGATTTGACTTTGATCCAGTAGTGTTGATTTCGCGCCCCATTTCCTGAGCAATGAAACCAAGTTTCTTGCCCTGTCCATGACCTTCATTCATGGTTTCGATGAAATAACGAAGATGATTTGTAAGACGCTGTTTTTCCTCATTGATGTCAAGTTTCTCGATGTAGTAAATCATCTCTTGCTCAAGTCGGTTCTTGTCATAATCGACCTCAAGTGTCTTTTCCAATGCGTCAACAATCTTCTGACGGATTTTCTCCACACGACCTTTCTCAAAAGGTTCGATGCTTGCAAGTAGTTCACTGATGCGGTTGATGTTCTGGGTGAACTTCTTTGCCAGCGCTTCCCCCTCTTGCTTTCTGAAAGCCACCAATTGTTCGACGGACTCTTCTACCGCCTTACGGGCAACAACCCACTCTTCATCAGTCAATTCCTCAATTTCGACCTTTGAGATCACATCTGGAAGACGCTGAAGGATGGTGATCCAGTCGCCAGCCTGTGGTTCAGGAATACCAGTAGTGGCACATATATCCTTAATCTGGTTGAAGTAGCCCAGCATCATGTCGCGGTTGAATGTAGAGTCGCTGTCACTGGTGTTTTTTTCCACCCAAAGGTTGAATTCGACCTTACCACGCTCAAGCTGCTGTGCTATGTAAGAACGAATCTCCATTTCCTTCTCACGATAAACCGGAGCAATACGCGTTGACATATCCAGAGCCTTGCTGTTCAGAGATTTTATCTCTGCGTGTATCTTCTTGTTACCAAATTGTGCTACGCTCTTGCCGTAGCCTGTCATTGATTGAATCATCTTGTATGAATTGCTTATATGTATTCAGATTGTCTGATAAACTACAAAATTTCTGCAAAGGTAAGAAATAATAGTGAAAGAGGAAAGCAAAAACACAAACAATTAAGCAAAAGCAAATGATTTAGTCAAAAAATGTAAAAAGTCAACCATATTGCCGTTATTATCGTTTTATTTTTGTAACTTTGCAAACTCTAAATAAGGGAATTTTATGTCATGTATATTGCATATTGAAACATCAACCGACATTTGTTCGGTAGCCGTCAGTCAGGACGGTGCAAACATATTCTTTGAATCGACAGGAAGCGGCAGCACCCGTGGTGGCGGAAATGCACAACAACTGGGCGTGTTGGTTGACCAGGCTCTGTCGTTCACTGACAACCACGCAATACCATTTGACGCAGTAGCAGTCAGCAGCGGACCGGGGTCATATACAGGTCTGCGAATCGGTGTCTCCATGGCAAAAGGTGTATGCTATGGACGCAATCTGAAATTGATAAGTCTGCCCACATTGCAGATTATGACAGTCCCTGTGTTGCTCTGCCACGCAGATGAACTGCCCGAAGACGCATTGCTGTGTCCTATGATTGATGCTCGCCGAATGGAAGTATATACGGCACTTTATGACCGCGCACTTAAACCAGTGATGGATGTCCAGCCAATGGTCATTGACTGCAAGTCGTTTGAAGACACCCTCGCTCAGCACCCTGTATATTTCTTCGGCAACGGCAGCAACAAATGCAAGGATGTTATCAGCCATCCAAACGCGCACTTCATTGACGGCATCACACCATTGGCAAAATGGATGAGCCCACTTGCAGAGAAGAAACACGCAAATGAAGAATTTGAAGATGTGGCATACTTCGAACCTTTCTACCTTAAAGAGTTCGTCGCTTTGAAATCAAAAAAACTCTTATGACACAAGACCGTGTTTCACTGTCCCAATAAACATTCAACTGAAACTTCGAATACTACAAAAATCATATATGGACTATAACACTCAAAGAGAAAAACTGATTCTACCAGAATATGGCCGCTGCATACAGAACATGGTTAACTATGCAAAAACGATTGAAGACAAAGCAGAACGCCAACGCTGTGCTTTCACAATCATTGACCTCATGGCAAATATGCAGGAATACAGTGGCAATGAAGATGATTTCTACCAAAAGTTATGGAATCATCTGGCATACATATCAAACTATGAACTTGACATAGACTATCCTGTCGAAATCCAGCACATAGACGAACAGCACATCAAGCGCGACATCATACCGCTGCCTCAAAAACGAATTGCACGCCGTCACTATGGCGCAATTATAGAGGCAATGGCACACAAACTGGAAGAAATGGAGGAAGGCGAGGAACGCTTTGCACTGGTTCAGTTGATGGCAAACCAAATGAAGCGAGCGCTTGCAAACTGGAACATCAACGCCCTTGACGACGAAAAAATCATGGACGACTTGACAGAGCTCACACACGGCAAAATCCAGATGCTGCCATCAGAAATCACCCTCATCAGTGATAAAGAGCTGCTCAACGAAATCGCCCAGCAGGGTACGAAAAAGAACAAGAAAAAGAAATGAAATTCAAAATAGAAGGCGGACGACAACTCAACGGTGAAATCACACCTGCGGGAGCAAAAAATGAAGCGCTGGAAGTCATCAGCGCCACTTTGCTCACGGCAGAGCCTGTCGTAATGGACAACATCCCCGACATACTTGATGTGAACAATCTCATCAAACTGATGCAGAAGATGGGTGTGGATGCAAAACGGCTGGACAAGCACAAATACCAGTTCACTGCAAAAGACCTCGACATGGCATACCTCCAAAGTGACGAGTTCATACACCAGTGTTCTCAACTTCGTGGTTCCATCCTTTTGCTCGGCCCACTGCTTGGACGCTTCCACAAGGCATGTGTAGCAAAACCAGGAGGCGACCAGATTGGCAGACGACGACTGGACACGCACTTCATCGGAATAGCCGAACTCGGAGCAGAATTTCTGCACAACGAGACACGCCACATCTATGAAATCAATGCTGACCATCTCACAGGCAAGTTCATACTGCTCGACGAAGCCTCTGTCACAGGCACAGCCAACATCATAATGGCAGCTGTGTTTGCAGAAGGAACCACGCAGATTTACAATGCAGCCTGCGAGCCATACATTCAGCAACTGTGCAAGATGCTCAACCGAATGGGGGCAAAGATTTCGGGCATTGCAAGTAACCTACTTACAATCGAAGGCGTAAAATCCCTGCACGGTTGCACACATACCATTCTGCCCGACATGATTGAAGTCGGTTCATTTATCGGCATGGCAGCAATGACAGGGAGCGAACTGACAATAAAGAATGTTTCGTACGACAATCTTGGCATCATCCCCGACACATTCAGAAGAATGGGAATCACCATTGAACGAAAGGGTGAAGACCTGTTCATTCCACATCATGACCATTACGAAATCCAGTCGTTTATGGACGGCAGTACAATGGCATTTGCCGATGCTCCATGGCCTGGACTCACGCCTGACCTGCTGAGTGTGCTGCTGGTAGTTGCCACACAAGCCAAAGGCAGTGTGCTGATCCACCAGAAAATGTTTGAAAGCCGATTATTTTTCGTAGATAAACTCATCGACATGGGGGCTCAAATCATTCTGTGCGACCCACACCGCGCTGTGGTTGTAGGGCACGACCGCCGCATTCAGCTGCACTCGGCATGTCTCACTTCTCCCGACATCCGCGCCGGTATCGCCCTTCTTATTGCAGCCATGAGCGCAAAGGGAACAAGCATCATCAGCAACATTGAGCAGATTGACCGTGGATATGAAGACATCGAAGGGCGACTTAATGCCATCGGAGCCAAGATAGAGCGAATAGAAGATTAACTGTCGGATGTTGACAAGAAGAGACTAAGCAAACCGCCGTCATCAGAAGAACAAAACTTTCAACAGGTAAACAAACACCAATGATACGAAACGAGGAAGTATATAAGATTGGTCAAATAACAAAGCCACATGGATTGAAGGGTGAACTATCGATGAATGTCGATGACGACATCTTCGACCGTGTGGACTGCCCGTATCTCATATGTGATGTTGACGGACTGCTTGTCCCTTTCTTTATTGAGGAATACCGTTTCAAGACCGACTCAACAGCCCTCATCAAATTTGCCGACATCGATTCAAGCGAAAAGGCACAGATACTCATTGGCTCAACGGTCTATTTCGAGAACAAATACATCGAAGACGGTGACGAGGAAGAGGTATCGCTCAACTACTTCATTGGTTTCACTGTCAAAGACGGTGATAAAGTCCTCGGACCTATCACGGACATTGACGACCAGACTGAAAACTGGTTGTTTGTTGTAGAGCACAAAGAAGATGAGCTGCTCATACCGGCACAAGAAGATTTCATTGTGGACATCGACCATAAGAAACGCATCATAACGATGAATCTGCCAACAGGACTTGTTGAATTAAACGAATAAACTTTCACAATCTGGCAATTGTCGTTCTTTTCCTAATTTGAGAAACAGTATGCTGCCTCAAAGAGATATTAAGACTCAAAGAAGGAAGAATGAGGTCAGACAAAGAATACAACTATAATACAATTTATGAACAAAAAAAGAATAGCCATATTAGGATCGACTGGTTCGATAGGAACACAGGCTCTGCAAGTAATAGAAGAACACAGCGACCTATATGAGGCATATGTGCTGACTGCCAACAATAGCGTGGACAAGCTCATTGCACAGGCACGCCAATGTGTACCGTCAGCCGTTGTCATTGCCAACGAAACCCACTACGAGGAAGTGAAAAACGCACTGTCCGACCTACCCATCAAGGTGTATGCAGGTGCAGAAGCCTTGTGCCAAGTGGTGCAGGACGACAATGTGGACATAGTACTTGCTTCGATGGTAGGTTTTGCAGGTTTGCGCCCAACCATAAGCGCCATCAAGGCAAAGAAGATGATTGCGCTGGCAAACAAAGAAACCCTTGTGGTTGCCGGTGAACTCATCAACCGTCTGGCAGCAGAAAACCAAGTACCAATACTACCCGTCGATAGCGAGCATTCAGCCATTTTCCAGTGTCTGGAACCAGGCAACCGCATAGAGAAGATTTTGCTAACATGCAGTGGAGGACCGTTCCGCCGCCTCACACCACAGCAGTTGGGAACCGTAACGAAAAGCGATGCACTCGCCCACCCTACCTGGAACATGGGGGCAAAAATCACAATCGACAGCGCCACACTCATGAACAAGGGATTTGAGGTGATAGAGGCAAAATGGTTGTTTGGAGTCACTCCCGACAGCATACAGGTTGTGGTGCATCCGCAGTCGGTCATCCATTCAATGGTACAGTTTGAGGACGGTGCAGTCAAAGCACAGTTAGGCGTTCCTGATATGCGCCTGCCTATTCAGTATGCTTTCAGTTATCCTCAGCGACTGAAATCGTCGTTCGACCGTGTGGATTTCTTCAAGATGAATGCACTGACATTCGAGCAGCCCGACACCGAGAAGTTCCGTTGCCTCGCACTTGCCTACGAAGCCCTTCGCCAAGGAGGCAACATGCCTTGCATTGTCAATGCAGCCAATGAAATCGCCAACAGAGCATTCATCGACGACCGCATCTCGTTTACACGCATCAGCGACATCATCGAGCAGACAATGGCTCACTCTGACTTTTCGGCAGAGTCGTCGCTTGAACTGTATCTCGAAACCGACAAGCAGGCACGCGCCTACGCTTCACAACTCATCTAAGTCAAGTAAGTCAAGCGGCGCATACAACCCAACCGATTCACAAACCCCTTTGCGAAAAGCGAAAACTATTTCTAACAAAAACTGCATAACAGCAGTCAATAACTACAACCACTGTAAAACAATATGGAAACAGCACTGATAAAGATAGCACAAGTCATAGTGGCATTTGCCATTCTCATCATACTACACGAAGGCGGACATTTCCTTGCTGCCAAAATGTTTAAGATACGCGTCGAGAAGTTCTACTTGTTCTTTGACGCATGGAATGTTAAACTGTTCAGCACCTACTGGCCATGGTTCCGCAAGATGATAGGCAAGGAGCCTGTCAAGAAGGACGAAAACGGGCGTGAGGAATATGTTGGAACAGAATATGGCATCGGATGGCTGCCTCTTGGCGGATATGTCAAGATTGCCGGAATGATAGACGAGTCAATGGACAAAGAGCAGATGAAGCAGCCGCCACAGCCATGGGAATTCCGCACCAAGCCAGCATGGCAACGACTGATAGTTATGCTCGGAGGCATCATCGTCAACTTCATCACCGCCTTTATAATATATATAGGTGTGCTGTTTGCGTGGGGAGAAAGTTTCGTTAAGCCTACCGACATCACTTATGGAATGAAGTTCAATGAGGAGGCAAAGGCCGACGGATTCTGCGACGGCGACCAGTTTGTCAGCATTGACGGCAAGGAAGTCAAGGCATGGAGTGTGAATGTGCTTCGCGACATTGCAAACGCCAAGGAAGTCAGCGTCCTCCGCAACGGCAAAGAGGTCTCAATAAGCATCCCAGAAGGTAAAAACATGCTCAACATGGCACAGAGCAATCCTCCATATGCTGACATACTCATACCATTCAGCATCGACAGCGTACTTGCTGGAACTCCTGCTGAAGCCATCGGTCTCAAACCAGGTGACATAATCAGCGAAGTCAATGGCAAGACAGTCAACGACTACAACGAGTTTGTCTATATGCTGACCTCACTCAGCGAACCACTTTCAGAAAACTCAACAGCAGCTGACAGTCTGCGTCTGCGTACTGTGACATTCCTCGTGAACCAGACCGACACGCTGAAAGCAGTACTTACCTCTGAGTTCAAGATTGGCATCATGCCAAACATTCCAGAGTACAAAGTAACAAATAAGGAATATGGTTTCCTTGAAAGCATACCAGAAGGTCTGGCATATGGATGGAACAAACTCACATCATATGTCAACGACCTAAAATACCTCTTCACTGCCGACGGCGCAAAGAGTATGTCGGGCATTGTAGGTATCACCAACATTTTCCCTGAGCAGTGGGACTGGCAGCGTTTCTGGTTGCTCACTGCCCTACTATCCATTGCACTTGGAGTGATGAATGTACTGCCAATTCCTGCGCTCGACGGAGGTCATGCCGTATTCGCCATCTATGAAATCATCACACGCCGCAAGCCATCCGACAAAGTACTCGAACGGGCACAGTATGTAGGCTTTGCCATCATCCTGGCATTGATGGTGTTCGCCACATGGAACGACATAATACGAATTATAGGAATGTAATTTCACGCCACAGGCATCTGCCCACACCAACTCAAAACGAACAATAAAGATGAAGATAATTGCCGTTGGCATGAACTATGCCGAACACAATAAAGAACTTAACGATTCGTTATCATTACAGGACCCGGTCATCTTTTCAAAGCCCGAATCGGCGGTCATCCGTGAGAACAAGCCATTCTTTGTGCCTGACTTTGCCGAGCGATTTGACTACGAGACCGAACTGGTGGTTCGTATCAACCGCCTTGGCAAGAACATCCCAGAACGCTTTGCCTATCGCTATTACGATGAAGTAACGCTGGGCATCGACTTCACCGCCCGCGACCTGCAAGCAAGGTTGCGCAAGGACGGACTGCCATGGGAGATATGCAAGGCATTCGACGGTTCGGCTGCTGTGGGAGAATTCATTCCAAAGGAAGAACTACCAAACATACAGGACATACACTTCCACCTCGACATTGAAGGCAAGACGGTTCAGCAGGGACACACTGCCGACATGATACATTCGGTCGATAAAATCATTGCCTACGCCAGCCAGTATTTCACACTCAAAACCGGCGACCTCATCTTCACTGGCACGCCAGCCGGTGTGGGACCCGTCAGCGAGGGTATGCACCTCACCGCCTACATCGAAGACAGAAAAGTATTGGAACAGAGAATAAAATAGCCTATGAATATCATACGACAGCTCAACAAAACGCTTGCTACGGCAGCATTGCTCTGCTGCTGTACCCTTTCATCAAACGCACAGACCAGCCATCCCGAGCGCTATGCCGCACACTCACGGTTAGCATCAGGCAAATGGGTGAAAATCCGCGTGAAGGATGCAGGCATATATGCCATAACACCAAGCCAATTGTCCAGCATGGGATTCAAGAACCCTGCAAAAGTCAGTCTATACGGTTACAATCTGCCTGTACTGCCCGAAACCGACATGGAGACACTTCCCGACGATGTCACTGAGATTCCACTCTACCGACGCAGCGACAACTCAATGCTCTTTTATTCATTCGGCACAACGCGCTGGGACCTTGGAGGCAAAGACAATGCCGCTTACACCCATATCAACAACTCCTACTCCGACTATGTCTATTATTTCCTGACTGAGGCAACCGACACAGTCCCTGCCACACTGATGGCAAAGCAAACAGAAGTGTCAGACGAGTCACCGCTTGAACCGGTCACAACATTCATCGACCATGCCATTTATGAGAAGGATGAATACAGCTATATAAACACTGGGCGGACTTTCTACGAAAACTATAATTTCGCAAACGGCAAGAAAAAGACCTACAAGATGCTGCTCCCAGGCACAACTGGACGCAATGCTCAGATATGTGTCAAGTTTGCCAGCGCTGGTTCGTCGGCATCGACACTTCAGGTGACAGCCAACGACACAACCTTCAAGTCTGTCAGTTACCGGGCACTTGGAGAATACGAATACGGCATCGACATAGCACAGACCTTCAACTTCGATTCACCGAAGGAGAACACCGACATCACCCTCACACACGACCGACTGTCAGGAGTGAACGGACACCTCGACTACATTGCAGTGACCTATGAACGCAAACTCGACCTTGCCGGACTCTCCGTCCTTACATTCAACACAAAAGGCAGTTCACAGCCATACCAGTTACAGATTGACGGCGCAGACAAGAACACACTGTTATGGTGCGTCACTGCTCCATCACAACCATACGAGGTGAAAGGCACACTGTCAGGCAGCAGACTCACTGCAACATCAGCAGCAGGCACCCGTCAGCAATATGTAGCCTTCAATGCCACAGGTTCTTTCCCTTCACCGGAAGTAGTAGGCACCATCGCCAATCAAGACTTGCATGCACTTGCCAATTTAGACCTTGTCATCATCATTCCTGCCAATGGCCGTCTGGCTGCACAGGCACAGCGTCTGGCAGATGCTCACGCCACATACGACAGTTTGCGGTGTGCAGTGGTCCGTGCCGACGAAATCTACAACGAGTTCTCATCAGGTACACCCGATGCCACAGCCTATCGTCGCTTCATGAAAATGCTCTACGACAAGGCACCGACACAGGCCGACCGTCCAAAGAATCTCTGCCTCTTCGGCGACGGAGTGTGGGATAACCGAATGACCACAAACTCAATGTCGCGCAAGTCAGCCAACGACTACCTGCTCTGCTATGAGTCCGACAACTCCATCAGCCACACTGACAGCTATGTGTTTGAGGAATACTACACCATCCTTGCCGACGGCAAAGGCGTCCGCCCTCTCAAAGAAGCACTCGACTGTGGCGTAGGCCGCATCACCGTGACAACAGAGAAAGAGGCAAAAGCCACTGTTGACAAACTCATCCGCTACATCCGCAACGAGCAGACTGGTCAATGGAAAAACACCATCTGCATGCTGGCTGACGACGGTAACGCCAACATACACATGAAAGACGCCGAGGCCATCAGCGAACAGACCGAGCGCATCAACCCAGACTTCCGCATCAGCAAGATCTACTGGGACTCATACAAGCGCGAACAGTCAGCAACAGGCAGTTCCTATCCTGCCGCCTACAACGACATCAACCGCCAGATGGACGACGGTGCATTAATCATGAACTACACCGGACACGGTGCTGCCTACTGCATCAGCCACGAACAAGTAGTGAAGCGCGAAGACTTTGCCCGCTGGTCATCACCCCGTCTGCCGCTCTGGATACACGCAGCATGCGATGTCAGCCCCTTCGACATGGATGAAGAAAACATCGGCGAAGTTGCTCTCAACAATCCAGAAGGAGGAGCCATGGGAGTCATCTCCACCACCCGCACCGTCTATTCGGCACAGAACAAGGATCTGAACCTCAACTTCATGAAACATGTGCTGAAAACCAAGCCCGACGGCACTCTATATACCATCGGCGAAGCCCTCGCAAAGGCAAAAACCGACATTGCGACACGCACCACCATCGGCAAGCGCGACTCCATTAACAAGTGCCACTTCGTACTCCTTGGCGACCCTGCCATTCATCTTAACATGCCTACATACAAGATGGTCATCGACCAGTTCACCGGCGGTGAGACCGTGGATGGATCTCCACGCATCGGAGCAGGTGCAATCGTGGAAGTCAGTGGGCACATCGAAGACGAAAGCGGCAAACTTGCCGACAAATTCAGCGGCACAGTCAATCCATCAGTATTCGACAATCTTGAACTGATCAAATGTCTAAACAATGCAGGCGAAGACATCGAGCCGTTCGTATTTCAGAACCGCGTAAAGACACTCTATCACGGAACCGACTCAGTGCGTAACGGACAGTTCCGTTTCAGTTTCCCTGTACCTCTCGACATCAACTACTCCGACCAGTCAGGGCTCCTCTGCCTGTATGCAGTCAATGACACACACAAGTTCGAAGCACACGGCAGTTATGACGACTTTACCGTGGGAGGAACAGCACATAGCGGCGACGACACCCAGGGACCAGACATCGTCATTGCCCTCAACGGCAACGAATACCACCCACAGGGCGACGACATCATCGAATGCGACATCCTCCTGCATGAGACTCCTTCATTCACTGCACATCTCTTCGACGAAAGCGGCATCAGCACCACCGGAAGCGGCATCGGTCACGACATCAGCCTGGTCATCGACAACGACCCACTCCTCACCTACAACCTCAACACACAGTTCGTCAACACCATTGGTTCATGGAAGGAGGGCACCGTGTCATACACCATTCCTGCACTCCCAAGCGGGCAGCACACCCTGCTCTTCCGTGCATGGGACAACTTCAACAACCCTTCGACCGCCACACTGCGGTTTAATGTCGAGGCAGGACTTCAACCACAGATTTTCGACCTCAACATCAACGGACCGGTACACGACATGCTGACACTCACCATCGAAAACGACCGACCAGAGTCGGCACTCGACATCGAGGTTGACCTGTTCGACATCACGGGACGGCACATCTGGCATGCCACCGAACAAGGTGTGAGCCGCTCAAACTACTACACATTCGAGTGCAGACTCAGCACCAGCAACGGACACCTGCCTCCTGGCACATACATCTGCCGTGCCAGCGTGTCAACATCACACGGCAAGAAAGCCAGCAAGTCCAAAAAATTCATCGTAGCACAATAAAACGACCGTTAAGCTCGTTATACTATTAAAAAAGACCTTCCCCCATCCCCTTCCTTCCAGGACGGGGAGAAGAATGACTGCAAATAAGTCACATCAATCACCCTTCATCAATCTGCCCCCGCCCTGAAAGGGAGGGAGGGGGAGGGTCTGGAAGGTCCCAGGTCTGAATAAAACCACAAACAAATGAAAAAAATCACATTGACAGCCATCTGCCTGACGGCACTGACCACCAGCATAAACGCACAGGATGTGCGCGACCAGTTCAACCCAGTCTATTACGGAGTCACCTCCCTCGCCATTGCTCCTGATGCCCGAGCTGGTGCCATGGGCGATGTCGGTGCAGCCACCGACCCAGATGTCAACTCGCAGTACTGGAACCCAGCAAAATACCCATTCACCATCAGCCGCTCAGGTGTTTCCCTCAACTACACTCCATGGCTCCGCCAGATTGTCGAGGGTATCGACCTCGCAAACATCACCGGTTACTACCGCATCGGCGACTACGACGCAGTCAGCGCCTCACTGCGCTATTTCTCACTGGGCGATGTCACCATCGGCGGATTCGATGGCAATGAAAGTGGAGAAATCATCAAGCCATACGAAATGGCAGTCGATGTGGCCTACTCACGAATGCTCTCCGAGACATTCTCGGCTGCCGTAGGTCTCCGCTACATCTATTCCGACCTCGCTGCCAACCGCTACGACCCGAGCCTCACACCAGGCTCAGCCTTTGCAGCCGACCTCGCAATGTACCACAACGGCTACATCAACCTCAGCAACCGCGAGTGCCAACTCGGATGGGGTCTCAACATCAACAACATCGGTAGCAAGATCTCGTATCAGGACGGCGACTATGCCGAGTTCCTGCCTACAAACCTCCGTTTCGGACTCTCGCTGATGGTCCCGATCGACGAATTCAACACCATCAGTTTCGCTGCCGATGCCAACAAACTCCTTGTCCCTACCCGACCTACCATGCAGCAGTACATTGAGGAGACTGGCAGCATGGAGGACGATTACAGCGGCTACACCTCATGGCTTGCCGATGAGGGTTACTACAACATATCGCCAATCTCGGGCATCTTCAAGTCGTTCAGCGACGCACCAGGCGGATTCAGCGAGGAGATGCAGGAAATACAGTGGAGCGCAGGTCTCGAATACGCCTACAACAACCAGTTCTTCGTGCGTGCCGGTTACCACTACGAACACCCCAACAAGGGCAACAGAAAATACTACACAGTGGGAGCAGGTTTCAAGATGAATGTGTTCTCCATCGATGCAGGTTATGTAATCTCGGCAGCCCAGTCAAGTCCGCTCGACCAGACCCTTCGCGTGTCACTCGCATTCGATATGGACGGAATCGGCGACATACTCGGCAAAAAACGATAAAGGGAACCATGAAATATGCAAGCTTTTCAACTTGCACTCATGGATACACACACATAGGTCAAATTGCAGGTAATACTTTTTCCTCAATTTGACCTAATTCTTTTTATTGTCTCAACAAAGCGCATTTGCCAGTAAGGGCATTTTGACAGTGTGCAGCAACATATCGGATCATCGCATATTCAACCTCTACACTCCATGAAAACACCAACATTACAAGAGTAGGTTTACTGTTGCATCATTATGCTTTATCGCACATTTGTATATATTTCATCAATGTTATCACCAACACATTGTAAATGAATTGCAGCATGAAATGATGGTATCATGGCATGAAATGACGATATTGCGACTTAATACAACGATTTCATGGTTCAATACAACGATTTCCCATCAGGGCATCATCCTTCTCATCACAGGCTGCAATCCGCAGCTGACAATACTGAACGAAACATACTGAGAGACAATAATTATTGACAGGAAAAGTTCACGCAGAATGCGCAGAATTAAAGGGAATCCATTCACTCCGAAAATCTGCCAATCTGCGTGAACCAATACCTATCTACTCCAATGAAAGTGCTTGGTGTCCACATGAATCTATGAACTCGTCAATACATTGGTACTCTCTGTGAACAGGATTATACAAACTCAAGGAAAACAACCCCGTTACTCTGTGTTAGTACGAGAGGTTTTATGTCAAATTATTGGTGTCCGCTAAACATTTTTGAGAGCATATAAAATTAGGGCAGAATTCCTTTTGTGAAATTCTGCCCTTTTCGTTACCTTTGTTCCTGCAAAAAAACATTATAACGATGCACAAAGGTACACATTTTATCGGACAGCCGTTGTATGGACAGCTGATTAATTTACTTGACAAGGACAAAATTCTCAAAATTAGCCGTGAAAACGGTGGTGAACGCTATGTAAAACACTTTGATGCTTGGCAACATCTGGTAATAATGCTCTATGCAGTCATCAGGCGTTTCGATTCTTTTGCGGGAAATAACTGACTCCATGTTTCCCGAGGCAAGCAAACTCGCTCATCTCGGAGTAAGGCTCATGCCGAGACGCAGTACCCTGTCAGATGCCAACGCAAGGAGACCGGAATGTATCTTTGAAACCATCTATAGGGATCTTTATGCTACCTATAAGCATTTACTTTCATCGGACAGCCGAAAACGTCAGACCCCAAAGTGGCTTGAGAAGCTACAGGTGCTGGATTCCACAACAGTCTCACTCTTCTCCAACCTTATCTTCAAAGGCGTGGGAAGACATCCTAAGACTGGTAAGAAGAAGGGAGGCATAAAGGTGCATACCAATATCCATGCCAATGAAGGCGTGCCATCGGACATCAAATTCACATCAGCAGCCACCAATGACAGTTTTATGCTCAAGCCTTCCAACTATGACTCAGGGACTATCCTTGCCATAGACAGAGCCTATATTGACTACGGCAAGTTTGAGGAGCTTACGCAGCGAGGTGTCATCTATGTTACAAAGATGAAGAAGACTGGGCGAAAATGGTTGCCAAAATGCAGGAATCGCCTCCTGAACCTACGCTTTTTGACTAGTGGGGGGGCTTACTTAAAAAAAAAGACATCCGCAATGGCTGTTTATGGGCATTGCGGACGGATGACTCTATGTGATTTAAGTTTTAGCGGACAGTAATAAAAAATTTCCTGTAATTTAGTTCGTTTTCCCCCAGTTATTAACAATTGTTAGTGGTTTTCATTGGCCAGACACGCAAGATAACCTTTCTCCACGAATCCGCCTCAGTACAAGATATCGTCTCAGTACAAAGGTGAGTGTGTCTCAGTACATAGGCGTGCTCATTTCAGTACAAGCCCAATGCAATCTCCGTTCACCCCGAGTATGAACGTACTCTATACGCACTCATATTCGAGCAGATGTGTATAGGCGCAAAAAAGGCACGCCACCTACTGACGTGCCTTTGATGTGTTCGCTTGGAAAGCGTTATTTCACTTCTGTGACTAGACGGACTGACTGGGCCCTATTCCGTGTGGCGTCATTGTTCGGGTGGACAAAGTCGCTTAAGAAGTCCCAGTCGTAAGCTCGGCTGTCGACGCTCGGAGACGCAGACCAGTAATAGCCGGAGCTGCCGACATCGCTCACGTTCGCATCCCTATTGCTGCCACCGCGATAGCCGGCAGCGGGAAGGAACACAACTCCATCTGCTTCCATTTCAGGCCAAATCTTATTGTTTCCACCATCCGGAATATTTTCTGAAGGGAAACCTGCAAATTGGTCATTCACCTTGGACATGCCTGTTCCTTCGTCAGAAGAATAACCGGACGGTAATGAATATCCGTCAGGGAAAATGAGAAGGCCGCTCGTTCCGTTTATCTTTGCTTTGGCGAATCTGTTACCCGTACGTGTTCTGAGCAAATAAATCCACTCGCCAGTGGATAATGTACACCAACCGCTGTAACCGTTGACCGTGAAATTCTTCCCGGCAAAGAATGTCTCGTCTTTGTTCCATCCATCTTCATACTTCAATGCCATGGCATTTGTGGCGTTATCGCACCACATGAAATGGGAGATATGATTCTCAACACGAGCGCCATCGCTCGATGGCTTTGTGTCATATTGATTGGCCTCGAAGTTGAATGTGGTACCATTATAGTAGAGGTTGCCCTTTGAGAAAAAGACCTTCT